>CAJUNM010000012.1:40613-54877 GCA_910587805.1 uncultured Christensenellaceae bacterium | reverse complement strand
GGTACGGTCCGAAGTCCGCGTCGATGCCGCGTATCGCCATATTCATCTTTGCCATCTTCCAAGTATCGGAGTTGGACTCTTGCCCATACACGGCGATATTTCCGCGCTTGCCGCTGTGCGCTTGCAGGAATTTTGCCGATTGCACGAACATACCGCCCGATCCGCAGCACGGGTCGTACACGCGGCAGTTATCGAACGGTTTGAGAATAGCGACGATGGTTTTGACGATACTCGACGGCGTGTAGAACTCGCCGCCCTTCGTGCCTTCATACGCCGCGAACTGCGCGATGCAGTATTCGTAAGTGCGCCCCAAAAGGTCTTTGCTTTCGTCGGTATCGTCCATATGAATGTTGTTCGTGAACAAATCGACGACGTCGCCGAGCACTCGCTTATCCAAGTCGGGATTGCCATAATTCTTGGGCAACACGTTTTTGAGTTTTTTGTTTTCCGCCTCGATTGCCGTCATCGCGTTGTCTATGACTTTGCCGATTTCGGGCGTATGCGCGGCGGCGGCTATAGTGCTCCATCGCGCCTCTGCCGGGACGAAGAATATATTGTCGGCTTCGTATGCGTCGCGGTCATCCTCAAACCCGTCGCCGTCGGCAACGAGCGCCTCGTACTTCTTTTCAAAGGCACACGAAATGTATCGCAAGAAAATGAGCCCTACGATAACCTTGCGGTACTCGGCTGCCGGGATATGCCCCCACAGCACACACGCCGCGTCCCATATTTGCTTTTCAAAGCCTATATTTGCATTGTTTTTTTCTGCCATAGCATTGCTCCTATTATTTACCCGTTTGCTTGTTTTTCAGTATTTGATTTTTGGTGTTTCATGTCTTTTTATCAATTCAACAATAGCACAATCGTCTATTATGCCGTTCTCAAATAAAACCTTGATTATATCATGTTTTAGGCTCAAATAATGTACTTCGTCATAGAATATATCTCTAACACGAATTTGTTTTTTTACCTCATCCTCATATGATAAATCGTAAACTATGACACTCTCCGCACACCGTAAATATTCCTCTTTACTCACACAGTAAATATGATAGTCACCCACGATACCACGATAAATTGTCAGCTCCCCCAAAATACTTTTAGAGCTCCTTTTCTTCGGCTTCTTCTTCGTGACGAACAAGTCGATGTCAAAACTCAGTCTTTTTTTAATCTCTTTTGAAAGGCTGATGTTAAATTTCTTTTCATAGTTACTAATTATATTCACAATAAAACTCTCGCTTTATCGTTTAAATAGCCGCCGCCATTTTTATATTCTTTCAGCGACACCCATCCGTCAACGACCTCTTTTTGTGCTGATTCCTTTGTCTTTCTATAATAGGCTTCATTGTGCGACGTAAGCAACACATCAACCGTACCGAATGTATCGGTTGATGCAAGTCTAAATAGTTCATCCATATCGACTGGTCCGCTCGGTGCGTCACATTGATACTGCTTTTTTACGCCAAGGACTTTGGATTCCAAACGAACCTCGGCGGGCATTTCTATGGGATTATAGTATAAAATTTTCATTGTGTTGTACCTACCGTATTCAGATCATAATTTATTATAATAATCTTCAATCTTTGCCGCCATCAGTGCTCTGCGCTTCGGCAAAAATTCGGACAAGTATTGATTATAATCCCAATCGATAATTTCAGACGGAATACAATTGTCTTTGAGATTTTGCGTCAATTCCTTTTCGGTCATTGGTACGCCGAACACCGTTCCGCTTGTCCGTGCCGACTCAAACGCCTCTTTAAAGTATTTATTCGGAGCATCGTCCCCCACGGCAATATTGACCGGGGTATCGAGATATGTATAGTTGGCAACTTGGTTATAAATTGTCTTATTGTCCAAGGCATTGATTTTCCGTAAATATGCTTTCGGGTAAATGTGATGCACGTCGCTTGCGCCAAACAAATTCGCAACCGTCGAAGTCGGCGAGAATAGACCTTTATCTCCACTCACAATCTGTGCCGCGAAATACGCCATGAGTGCCGGGCTGTTAGCCGACGAAGTATCCAAGCGTTGCACAAGTCCGACCTTCCAAAAAGCATTAGAAAGTTCGGCGGCTTCGATTTCTTTCAAACACGCCACCACACCCTTTGCGTTGATATTGCGAATATCTCTATCCATAACCGTTTCGGCAGACCCCGAATAACGCCCTGTCAGCACCGACATCACAAACCATTTGGCAACGTAGTGTTTGATTTGCGTTTTATCAACCTCGCCCGTAAGCATCAGTTTTAAGTAAACGACATAAGCAAAATCGAGCGCGCTTTGCGATGTTATCAGTTTGGAACTTATGAAACCCGCGCTCTTTATCGCCAAAACGAATTGCTCGAAATAATATTCGTGCATAAAATGCAATATGCCTTCGGTGAGCTTGTTGAAAGAATCCTCGGCGATCTCTTCCTTATAGTCCTTGGTTTCAAAATCTCTGCCCGAAAGTAAACTGACCAAATCCTTCAGCTTGCCTCTCGAAAACATATGTATAAACGACACGCGCAGCATATCTTCGTAGGACGGATCGTATATATCCGAATTGTCGTCTTTGAGCCACGCCACTTTCTTGCCGAACTGCGAATCCATAAATTCTTTATCGCTTGTTTCGAGCGTATGATAAAAGCTCGGCTCCGTGGCGAGATGGCAAAAATAATCTATCGCTTTGCGCAACATATTGCCGCCGAATTTCTCGTCGGCAGCGATCTTGGACATAGCAAAGTCCGCTTGGCTCAACGTAGTCCCTTGCGAATTGATTCTTATAAACACGTTGGTTACAATATCGGTATCGAGATCGGATGCCAATTCGATTACGCCTATATCCCTGTTCTCAATGCTTTTTACACGTTGCACTATCTCGTACATTTGCTTTTGCGTTATTTCGGGATTATCCTCGCAATACTTTTGCATAAAGCCAAACATATCGAATCGCGTGTCAAAGAATATGGAAATATCCTCTATCCATTTTTTGCTTTTCAGGTGTGAGCTGTCTTGCACCTCGAAGCAATCTTCATCATCGGCAGCGAATGGATTAAACGCTATTTTGACTGTCTTTTCCTTATAACTGCTATCCAAAACTTTCAATCCGAGCAGCGACGTCATCAGTGCCGTAACACGCTGCTGTCCGTCGATGAGAACTTTCTTCCCCTTGGACAGCGTTCCGTCTTTGAGTTTAACCGACGGATTTTGACTTATTATCAAATATCCAACCGGGAATCCGCGATAAAGCGAATCAATCAAGTCGCGTACCTGTTTGTTTTTCCAAACAAACGGGCGTTGTATTTCGGGTATGGCTATGTCTTTGTTTTTAACATAGTTTAGAATCGTGCCGACGCTGTATTTATTGATTTCGTAATTTTGCATATGACAGCCCTCTTTTTTAATTTCTTTATCATTGTAACATATTTCGACCTTTTTTTCAATGGAATACTATGCTCTGCGTCAAAATTCTTTTAACTCTTACTATCTTCGTCTATCTCTTCCTTATCGGGAATAAAATCGGATACATCTTCCACTTGTATAGTTTCGGTTTCGCCGTACCATAAATCGTGCAAATAAAATTCACCCAAGAACGCGCCGCAATGTTCGCACACATTTACCAAGTGCGTTTCGCCTGTTGTGCCGCTCCGCCTTTCTTCCAGAATCACGCCTTTATCGGCGCATATCTTTATCATCCCATCGCTGAAAGCATCTGGCGGAATGGGACACTCATCAATTAAGCCGTACACGGTTTTCATTGGTTTGTGGCATTTCCAACAAGTCGTATTATCGGCGTAGCATATTTTGACATCGGGATGCGTTCTCGCATACTCTATTTCTTTTTCGCCGACTTCTCTCAATTGCGGACTATTCAATTCTTTGCATATTGCCGCAAGTTGTTTTCTTGTCGGCAGTCGCTCTCCACGCTCAAACGATGCGATATACCAACTTTCAATGCGCGTTCTAACCGCTAATTTCGAGCGCGAACTACAATCTTTATTCTTTTTACGAACGTACATAAGTGCTTCGCAAAAAGGCTTTTCCAATATGTTTTTCATTTTTACCTCTCTTTTGTTCTTTTCATTGCCCTTTTGATGATCCCGAACAATATCGTGATGAGTACGGTCGGCACACCTAAATATAACGCCACCATTCCCATCGGCGTGAAATAACTTGCCAATTTGTTCAGCTGCATTGCTGTCGGCAGTAGTGCGTACACCGCATCGAAAATGCCAGACAGCGTCTGGCAAAAGCCTTGCCAAAGCAGCGATAGAATTTCTATGAATACCGCCATTATTTCCTTAGCCACTCTCCCGTGCTTAAATTCAAAAATTGATCGAGTTTAATCTCGGCAACAAAGTCATTTGCGTATTGCCCCTCACGAGTTTGCTCGTCATACTTGAAAGAAATGTTGTATAGTTTCCCGGTTTTCGTTTTCCTTATTAAGCCTTTTTCCAAAAAATACGCTATCACGCGCCGATGTGCGGCATCATCATCGCCGTGTATGTAAAAACACGCCACACCCGTTGGCGGTCCGAATATGAAACCGAATCTTGTATGCTTTGCCGTTTGCACGATGCCGCGCTCGACCGCTTCTTTACACACGGACTTGGCATATTCGATCGAGTCTTCATCATTCGAAAAATGGTACATCCATTTTCCTGTTTTCTTCGGGTCGAATTTGGCATCCTCTTGGATATATCGTACCCATCCAATATCTTCTTCGATTTTCATCATTTCCTCCTAATCGGCGAGAGTAATCACATACCCTTCGTTTGCGAGATAATCACACCACTCGTCGAACGTGGGAAAGTCGGTCTTACTCCATTCGAATTCTATCTTGGCTGCACCTGACTTTGTGACGAGCTTCCATTTGGATTGCAGTTCGCGCATCTCAAATGCGACGCCGTCCTTTTCGGCCGTGCCGCGATTGCTTTTGATTATTCCTTTTACCGTGTAGGTTATCGTAGCCATTTGCTTAGCCTCCTAATCGTATTGATTTGCCGTTTCCGACAGTTGTTCTTTGACTTGATCCGCGACTTCTTTCGGTGCGGTCACTTTCAGCATATCGCCGAATGAACAGCACCAACCGAGGAATCGTTTGCTCACTTGCACGTTGGCAGTAAACACGACCGTGTTCCCTTCGCCGTAAGTAATATGTACACCCTTGCCGAATTTGTCGAAAATATGGTCTATAAGCGTTTTATCTGCCTGAAAGGATACTTTTGCGTCCTCGCCGCTAAACATCTCAAACAATGCCCTTTTATGGCGCGACAAGTCGAATTTCTTCGATTCTTCCGTTTCGTTTATCGGCGTTTGTTCGATGTCCACTTCATCCATACGATCAATGCGATAATGCCCTATGTTCCCGTGCTTATCGTCGTAGCACATCAGATAGTAGTTATCGTTGGAGAACACGGTCGAAAGCGGATTGACCACATACCGACGTTTCTCTTTGCGATATACCCGCTGATATAGGATATCGTAATCGAAATAAACAAAGGATATCTGGCGGCGTTGTTCTATCGCGCTACCTATCTTATCCACGATATAAAATATCTGCTCATTGTCGCTTTTCGGCGTATGAAACTCGACGGTGTTCTTTTGCAACACTTCCGCCTTTTTATCCCCGGCAAGCTGCGCAATCTTTCCTATAAGCACCTTCGTCTTTTTGTCGGTGATAAAACTCGCCGCTTGCACAGCGTCCATAAGGATTTGCAATTCGGGTATGTCAAAACTCCGATCCGCAACGTAGTATTCGTTGCTAATCTTGCGTGTGCGCATAACCTCGTATCCGTTGTCGTTCAATAAGGCGATATCGCCGTAGAGTGTTTTTCGAGTACAAGGATAGCCGCTTTCTTTTAATCTTTCGCGGAGAGTTTCCGTTCCCATGGGATGGTCTTCATCCGTTTCTCGACGGAGGATTTCCCATATTTTCATCGGGCGCAGTTTCTTATCTTTTTCCATGATGTACCTTCCAATGCTTTTGAGGAGACATCACTTGCAAGTTGCCCGGTCTGTTATTGCGCTTATTTCCATCGCGGTGATGCACGATTTCATTCGAGCGCAACGGTCTACCCATTTTGCGGCTTGCTACTTCACGGTGTTCGGGAACAAACCCATTGCTCCGTGCCATAGGACTGCTCGGCTTGTATATTTGGATATAGCCTTCTTTTGTGGTGTAAGACCTGCGTCTTCTTCCATACATGGTAGAGTACCTCCTTTATAGAATTATGCTTTTACATTATAACATTTTATGCCGCTATTGTAAAGAATAAGGTGTGTCATTTTTGTTACACCTTTTAAGAACAAAAGTGGCAGCCGAACTTATATCCAACTGCCACCCTTGCTTACTCTACGATTTCTTTCTTAAGAACGATTGCTTGTTCCATACTGTATATGATTGCCTTTTCTTCGGGTACAAGCACACCTTTCATTCTTCGGGACGTATCATCCCAGTGCATCATATTGCATACCGCTGCGTAAGCCGCTCGGTGTGCGATGTTGATGGCGAACTGTTTCTCGCCTTCTTTTTTGCACGGGAAAGCGATTGCTTCTTCGTCGTTGGCGGAGGTGGCTACGACTGCGATTTGCTTGGTTTTGTCGTTGATGAGGAATTTGATATACTGCGGATATCCGAGTTCCCTTGCCGTGTCGCCGCTGAACTTGAAATACTTCTTGGTGAGAGTCATCGTGGACGCGCTCGCGCACCCCACTACCGATATTGTTTTGAAACCTTTCAATGCCATAATTGTTTACTCCTATTTTTTAATTTTGATTTTGGCTGTGAGTTGTTCGATATCGACAGAATCGGCGTTTGCCGGGATGGGAATAAATCCTTGTAGCCGACCCCTCTTTATCGGTTTGAGTTTTACCTTCTTTGTTGCAAATTTCTTTTCGGTGCGTTTGTTTCCTCCGTTTTGGAAGATACGTTGCACTTTATCGAAAAGACTTCTCGACACGATTGCGGGATGATAGTCTTTCACGAGATATTGATTGGCGATGCCATCGTTCTTCGCTACCTTATGGTTGAAGATATCGACGGACACTGTCTTTTGCATCCGCATATCGCCACAGTATTTTTCGTTATGCAACATCCCCGTAATTGTGCCGGGAGACCATACGCTTTTCCCTTTCGGCGTAGGTGTCCGTGCTTGCGTCAGCGCTTCGGCGATTTCACTCGTGCTCTTTCCTTCGGCATACGAGCGAAAAATATACCGCACGATTTCGGCTTCTTTTTCTACAATAAAGATGTTCCCGTCTTTATCCGTGTCATAGCCCAACACCGCCCACATATTGTTTACGGGTATTCCTTTCTTGAATCGTTTTTGATACGACCATTTCAGGCTGTTGGATTTTTGCACCGATTCTTCCTGCGCCAATGCCGACAATACTGCCAACACCATTTCGCTGGTCGAATCCAAAGTGTTGAATCCTTCCGTTTCAAAAATTACCCCGATGGGCGGCGTCATTTGCTTTAATTCACGGACATACGCAATGCAGTCAATGATGTTTCTCGCAAAGCGACTTATCGACTTGGTTATAATCAAATCGATTTTGCCTGCTTTGCAATCTTCAATCATCTCCAAAAAGTGCTTGCGATTTCGGACTGCCGTACCGCTTATTCCCTCGTCCGCATAGATGCGATGCAACACCCAATTTTTGTGACCGCTGATATATTCGGTATAATGTTGCACTTGCAATTCGTAACTCGATTGTTGCGATTCTTCGTCTGTACTGACGCGGCAATACGCGCACACTCGCCAAACCTTATCGGGATCGTCAACAGGCTTTTCCCTTGCGGGAATAACCTCGACCGACACCTCATTGCTTTTCTCGTATGCCTTGCGAATTCTCTCCGCCGACGCTGATGTCTTTTTGCCCTTTTTATTTTTCATTTCATCACCCCCTTTATCGTCCGAGATTAGGCTTGAAAGCCAAGACGAATTAAGGGTATGACTATTATACTATTTTTCCCAATAATAAGCCACTGCTGATTATCCTATATTCAAATCTTGTCGGGGGATACTTTTCGTAAAAATCGGCGTGAGGTGTGTTTTACAAAATCTCGCGCAAAGTTTTTTACCGATAGGAAATAAAAAATGACCGCGACGGTATAATTTCCGCACTCGGTCATTCGATTATAGTTCGGTAGCGCAATTTCAGTCAAAAACGCCAGAAAACGCCCCCAAAAACGTGAAAATCGGTCTGAAAGTCAGAAGACTTTTAGACCGATACACTTGGTACGCCCGACAAGATTTGAACTTGCGACCCTCAGAATCGGAATCTGATACTCTATCCAGCTGAGCTACGGGCGCGGATTTTACCTATAGCTCATTTATCCGTATCGGTCACATTCGGAACCGACACTGACAGCCGAGCTACGGGCGCGGAAATTCCCCGTATTTCTACGGGAAATTATATTATAGCACGTTATATTATTTTTGTCGCGGTTTTTGACGCTGTTATTTTTTAGTTTTTACTTTTTTCTCGGGGAACACGGTATTTTTTGTGAGTTTTATCACTGCGGTCTCTTTATCCTCGACCGTGCCGCCAAACGGCTTATACGTGAACAGATCGGTATATTCGCCCTCTATACTCGGTTTATACGCTTTGCCGGAGTTATTGATTATTACAAGCGCTTCCTCGTTGTTCTCGAGTTTGCGCGCAAAGCACATCACGCCGTTTTCGGTATCTCTCGCGCAATATTTACCGTGCGCGAAAATTTCGCGTTCGTTCGTGCGGAGCTTGCCGAGTTTTTTATACCACTTGAGCAATTCTTTATCGCCGTTTTCCCAATCGTAGCAACGTCTGTTGAACGGATCTTCAAACCCTTCCATACCTATCTCGTCGCCGTAGAACACGCACGGTACGCCGGGCAAGGTATACTGAAGCGCCGACGCCATTTTTACGAGCTTAATTGCGTGCTCGCGGTTCTTAACGGTAGCTTTCGCTCTGTCCTTTTTGCTCTCTGTCTTGCCGTTCTCGCCGAGCACAGTCAAAAGTCTCGCCGTATCGTGGTTATCGAGCACGTTGACCAAGCAATCGACTGCGTGCTTTGGGTAGTTGTTAATCACGAACCCTATGGTGTTATTCAGTCTATTCCCGTCACCCGTTTTTACAAAGTTGAGAATATCCTCGCGGAACGGATAATTAGTCACCGAATCGAGCTTGCCGTCCGTCAAAAAGTTTCTGCGTTTGCCGTCGATTATCGGATTGGTCGCGTCAGCAAACACGTCGCCGAATACTACCGCGTCGGGATTTTCACGCTTTGCGGCTTTTACGCAATGCTCGATGAACCCGTCGGAGAGCTGCTCGCAGACGTCGAGCCGCCAACCGCTCAAACCGAGCCGCGTCCACTGTCTGATAACGCCCTCTTGCCCCGTCACGAACTCGTCGAACATGGCGTTGGTGTCGTCGACGTCGGGCATGATGTCGATATTGTATCTGCACTCGTAATCGTTGTTCCACTGTCTGAACTTATACCAACCGAAATACGGCGACTTTGCGGAACGGTACGCGCCCGCGCCGTCGTACGTGCCGTACTTATTGAAATAAATACTGTCGTCGCCCGTGTGCGAGAACACTCCGTCGATGATAATGCCGATACCGCGCTTTTTCGCCTTTTTGATCAAGTCCTTAAGATCGTCGACCGTGCCGAAATCGCTGTCTACGCGCATATAGTTGCCGACGTCGTACTTATGATTGGAATGCGCCTCGAATATAGGCGTTAGATAAATGCACGTCACGCCCAAGTTCTTCAAATACGTGAGTTTCTTTGTTATGCCTTTGAGATTGCCGCCGAAAAAGTCGGTGTTAGCCACTCTGCCGTCGCCGTCCGCGCGGTACTCGGGCACGCCGCCCCAATCGTCGCGGTACGTCGCGTAATCTTTTGTTTTGAGCCGCTCCCCGCCTATAAAGAATCTGTCGGGCATGATCTCGTACATGACCCCGCCGTCGAGCGGCGTGGGCTTATAAGCGTCGCTCGTGACGGTGAGCTGCCATTCGTGCCCTTTGCCGAGCAACGCATGCAGATCGTCGCCGCAACCTACGCGAAACTGCTGTTCCTCGTTCTGTATCTCGAAATGATAAAAATACAGACCCGACGTAGTTATCTTAATCGCAATCGCATATGTATACTCGCCGTCGACGTCCGCAGACTGATTCATGGGATAGTGTACGGGCGTTTCGCCGTCCTTGGTGAGAACGAGAAACACGTCCGACGGATTTTGCGGGCGCGTGAACTTAAGCGTAAAGCTTATAGGCTCATCCACCGCCGCAGCGCCCGTAGGCGTTTTGTACTTCTTACAATTCGGGAAAAAATCCACTGTCTTAGCCATAATAACACGATCCTCCTTTTTGAACCGACTTTGCGATCTGCGTCGATCGGGCGTCGATCCGTTTTATTTCTGTTTTTTGACTCGCTTGAGATTCCATATATTCTTTGCGTAATCGGATATGGAACGATCCGACGAGAATATGCCCGCTTGCGCAACGTTGACGAGCGCCATTCTGTTCCAATCGCGCGAACGCTTGTATACGTCGTCCATTTTTTTCGACGCCGCCACGTACGAATCGAAATCGAGCAAGCACATATACGGGTCTGCGACGTTATAACTGCCAGCAATGAGATAATCGGCAATATCCGAAAAGCTCTCGCCGTCGAACCCGACGCGCAATCTGTCCACAACGCGTTTGATCTCGTTGTTATGCGTATATATGGTGGAAGAATTGTAGCCCTTACGCCATGCGTCCTCTACCTCTTCCGTTTTCAAGCCGAATATGAATATATTATCGTCGCCCACGCGCTCGCCTATCTCCACGTTCGCGCCGTCGAGCGTGCCCAATGTCACCGCGCCGTTTATCATGAACTTCATGTTGGATGTGCCCGACGCTTCTTTGCCCGCGAGCGAGATCTGTTCGCTTACTTCCGACGCAGGGATAAGGTGTTCGGCTTGCGTGACGTTGTAGTTCTCCACGAACATCACGTCGAGCTTCTCCTTCATCTTAGGGTCTTTTTGTATTTCCGCCGACAAGCAGTTTATAAGCTGGATTATGCGCTTGGCGTGCATATAACTGCCCGCGGCTTTCGCGCCGAAAATAAACGTTTGCGGCGTGACGTTCTTATTGGGATCGTCCTTTAACTCGAGATAATAATGCACTATCTTGAGCACGTTCAAAAGCTGACGTTTATACTCGTGCAAACGCTTGATCTGAGTATCGAACCGCGAATGCGGGTTGAGCTTGAATCCCGTGCTCTTTTTGATATATTCGGCGTAATCGGTTTTGTTGCCGAGTTTGATCTCGCCTATCTTGTCGAGCACGGCGGCGTCGCTCGCATACTTGTTCAAAAGCTCGAGTTCCTCGGGTTTCGTATAAAAACCGTCGCCGACAAGCTCTTTTATAAACGCCGCAAGTCTCGGGTTGGACTGAATGAGCCAACGCCTATGCGTTATGCCGTTGGTCACGTTGGTGAACTTGCCGCGGTATATCTCGTTGAAATCGCCGAATATGGTCTGCTTGATTATTTCGCTGTGCAGAGCCGAAACGCCGTTTACGCGCTGCGAGCCTATTACGCACAGGTTAGCCATTTTCACCTGATTGTTGTTTATCACCTGCATGCCGGCTATCTTTCCGCCGTCTACGCCCATCGCGCTCATATCCGAAATAAATCTTCGGTTGATCTCGCATGTAATAGCGTAAATTCTGGGCAGTACCGTGCGGAACATGCCTTCGTCCCATTTTTCGAGCGCTTCCGCCATGACGGTATGGTTGGTATAATTGACCGTACGGCACGTAATATCCCAAGCATCGTCCCAAGAATAACCGTGCTCGTCCATGAGCAAACGCATAAGCTCGGGAATAGCGAGCGCGGGATGCGTATCGTTGGCATGTATCGCCGCTTTATCGGGCAGGTTATCCAAACTCTTATACAATCTCAAATGATCTTTGAGTATGCTCTGCAACGACGCCGAAACGAGGAAATACTCCTGCTGCAACCGCAATTGCTTGCCCTGACTGTGATCGTCGGACGGGTACAGAACTTTGGAAATAAGCGCGGCGTCGTGCTCGCGCTGCATTGCCTTTTCGTAATCGCCCTGCGAGAACGAACGCATATCGAACTGCGTAGTGGCGGTGCTCGACCAAAGCCGCAGCACGCTTACGCCCGCGGCGTCGCCGTAGCCGGAGATCATAACGTCGTAAGCAATGGCGTCGACGCTCTCGTTATCCACGTAGCGCACGTGCATTCTTCCGCCCTCGAGATATTCTTCCACTCTGCCGCCGAAGTTGACGGTAAACCGCTTATCCGAGCGCGGCATCATCCATACCTCGCCGCTCGGCAACCACATGTCGGGAAGTTCGACTTGCTGGTTATCGACTATGCGCTGACGGAAAAGCCCGTACTGATACTTTATGGTAAAACCCATCGCGGGATAATTGAGCGTTGCGAGACTGTCCATAAAGCACGACGCAAGTCTGCCGAGACCGCCGTTGCCGAGTCCCGCATCCGACTCAAGCTCGAATATATCGTCGAGCGAGAAATTCATGTCTTTGAGACATTCGTCGAACTGTTTCGTAAGCCCGAGGTTGAACAGATTGTTCTTTAACGATCTGCCTACCAAAAATTCCATACAAAGATAATACACCCGCTTATGCTTGCCGTCCGCAATGCGCGCATTGTTTTCCTGTTTCTTTTGGAGCAGCATGTCGCGAACTACGAGCGCCACGGCTTTGTAAATTTGCTCCTCCGTAGCGTTCTCGGGCGTTATTGCGAAGTAACGTGCGAGCTTGTCGAGCACGAGCGCCCGCACATCGTTTGTCGTTTTGTTCATAGTTAAGTAAAGTCCTCCGGTATGGGCCTCGGCTTTGCGCTTTCGGCTCGTTTGAGTGTTGGAACAATGTTGTTACAGATTATCGTAAAGTTCGCCGTATTTACCTGCGCAATTGCTCCATGCGAAATCGCTGTTCATGGCGCGGGCTTGCAAGCTCTTCCACTCGTCCTTATCGCGATAAAGCGATATTGCGCGGCGTATGGTCGCGTCGAGCACATCCGAATCGTATTCCTCGAATACAAACCCGTTTTCAAGGTCTTTGACCGAATCGGTAAGTCCGCCGGTAGCGCGCACGATAGGAACCGCGCCGAACAAGCATGCTTCCATTTGAGTCAATCCGCACGGCTCGGTGCGCGACGGCACAAGACACATGTCCGCGGCTGCAAGCACTTTTTTGGCGAGATCGCGGTTGTATGTGATGAGCGACACGACTCTGCGCGTATACATGCTTTGAACATGCGTAAAATAGCTTTCAATATCGGTATCGCCCGTACCCAAGATCACGAGCTGAATATTATCGTCGAGAATATTTTTAACGTCGCCAGTTGTCGGCTTGTTTATGGACTTTCTCAAAAGATCGAAACCTTTTTGCGGCGTCATGTGCGCTATCATGCACACGAGCGGCACGTCCTTGTCTTCGGGCAGATTGAACATGCGCTGCAATGCGAGCTTGTTGTTCTCTTTTTTGTCCAAGCATTTCGCGCAATAGTTTTCAAAAAGCGACGGCGATGCGGACGGATCGAATTCGTCCGTGTCCACGCCGTTGAGTATGCCGACTATTTTGCCGCGGTTTTCGGTGAGCACCCCGTCAAGCCCGCATGCATATTCGGGCAGGCGTATCTCCTTCGCATATTGCGGCGACATTACCGTTATCTTATCGCAAGCGAGTATCGCGCCCTTGACGAGATTTATGCAACCGCCGAACTCGATGAGCGGCACGTTTTCGTCCGCTATGCCGAACACGTCGCCCGCTATCACGAGCGGATACGTTCCCTGATAATTTATGTTGTGTATGGTAAAAACGTTCTTGATGCGACCGTAGCCCGGTTTGCTCTTGTATTCGAGCATATAATACACGGGAACGAGCGCCGTCAAGTGATCGTTTGATTGTATTATATCGGGCGTGAAATCGAGATACGGTATAAGCTCGAGCACCGCCTTTGAAAAGAATGCGAACCGCTCGGCGTCGTCGTAATAGCCGTAGATATTAGGACGCTTGAAGTAGTATTCGTTATCCACGAAATAGTACGTAGTACCGCCGCGCACGAGCTTGAACAAGCCGCAATACTGGTTGCGCCAAGACAGCGACACCGTTATATTGCATACGAACGTCATATCGGGTTTGAACCGCGACGCTTCCTCGTACAAAGGCATAATGACGCGTGCTTCGGCAAACCCGCCCGCATTGAGCGCACACGGCAACGCGCCGCACACCTCGCCCATGCCGCC
>CAJUNM010000012.1:0-40603 GCA_910587805.1 uncultured Christensenellaceae bacterium | reverse complement strand
ATAGTAGGGAAGGGCACATTGCCTGTAACTGCTGTTTTATTTGGCCTCGCTCGTAACGAACAGCACGCGCTTTGCTTTGGGCTTGATCGCGCGCGTTTTTTCGGGCGCAGCGACGGTCGCGGTTTTCGGTTTTTCGACCGCGATCGGTTTTTTTGCCTTTTGGGTTGCGGACTTTACGCCCGATTTTGCTGCGGACGATTTAGCCGCGGTTTTGGTCGCCGCGGTTTTTGCGCCGACGGCAGTCTTTTCAGTCGTCGCCGTTTTCGCCGCAGCGACGCTCGATTTGCTATTGGGCATGATGCCTCCCTCGCCGATAAATTTCTTTCTTATTTTGCTTGCGCGGCGCTTTTGGAGCTTGTTGCTCTTTTCGCCGCAGTCGGCTTTGACGTTGCCGATTTTTTTGCCGTCGGTTTTTCGGCGGCGGTCGCCGCGACTTTCTTCGCGGGTTTTTCCGCTTTTTCGGATTTTTCGGTTTTTACGGTTGATTTAGCCGTTTTGGCTGCGGGCTTTTTCGCCGATTTTTCAGACGCAGGGCAATACAATAGTATACCGCCCATAGGGGGCACGTCTATGCACAGCGAATCGTCTTTGCCGTGGCTTTCGACCTTTTCGGTACTGTACTTTTTGCCCGACTGTTCCCACTTGTATATCTCGGTGCGGATAAGCTCGGTATATTCGCCCTCGTGCGCGCCGAAACGATAGCCGTCGCGCGGCGCGGGCGAAAAGTTTATTACGGCGACCATGCGGTTGCCGTCGCTGTCGCGACGCTCGTAGACGAGAATGTTTTGCTGATAGTCGTCGGATACGAGCCACTCGAACCCGCGCCAATCGTAGTCTATCTCGTGCATCGCCTTGTAATTTTTATAAATGCCGTTGAGCGTGGACACAAACTTTTTCATGTCGGAGTGCGCGGGATAATCGAGCACGCTCCAATCAAGCTCTTTTGCGAAATTCCATTCGTTGAACTGTCCGATCTCCGCGCCTTGGAACAATAATTTTTTGCCCGGGTGCGAGAACATATAAACGAGGAAATTGCGCAAGCCCGCGAACTTCATATCGTAATCGCCGGGCATTTTGTTTATTAGCGAGCCTTTGCCGTATACAACCTCGTCGTGGGAGATAGGCAAAATGAAATTTTCGGTAAAAGCATAGATCATCGAAAAAGTGATCGTGTTGTGGTGGTACTTTCGGAAAACGGGATCGGTCTTGATATACCCGAGCGTATCGTTCATCCAGCCCATGTTCCACTTGAAGTTGAACCCAAGCCCGCCCATATCCACGGGTCGGGAAACACCGCCCCATGCCGTCGACTCCTCGGCTATCATGAGCGCTTTGGGGAACTTTGAAAACACCGCGGTATTGAGCCGACGCAAAAAGTCGACCGCCTCGAGATTTTCGTTTCCGCCGTAAATATTCGGACGCCATTCGTATCTGCCGTAATCGAGATACAGCATGCTCGCAACCGCGTCTACGCGCAGTCCGTCCACGTGGAATTTATCCAGCCAATAGAACGCGTTGGAAATCAAAAAGTTACGCACTTCGTTTCTGCCGTAATCGAAACAGCGCGTGCCCCATTCCTTATGCTCCATGCGCAACGGATCGCTGTGTTCATACAGCGGACCGCCGTCGAACTCGTAAAGTCCGTCGCCGTTTTTGGGGAAATGCCCCGGCACCCAATCGAGAATAACGCCTATTCCCTCGGAATGCATTTTGTCAACGAGATACGCAAAGTCCTCGGGCGTTCCGTAACGGCTCGTCGGCGCGAAATACCCCGTTACCTGATACCCCCAAGACCCGTCGAACGGATATTCCGCAACGCCCATGAGTTCGAGATGAGTATAGCCCAGCTCCTTGAGATAGTCGCACATCTCGTCGGCAAACTTGCGGTAATCGAACGTATTGCCGTCGGCATAGCGCCGCCACGATCCGATATGCGCTTCGTAAATGCTCATCGGCGCGGAATACGGCTCGGGCTTGTTCTTGATATAATCCGCATCGGTCCACTCGAAATGGTCTATATCAACGACCTTTGCGTTTGTGCCCTCGAACGTCTCGCGATGGAACGCAAACGGATCGCATTTGTATATAGGGTACGTAAAACCGTTTTCGATATAATATTTATAGTTATCGTAAGGCTTGACGTTTTGAACTCGCGCCTCCCAAAGTCCCGCCTCAGTGATCTTTTTCATCGGGTTTGCCTTAACGTCCCAACCGTTGAAATCGCCTATCACGGAAATAGATACCGCGCGCGTAGACCACACGCGAAAAACGGCGACGCCTGTCGCCTTATCGTAATGACAGCCCAGATACTTATAGGCGTCGAACATATCGCCGTGATGATATGAATCGAAAATCTTGTCCATTAGCGTATCTCCCATATGTATTTTGAAAAAGCCGTAAAGCAAATGGCTTTACGACTTTAATTATACATCATTACGAAAAAAAAATCAAGACTTTTATAAAATTATTTCGAGAATATAATAATTTAGTTGCGCCGCCGCAAAATCGGTCGCGCGGCGTCGACAAAAATCGATCTTTGTTCCCGCAACGGTTGCTTTTACTTTCGTATACCCCGTCGGCACAATGAATATATTAATTTTATCGTTTTATCATAAAAATAATTTTTTAGATAAAGGAATACTCTCGGCTTAAATCGAGAGTATTCTTCATTTTGCTTTTTAAGTTTCTTAAATCTTCAATTTAACCGAACAAAGAACTATTCCGACAATAGATGCTATTAGTATGATAGAAAACACTATAAGCAGAGTAATAGATAATTCCAACGACCAAAAGGAATCGATAGGTTTTGGATAAACTCTTACCATTTTTACAGCAAACATCTTGGTACGATTACTATAGCAGCGCTTATCACACATAAAAGTGACAAAAAAGCTATTAAGACAATATACGTATCTCTATTTCGGATAAAGTTTTGCATTTATTTCTCCGAATTTCATCGTCCGATCGTCAAGCGATTTACCGCCGCGCGACGCGTCAAAAAATTTATTCGTTCGTTCTTTCGTTTGTTTCGCTTTTTTCCGTTGAATCAGACTGCGGTTCGGCGCAAGCGGTTTCTACGATTTGCGCATTTGCATTGTCCGCGATCGCCGCTGTTTCGGCTGCGACGGCGGGCGCGGTTTTCCTGTTCTTTTTGCTGAACGCGCTCGACATAAAGTAATCGAACGTGCGCGACGACAGCAGCACAACGAGCGCGGCGACGGCTATCGCGCTGTCTGCAAGCCCGTATGCGTTATATCCGAAACTGTATGACAATTTGAACGCGAGCGATGCGTTCTCGCCGTAGTATAATTCGTAAAACACTACGCCCGACGTTACTTGCGATGCGTAGCGTATTAGCATATGTATGACTACGCCGACGAAAATCCCCCAATGCCCGCCGAGAGTGCGCGCCCAATATCCCATTGTGCCTTTTGCGCCGTCGCCGAGCTTCGCTTTGTTCTTATCCGCGATCTTATTGAACCGTTCGGGTTTATACGCAAACAATCCTACAATACACAGCGAACCGTACGGTATGATATAATCGAGCAAGGCGGACAGCGGCGTGACTATATACGGGTGTTGCGTAAACTGCAATAGCGTATACGCCGCGGTCACTATCATACCTTTGCGAAATCCGAAGTAGTAGCAGTAAATAAAGACGGGCACGAGCGACGCTATAGTTATCGTTCCGCCTGCCGGCAGCGTTATCCCTACCCAAGACAGCGCGTAAGCGAGCGCGAGACACACCGCGCCGTATGTAAGATCGCGCGTCTCGTACACGATCCGCCATTTTTTGACGAACAACGGCGCTACGTTGAAAAGCACGGCGGCAAGCACTATCGCCGCAAGCATCGAGATAAACACCGCAAGTCCCGCATTGTCGAGCATTACATTCTCGAACATCCCCGTTCCACATAAAAACATATTCGGTCTCCTCCGACAGTGATTTTCGGATACGGGAGCGCAAAAAACAAACCGCGCCCGAACCTCGAGCGCGAAACATAAAAAACGATTTTACGACGGCTCCCTACGCGAGTGTTAACTCACAGGTTCAAAGGTACTGTCATGATATAACGACATCTCAGCAGCTTACGGCTGCGCCCCTGCATCTGATGTATATATTATACGACTTTTACGCATACATGTCAAACGAATGGCATAGAAAAAACGACCGAATCATTCGATCGTTTTTTTGCTTTGCATTATTATTCGTTAAAACGGAATTATTTGATTATCTCGGAGATAACGCCCGAGCCGACGGTTCTGCCGCCTTCGCGGATAGCGAAGCGCAAGCCCTTTTCCGCCGCGATCGGGTGGATGAGCTTAACGGTCATCGTTACGTTGTCGCCGGGGGTAACCATTTCTACGTCCTTCGGAAGCTCTACCAAGCCGGTAACGTCCGTCGTGCGGAAGTAGAACTGCGGGCGATAGCCGTTAAAGAACGGGGTGTGGCGTCCGCCTTCCTCTTTCTTCAAGACGTAAACCTCTGCCTTGAATTCGGTGTGAGGGGTGATCGAACCGGGTTTGGCGATAACCTGTCCGCGCTCGATGTCCTTGCGGTCTACGCCACGGAGCAAGATACCCGCATTGTCGCCCGACTGTGCGAAGTCGAGGGATTTGCGGAACATTTCGATACCGGTAACGACCGAGCTCTTCGTGGCACGGATACCGACTATCTCGACGGGATCGCCGACTTTAACGGTGCCGCGCTCTACACGACCGGTAGCAACGGTGCCGCGGCCGGTGATCGTGAAGATGTCTTCTACGGGCATCAAGAACGGCTTGTCTACGTCGCGTTCCGGCGTAGGGATATACTCGTCGACTGCCGCCATGAGTTCCATGATGCATTTGCAAGCGGGATCGTCCGCTTTGCCTGCCTGAGCAGCCTCTAGCGCCTTGAGCGCGCTGCCTTTAATGATCGGGCAGTTGTCGCCGTCGAAGTCGTACTTGCTGAGGATCTCGCGAACTTCCATTTCGACAAGCTCGAGCATTTCTTCGTCGTCGACTTGATCGGTCTTGTTCATGAAAACAGCGATACGGGGAACGCCGACCTGACGCGCGAGAACGATGTGCTCGCGGGTCTGAGGCATAACGCCGTCGGTTGCGGCAACGACGAGGATAGCGCCGTCCATTTGCGCCGCGCCCGTGATCATGTTTTTAACATAGTCCGCGTGTCCCGGGCAGTCGACGTGCGCATAGTGGCGGTTCTCGGTCTGATACTCGACGTGCGAGGTATTGATGGTGATACCGCGGGCCTTCTCTTCGGGCGCTTTGTCGATTTGGTCGTAGCGCATTTGCTCCGCCAAACCTTTCGCAGCGAGCACCATTGTTATAGCAGCGGTAAGGGTGGTCTTGCCGTGGTCCACGTGACCGATCGTACCGATGTTCACGTGCGGCTTGCTTCTGTCAAATTTAGCCTTAGCCATGTTATTTCCTCCGGAAATTTTTTATGAATTTTATAAATTTGTACATCTTGATTAGGGTTGTACATCTTGATTATTATAATACATCTTTGAAAAAATCTCAACCGTTTTTATGTCGATTTTCAAAAGATTTTAATAGAGCGGCATTTTTGCACGCAACGGCAAATACTTTTTAGTTCTGCGCCTTGCTGCGCTCGCCGATTATCTTTTCGGCGATATTGCGCGGAACTTCGGCGTAGTGGTCGAACTGCATGCTGTAGTTGCCTCTGCCCTGAGTGCGCGAACGCAAGTCTGTCGCATAACCGAACATCTCGGACAGCGGGATCTCGGCATGGATTATCTGACTGCCGTTGTTGAGGTCGTTGCCCAAAAGATTGCCGCGGCGCGAACTTACGTTACCCATAACGTCGCCCAAGTATTCGTCGGGCAGCGTGATGTCGACTTTCATGATAGGCTCGAGCAAGTATGCGTCGCCCTTCTTCATGCCGTCCTTAAACGCCATAGAGCCTGCGATCTTAAACGCCATTTCGGACGAGTCGACTTCGTGATAACTTCCGTCGTAAAGCGTGACCTTAAAGTCGACGCACTCGTAGCCGGCGAGGATTCCGCTCATACGCGCTTCCTGTATACCGTTGTCGACGGCGGGGATATATTCTTTCGGAACGGATCCGCCGACGGTCTTGTCCTCGAATACATAGCCCGCGCCCTGCTCGAGCGGTTCCATGATGATCTTGGCGTGACCGTACTGACCTTTACCGCCGCTCTGACGGATATACTTGCCTTCCGCCTCGACCTTTTTGCGCACGGTCTCGCGGTACGCGACCTGAGGTTTACCTACGTTTGCCTCGACTTTGAACTCGCGCAGCAAGCGGTCTACTATTATATCCAAGTGCAACTCGCCCATACCCGCGATGATCGTTTGACCGGTCTCTTGATCGGTATACGTTTTGAACGTGGGGTCTTCCTCGGCGAGTTTTACGAGCGCCATCGTCATTTTTTCCTGACCGGCTTTGGTCTTGGGTTCGATAGCTACTCTTATGACCGGCTCGGGGAACTCCATGCTCTCGAGCACGATCGGATGCGACTGATCGCAAAGCGTGTCGCCCGTGGTCGTGTCCTTAAGACCGACTATAGCGCAGATGTCGCCCGCGCGGATCTCGTCGATATCGGTACGGGAGTTGGCGTGCATGAGCAGAACTCTGCCGACGCGCTCCTTCTTGCCTTTGGTCGAGTTGAGCACATACGAGCCGGCGGGGCATACGCCGCTGTAGCAACGGAAAAACGCGAGCTTACCCACGAACGGGTCCGCGGCGATCTTGAATGCAAGACCGGAGAACGGCTCGTTGTCGTCGGTCTTGCGCTCCTCTTCCACGTCCGAATCGGGCAGTTTGCCTTTTACGTGCGCAATGTCTACGGGGCTGGGCAGATAGTAAACTACCGCGTCGAGCATTTTCTGAACGCCCTTGTTCTTATACGAAGAACCGCATAACACGGGGTTCAAGGTCATTGCGATGGTAGCTTTGCGGATAGCGGCGCGTATCTCGTCTTCGGTAAAGTCCGCGCCGCCCGTCTCGAAGAACCGCTCCATGAGCGCGTCGTCGGTCTCTGCTACGGCTTCGAGAAGAAGTTGACGGTACTCTTCGGCTTGCGCCTTGTACTCGGCTGGAATTTCCTGCTCGTCGATCGTAGTGCCGAGGTCGTCCATATAAACATCCGCCTTCATCGTTATAAGGTCGATCATGCCCTTGAAGGTATCTTCCTTGCCGATAGGGATCTGCAACGCCACGGGGTTGGCGCCCAAACGGTCTTTCATCATCTTGATGACGTTGAAGAAGTTTGCGCCGTTGATGTCCATTTTGTTGACGTACGCAATGCGCGGCACGCCGTACTTGTCCGCCTGACGCCATACGGTCTCGGACTGCGGCTCGACGCCGCCCTTTGCACAGAACACCGCCACCGCGCCGTCCAAAACTTTGAGCGAACGCTCGACCTCGACCGTAAAGTCGACGTGACCGGGGGTGTCGATTATGTTTATACGCGTCATCGGCGCATTGGGACCGGTGCGCCACTGCGTGGTGGTAGCGGCGGAGGTAATGGTTATACCGCGCTCCTGTTCCTGCACCATCCAGTCCATCGTCGCGCCGCCGTCGTGCGTCTCGCCTATCTTGTGCACCTTGCCGGTGTAAAACAAAATACGCTCGGTCGTCGTGGTCTTGCCCGCGTCGATATGCGCCATAATTCCTATGTTACGCGTATTTTCGAGTGAAAACGATCTTGCCATAATTTAATCTCCTCTAACGGAATGTTAGATAAATGAATGCAGTAATTTACTGCGTTATGAGTTATACGTATAACGGTGTAGGCGCGCCGTAGAGAAAGAAACCGAGCGCCAACCGACGGGAGTTTACACAGACGTAAATGACCGAGGGCGGCGCAAAGGTTGACGCACTATACGGCGATACATACGACGTTACCAGCGGAAATGCGCAAAAGCCTTATTAGCCTCGGCGACTCTGTGCATTTCTTCCTTACGCTTTACCGATGCGCCGGTATTGTTGTAAGCGTCCATAAGCTCGCCCGCAAGGCGTTCGTTCATGGTCTTTTCGCCGCGCTTTCTCGCAAACGCAACTATCCAACGGATAGCGAGCGTTTGTTGACGGTCCGCGCGGATCTCGAGCGGCACTTGATAAGTCGAGCCGCCCACGCGACGCGCTTTAACCTCGAGCTGCGGCTTTACGTTTGCCATGGCTTGATTGAACACGTCGACCGGTTCGAGCGACGTCTTTTCCTTTAATATAGCAAAAGCGTCGTAAACGATAGCTTGAGCCGTGCCCTTTTTGCCGTCTTGCATAATTTGATTGACAAGCTTTGTCACGACCTTGCTTTTATAGATTGGATCGGGTAATACGTCCCTTTTGGGAACCCCGCTTCTTCTCGGCATGGTTTATCTCCTTATTCGATTTTTTATGTCGAAACGTTTATACGGCGTTATGCCGTCATACGTTTCACGTCG
Organism: uncultured Christensenellaceae bacterium; assembly: GCA_910587805.1. GTDB lineage: Bacteria > Bacillota > Clostridia > Christensenellales > Pumilibacteraceae > Anaerocaecibacter. Next base: position 32,167 of record CAJUNM010000012.1, on the reverse strand, counting down.
GCATGCAAAAGCCGCCGACAGGAAACACGGCGATCAAACGACGCGAGCGCATTGCTCAGTCGATTTTGCGATCGCATACGATAGCGCGAAAATCTACTGCAATGACGCCGCGCGAACATGATCGGCGTTTCCGACAGAGCGTCGCGAAAACTATTTGGAACGTTTCGCGCCGTATTTCGAGCGAGCTTGCTTGCGTTTGTTCACGCCCGCAGTGTCTAACGCACCGCGGATGATGTGATACCTCACGCCGGGCAAATCCTTCACTCTGCCTCCACGGACAAGCACAACCGAGTGTTCTTGCAGGTTGTGTCCTATGCCGGGAATATAGACCGTACCTTCCATGTTGTTCACAAGGCGCACACGCGCGATCTTGCGCAACGCGGAGTTAGGCTTTTTAGGCGTGGTCGTCGTGACCGACAGGCAAACGCCGCGCTTTTGCGGGTTGTTGTCGAGAATAGGACTCATGGATTTGTAAGTCACTTTCTCGCGACCTTTCCTAACGAGCTGGTTGATCGTAGGCATTTGTTACTCTACCTCCCTTTAGTAGTATTGCCGCTCTCACTCAAAGACCGAACAAGAGCATAGCGCGGACTGAGCCACGCTACCTTTTATTATAACAATCAAACCCCGCCTTGTCAAGCGTTTGATTACTGCTTTTCCAAAAGATGTAAGCGCATGTTTTATCGACGTGTAAAGCGATATGTTCTTGCCAATCGACAACGCCCCGCCTACTCGCTATTTTTGTCCTACGCAGCAGCCATAGGGACTGAACAAACACATCGCGCGTTTTCTGCGCACCGAAGAATCTCAACGTTATAAAAAGAGTAAGCGCAATCCCCGACGCTTACTCCATAAAGAAAAGTAAAGATATTATCCGAATAATTCTTAATTCCGAATTCTTAATCCTTAATTGTCACAGTCCTATGTCTACGTCGGGCGGAGCTATATCGTCGCCATTGTCGATAAACGCGTTTTGAGACTTGCCCTGTCCGAAACGCGGGTCGTTGCCGTGGTTGTTGCTCACACATCTGAAAGTGACCGTGGACGGCACCCAAACGAGCCGCACCGCGCCCGTCTCACCGTTTCTGTGCTTGGCGATGTTCAGATATACAGTATTGCCGTCGACAGTGGTATCGGCTTCGGCGGGATTTTCGACCGATGCGGATTTCGCGCTGCGGTCGAGAAAGAAAACGATGTCCGCGTCCTGCTCTATTGCGCCCGAATCACGCAAGTCGGAAAGCTGAGGCGTAGGGTCTTTGCGCTTATCCACGTCGCGCGACATCTGCGAGAGCAGCAATATCGGCACGTCGAGTTCCTTTGCCGCGAGCTTGATAGCGCGAGTCATGTCTGCGATCTCGTGCACCACATTGTCTATTTTTTTGCCGCTCTGCATGAGCTGCAAGTAGTCTATCATAACGAAATCAAGCCCGACGGTGTGCTTGAGCCGTCTGCACTTGGACAGCATTTCCGCGGGCGTGATATTGCCCGACTCGTCCACGTACAGCTTTGTGCCTTTGAATCTGTCCTGCGCGCCGTATAGCTTTGCCCAGCCCATTTCGTCTATGACCGCACGATTGGCTTTTGACATATCGAAGTTTCCTACCGAGCACAGCATGCGTCGGGCGAGCTGTACCGCGCTCATTTCGAGCGAGAATACCGCGACCGAATACGGTTGTTTATTATCGGGTCGGCGCGCGAGCGCGGCGTTTACCGCACAGTTCATGGCAAAGCTCGTTTTTCCCTGACCGGGGCGCGCCGCGAGGATTATCAAGTCGCTGCGCTGAAATCCGCCGCCGAGCATCATGTCGAGATACGGGAAACCGCTCGGCACGCCGCGGTAAGCGTCGCGGTTTTCCTGACGCTGTCTGAGATCGTCGAGCGCCTCGTCGATAGCGCGATTTATCAGCTCGAGCTTGCCGCGTCTGCCCGTTTCGGACAGTTCGTAAAGCGCGGCTTCCGCATGCGTCAAAGCTTTATCGTCGGGATCGAGCGCGTACGCTTCGTCCGCCATTTCGCGCGCTATCCGTATGATAGAGCGCAGGCGCGAGGTCTTTTTCACTATGCCGAAATAATACTCGGAGTTTGCCACCGACGGTATAGCGTTGACGAGGTTGGACACATAGTCCACGCCGCCGCACATATCGAGAGTGCCGTTGTTTTCGAGCTGAGTCACCACCGTGACAAGGTCTATCGGCTGCGTGGCAGTGAACAGCGCGTTCATAGCCTCGAACAAAAACTTATGCGAGGGCGTATAGAAATCGTCCGCGACGAGCTGCGGCAAATAATTTACCGCCGTCGCGTTATCGATGAGCATGCCGCCCAAAAGCGCGGTCTCCGCCTCGTAATTATTGGGCATTTCCCGCGCGGTCACGTTCGGGTGTTTTTTGCGGAACTCCTCTTTTTCGCTTGTTTTCGCCATGATTTCTCCTTGGGTTTTTTATCACATACAACCGCCGAGTTTGCACATAGCCGATAAGTGACAGCGGCAATTACGCCGCATTAACTCATTCGGCGGTTATTACATCGGCAAATGATTTTCGTAATCTCTGTACTGTTCCGGATTGTACGGGAATCGGTCGAGCAGCGTCGGACCTTTATCTTTCTTTTTGCGCGTTACGGCAAACACGATACCTACCGCCGCACCGCCCGCAACGAGCGCGACTATATACCACCCGTACGACACGGGGCGATTGTACGAAAAGCCTATTTCCGCATCTATTCCGTCGAAGTACCGAGAAAAAATATACCCGCTCGTGCGCGAATCTATGCGGTAGCTGCTGCCCGTGGAACTCATGCGCCGCGATCCGCCGCGCACGTAATTCAACAGCAGTCCTTCGGGATTTTCGCCGCGCAGACACGGAAACGCGTCGGTCAGCGCGGGGAACAACACTACCGTCTCGCCGAACTCGTCGACGGCTTTCCTTCCGTTTTTGATCAGTTCGAGAACAGTGCCGGACTTGTTGCTTTCCACGTTGTCGAATGCTTCGCGCACGCCGTTGAACGGATTTTTCGCTACAAGTTCCACCTTGCGAATAAACGGGTTGTCTTTATACGACGCGGTAAACTCGACCGCCGTGCCTATAAGATCGAGATCGGACACGCCCGACGGGAACGCCTTGACGTATCTCGCCGAATATCCGCCGTCGCTCGTTGCCGCAAGTTCGAGCTCGTATCCGAACTCGTCGAACAATGCGTGAAGGTATTGCGACACGGTGAGCGCATCGTCGCCGTTTGCCTGAGCCGAGCTTTCCATGGCGGCAAGCGCGGTTTTGTCGATAGCGACTTCGACGGCGTTCATTCTTTCGTCGTTTGCCGAGTAGTAGTCGTATACCGTAACACTCGCGCCGCAACCCGTCAAAACGCAGCACAGCGCCGCGAGACACGCACACAGCGCGAACCGATAAATTTTTGTCTTGCGCAGCATATTACTTGCCGAAAAGCTTTTCGAGTTCGACGAGCGACTCGTTGAACAGCGCGAAAGCGTCATCGTACGGTTTATCGGTCGCAAGATCGACCTCGGTATCGCAGAGTATATCGTACGGGGACTTATGTCCGCCCGCCTTCAAAAACTTATTCTTGTAAACGTCCACGTAACCTTGACGCGTCAGTATATTGCGCGCTATGCTCGTAGCGGCGGTAAGACCGGTGGCGTACTTATACACATAAAACGCGTTATAGAAATGCGGTATGCGCGACCACTCGTAAGCAATAAGATCGTCGGAGACCTCTTCGCCGTAGTATTTTTTATTGAGATCGAGATACAACCCGTTGAGCGCCTCGACCGTGAGCGGCTTGCCATCGAGATCGGTCTTGTGCGCGAGGTACTCGAACTCGGCGAACATCGTCTGACGGAACAGCGTAGTACGGAAACGGTCGAGTCTATAGCTCAAAAGGTATTTCTTTATATTGTCGTCTTTGACGTTGTTCATGAGATAATGTTCGAGCAGCGTCTCGTTGCAAATCGACGCGACCTCCGCAACGAAAATGCGATAGTCCGCTTTTTCGCACGGCTGTCCTTCTTGAGAATAGTACGAATGGAGACAATGCCCAAGCTCGTGCGCCACTGTGAAAATATCGTTGGTCGTGGGCGCGTAGTTGAGCAAAACGTACGGATGCGCGCCGTAAGTGCCCCAGCTATACGCGCCGCCGCGCTTGCCGTCGTTGGGCATGACGTCTATCCAGCCCTCGGTCATAGCGCGGTTCAACAGCGCGACATACTCCTCGCCCATCGGCGCGAGCGCGGTCTTGACGAGTTCGCACGCTTCCTCGTACTTGAGTTTCATCTGCGCGTTTTCCACGATAGGCACGTACAGATCGTACATATGGATCTTATCCACGCCGAGTACTTTTTTGCGCAGTTCTATATAACGGTGCAGCGGCGCAAGGTTCTTGTCCACAGCGGATATGAGGTTTTCGTAAACCGCCGTCGGCACTCCGTCGGCGAACATTCCGCGCTCCAAGCAATCGCCGTAGCCGCGAACCTGCGCGCCGAAGTTATCGCTCTTTACGTTGCCCGCATAGTTGGCTGCGAGCGTGTTTATATGCGCGCGGTAGCCGTCGTACAAATTCTCGAACGCGGCTTTGCGCACCGCTCTGTTCTCGTCGGCAAGCAGCTCGCCGTACGACTCGTTGGTAAGCTCGCACAGCTTGCCGTCTTTTTCGACGGGCTTGAACTTGAGATCGACGTTCATGAGCATGGACGCGACGTTATCCGTTGCGGAAAGCGCCTCGCTCGCCATGGCGAGTATGCGCTCTTCCTTATCGGACAGAATGTGCGCTTTTTGACGCTTGGTCTCCTTGAGCGCGAAGTCGAAATCTACGAACGCGGGATCGGCAATATACCCGTCCAAAATCTTGTCGTCGAGCGCGCCGAGTTCGCTGTTTATAAACGACGTTGCGGTCATGATCTTGCCGACGAGCGTTTCGGTACGGTTTGCATAGCCGACGGCTTTGCTCTCGGACAAGTCCTCGTGCGAGCGCATGTGCGCGTAAACATACAGTATGCCGGCTTTTTGATTTACTTTGGAATCGAGCTTCAAGCATTCGAGCGCGAGCTTGCCGTTGCCGAGCTTGCCTTTGTACTTATCGAACTCGGGCAGCATGCCGAGCACTTCTTTCATTCCCGCCTCGAACGCCGCGTCGTCTTTTACGAGCGCGGTGAGATCCCAACGGTACTTTTGAGGAACTTCGGTTCTTTTCATGATCTTATATCTCCGTGAATTTATTTTAATTTTTGTTTGCGTGTATGGGCGGAGGCACAACGCCGCCGCGCGCTATAAACGCGCTCGGATCGCCGCCGTTTACCGCCATGATCGGCGCAGTGCCGAACAGTCCGCCGAAATCGACCTCGTCGCCCACGGTCTTGCCGTAGACGGGCACAATGCGCACCGCGGTCGTTTTGTTGTTTATCATGCCTATAGCGCATTCGTCTGCTATCATTGCGGAAATAACGGCTGCGGACGTATCGCCGGGGACTGCTATCATATCCAATCCGACCGAACACACCGCGGTCATTGCCTCGAGTTTTTCTATATTGAGCGCGCCCGCGCGCACGGCGTCTATCATGCCGGCATCCTCGGAAACGGGAATGAACGCGCCCGACAGTCCGCCGACGCGGTTAGCCGCCATGACGCCGCCTTTTTTGACCGCATCGTTGAGCAATGCGAGCGCGGCGGTAGTGCCGCACGAACCGACGCGACTTAAGCCTATGCTCTCGAGCACGCGCGCTACCGAGTCGCCGACTGCGGGCGTGGGCGCAAGAGAAAGGTCCACGATGCCGCACGGAAGCCCCAATTCCTTAGCCGCCGCACTGCCTATGAGCTGACCGAGCCGCGTTATCTTGAACGCGGTGCGTTTTATAAGCTCGCACACCGACGTTATGTCGTAATCGGGATGCTTGTTTATTTCGTATTCCACGACGCCGGGACCGGACACGCCGACGTTGACCGAACAGTCGCCCTCGGAAATGCCCGTAAACGCGCCCGCCATAAACGGATTGTCGTCGACGGCGTTGCAGAACACGACAAGCTTGCCGCAGCCGAACGAGTTTATATCGCGCGTGCGGTAAGCGAGGTCTTTGATCACTCGACCGAGCTTGCCTACCGCATCAAGGTTGATTCCGGTCTTGCTCGACGCGACGTTGACCGAGCCGCACACTATTTCGGTTTCCGAAAGCGCTTGCGGGAGCGTGTCCAAAAACGCGTTCTCGGCGGCGGTCGCGCTCTTGTGCACGAGCGCGGAATATCCGCCTATAAAGTCCACGCCAAGCTCGCGCCCCGCGCGGTCGAGCGTTTTGCAAAGCTCTGTATATCCGCCGCAAGACGCGCCGATTATAGAGATCGGCGTAACTGCTATGCGCTTATTTACTATCTCCACGCCGAACCGCTTGCTCAGGCTCTCGCATACGGGGACGAGCCGTTTGCACACGCGCGTAATTTTTTCGTACACCTTGTCGCAGCATTTCCCGACAGACGAGTCTATGCAATCGACGAGCGACAGCGACAGCGTGACCGTGCGCACGTCGAGATGACGGTTATCGAGCATGTCTATGGTTTCGATTATCTCGTTGTTCGTAAACATCACACCCTCTGCATGGCGTTGAACAGATCTTCGTGCTGGACGTGGACCGTCACGCCGAGATGTTCGACCGAGGCTTGGAGCATTGCGCCTATCTTGTCAAGCTCGAGCGCGGACGACGACGTATCTACGAGCATGATCATCACAAAGTTATTCTGCATGATCGTTTGCGATATGTCCTCGATATTGATTTGCCATTCGGCAAGCTTGCCCGATACCGCGGCGATTATGCCCGTTCTGTCTATTCCTATTACCGATACTACAGCTTTCATAATATATGCAGTATACCACATGCCCTTAGATTTTGCAACAAGCACAGCTTGATTTTTCGATTTCTTTGCTATTTATCGATACGTTACTATTCTTTAATTAGCAACCATACTTGTACAACCGCTCAAGCACAGCTTGATTTTTCGATTTCTTTGCTATTTATCGATACGTTATCATTCTTTAATTAGCAACCATACTTGTACGGCTACGTATCATATACGACAAAGCAGACGCGTTTATTTACGTCTGCTCCGCGTAAACCGTTAAACGGTTTGTTGTCTTTATATTCGATCCGAATTATTCAAGCTCCCAAGTGACGGTCACTGCGTCGGACGCTTTGACGTTTTCGGGAACGAAGTCAACGGGCGCGGCGGCGCGCAACGCGACGCAATTGTCCGAATACCGCGTTGCCGACATAACGTCAAGCTCGCGCCAATCGTATTCGACGCTCACTATAACGCCGAGTTTGACGCCGCTCGCCCGCGCGATTGTCGTCGCTTTGGATTTTGCGTCGCGTACGGCATCCTCGAGCAGTTTGTCGGCTACGGCGTTTTTGTCCTTGACCGCAAACGAAATATCTGTCTGCGGATGCGCCGAACAAGCGGACATCGCGCCGAGCGCATCGCCCAACCGCGCGGAGTCGAAATCGAATTCGAGCGCGAGATCATGTCGGCAGTCGTAACCCTCGAACACCGTTTTGTAATTGCCGTCTTTATCTCTTACGCTCTTGTTTTTGACCGTGACCGAAAAGTTTTTGGTTTTAAGCTCGGACTTGTCGAATCCCGCTCCGCCGAGCGCATCGCGCAATTCGGTAATTTGCGCATTTGCCTTTTCTACCGCTTTTGCGTAGTCTTTGTCTATCGCGTCGAGAGACAAAGACACGACAACGAGATCGGGCTTTACGCTCGTTTTGCCCACGCCTTTTATACAAATAGTTCTTTTCATAATACACCTCGCTATTGTCTATATACTGTTAAATTCTACCAAAATTCATTACGCATTGTCAATGGTTTTGCGCAACTCGAACCTCGATGTGTCGCATTGCGCTGTTTCGCGGCAAAGCCGACTGTAATATCATCATACGCACTTTTTCTTTTTGGAAGTTACACCGAAAAGCAGTCGACGTTATATCGGCTGCTTTGACGTTTGTTGTATTCGATTTTACAGTTTCGTTCCGCGCTCGGCAATCGTTATATAGACCGATTGCAAACAGTCGTCTACCTTTTGCGACTGCGCGTCGCCCGATTTGTTGAGCGCGATCTTGATATCGTCGAGTCTGTCGGCGATCTTTTCGTCGCATCTGATAACATCCTTGTCGGTGGACGGGATCAAGTACTTGAGCTTTTCCTGAAGCTCGCCGAGCTTGGCTTTGTACGTTTCGCCTCCGAGTACTTTGAGCGCCTCGACCGACTTGGCGTTGCGTTCTATTATCTCTCTGTCGTCGACGTTTCGTTCCGCTTCCGTCTTTTTATGAAAACAACACATATATTTACACTCTCCTTTATTTTCATTAAAACAATCTGAACAGCGCAATCGCACATCGGACAGTCAAAGACTGAATTTTCAGGCTGTCCGCACGTTTCCGTATCATACACACGACCAAGTTGCCGAGGACGCAGCCCGTATCATGTGATAAATGCGCTGTTTACAGTCTTTTGCCGCAGCCCGAGCAGAATGCCGCGCTCGGCTCGTTCATCTTGCCGCAGTCGGGGCACTTTCTCGGTTCTTTACTCACGCGCTGTCCGCAGTGCGGGCAAAACGGATCGCCGACGTTGTAGTTCATGCCGCAATTGGGGCATTTATCCTTACCGAGTTTTTTCTCGTTGTCCAAGCCCGTGATCTTGAGCACTTCGTAGTACGCGGCTTTATCGTCAAGCTCGAGTTTGCGCAAGTATTTTTCGCGTTCCCACTGCTTGTCGTCGAGCCGCTCTATTTCGGCGAGGTATTCCTTGAGCCGCTCGCGCTGTCTCGCCTCGGCGGCGAAATCCTCTATGGCGTTCATATCCTCGTCGAGAAGGTTGAAATCGGCGATCTTGAAGTTGAGCACCGACAAGCCCCACTCGCGCTCGAACTCGGGATTGAGTATTTCGCCCATGCGTTGACTTATCTCTTTTTTGTTCGCCGAGAACCGATCGTACGTAAGTTTCTTTTCCGCGACTATCTTTAAGAATATATCCGCAAACTCGCTCGCGACGGTCTCGCCGTAACGCTTGGAAAACTCGTCGAGATCGAACTCGCGTTTCGCGCCGACCACCTTGCGGAAAAACTGCTCGGGGTTGGTAACCGAAATATCGAACTCGCCGTGCGCGCCCACCGTTATAACCTTGTTGCTCGCCTCGTCGCGGTAACGCAAACGGTTGCGAGTGCCCCACTTTATGAGCACGCGCGTGTCTTTGGGTATGTACACGACCTCGACGGAAAGCCCGCGTTTCCAATCCTTTACCTCGGATCTGTTATCGAACACGTCGTAATTGCCGCTCTTGTAATATCTCACGTCGCCGCCGCCCTTGATTAAAATGGCGTTGTGCGTGAACGGCACTTCAACTATCGCATGCTTATCCGTAACGACGTCGCTCACGCGCACGAACAATACGGAATTGTCGTCTACGCTCGCATGACACAGATTTTGATCGAATTTAATTACTTGATTCTTACGTCCAAACACAATGATCTCCTCCGAGTTGTTTGTATATTATATAACTATTATAAATTACCTTCGACTTTTTGTCAACCGTTAGTGAAATGTTTTTCACATTAGCGCGATCTTTTCGGCGATCTCGTCGGCTTTTTCGTCGCCGACGAGCAGCCGCACAAGCTCTATCCCAAGCTCCAACGCCGCGCCGAGACCTTTAGCCGTGGTCACAAGCCCGTCGGTTACCACGCGTTCGCCCGTAAAATCCGCAGTATCGTTTTCAAAGCCCGAAAAACACGTCGCTCTTTTGCCGCGCAAAAATCCGTGCGCGCCGAGTACGACAGCCGGCGCGGCGCAGATCGCCGCTACGCGCTTACCGTTTTCGAGCTGTGTTTTTATGAGCGAAACGAGCGTTTCGCTGCTGCCGAGCGCCGCCGAACCGGGCATGCCTCCCGGCACGAAAATAAGGTCTGCATCTGTCTCATTGCCCGTTATCACGCCGTCGGCGACTATGCGCACGCCGTGCGAGCTTGTAAAAATTTCGCCGCTTACCGATATTATCTTAACTTCCACGTCCGCGCGCTTGAGCGCGTCGACTACGCATAACAGCTCGCTCTCTTCCGTGCCGTCTGCGGCAAACGCGTACGCTTTTTTCATATCGTCTCCTTGTTAATAAATGCCGCAAAGCGGCTGAATAATTTTTATTTCCCGATCGCCGATTATTTTCCGGAAACGGCGATCTCGTTGATCATGACCGACGGGCATTTTATTCCGTAATACGTGAGTTTCATATCGTTGCCGATCGCGCCGATATTCGCAAAGTCTTTTATGACGTTGCCCGCTACGGTAATGAGCGAAACAGGCGACGTAATCTTGCCGCGCTCTATGCGATAGCCGCTCGCTTGCAACGAGTAATCGCCCGACTGCCCGTTAAGTCCCGTTCCCACGCCCGAAACGTCGGTAATATATATGCCGTCTCCTACGGTCTGCGCGAGACGTTCAAAAGAGCAATCCGCGTTCGGTTTTACTGTCATGAACGTGACCGCGGGGCGTATGTTCGTACCCATAAGTCTGCCGTTACCTGTGGATTTGCGTCCTTCCCCCGCACGCTCTGCGGTGGCAAGGTCGTACACATAATCGGTAACTACGCCTTTATCGATCAAAAGCTTATTGCTCGTCGCTACGCCCTCGTCGTCGAACGCACCGCAGAACGGCTCGCTGCCGATGCTCGTTTCTTCTACCGTCAAAAGCTCGGAAAAGACCTTTGTGCCGACCTTATCTTTGAGTAGCGACACGTTTTGCTCTACGTCGAAAGCCGAAAAGCCGTTCTTGACCGCTGTCAGCAACGCCGCCGCGACGTCGGACGAATAAACGACCTTGTACTTGCCGCTGGCGACCGTTTCGCCGCCGAGCCTGTCCACGGCGTCTGCGACGGCTTTTTCGGCAAACGCATTTGCGTCGAACCCGTCGAGCGCGGTCAGTATTTCGTAATACGAGCCGCTCTCCACTTTTTCGCCGTCGACGGCTTTTGTGCCGCAATATATCATGACGTAGTTTTCGGCGCCGCAAAGATCGAGCCCGTTGCTGTTTTTGAGTTCGCGCGAGCTTGAAACGTATTCCACTTGAACGCTTGCGCTCTCTATGCGTTTATCAAGCTCCGTCGCCTTTTTGCCTATTTCTTTCGCGAGCGCGGTAAAACGCGTCGCGGACACTGCGTCGAGCGCGGCGTTGAAAGTATCGACTTTCTCGTATTCGTAATCGCCCTTGCGAATAAAGTAATCGGGGTTCACGGGCTGACCGTATTCCGCCGCTTCCGCAACGGCGGCGACCGCAACGTCAATAACGTCGTCGGACGTGTTGTCGGATGAGAATGTGCCGCACTTGCCCCCGACAAGTCCGCGCACGCGCACGGACGCATCGTCGGCAACGGTGAGATTTTCCACCTGATCGTTGAACGTTGTGATCTGCAGCTTGCTGCCCGTGGAAATACGCACCTCGAACGGGGCTATTCCCGCCGCCTTCGCTTTTTGAAACAATAATTCAGTGTTCATTTTTAATTCTCCGTATTGATTAAATGCGCAAAATATTTACGCGTTAAAAGGGCTGTCGTTTCGACGAACCTATATAATCTCGCCTTTGCCGCCGACCGTCATTTCGGACACGCGCAGCGTGGGTTGACCGACAGCCGCCGCAACCATGCCGCTCGCCGCGCCGCAGTTGCCCGCGGACAGCTCGCAGTCGTTGCCGACCATATCGATCTTGGGCAGTATTTCGTAACCGAATCCCGTGAGCGTGGGCGCTTTGACAAGCTCGCATATCTTGCCGTCGCGGACTATATATGTTTCGGACGACGTAAAGTTGAATTTATCCGTGGTCGGATCGACAGAGCCGCCGTTAAAAGACACGCAGTACAGTCCGAATTCGGTATTTTTTATTATGTCCTCGGGAGCGCTCTCGCCCGCCGCGATGAACGTGTTTGTCATGCGCGTTGTGGGCAGATATTTATAGCTCTCGCGTCTGCACGCGCCCGTAGGTTTCATATCCATGCGCCGCCCGTCGAACGTGTCTACCATGTAGCTTTTAAGCACGCCGTTTTCTATAAGCACGTTGCGCGTGCACGGCTCGCCCTCGTCGTCGAAATTTGCGCTGCCCCAGCCATGCGATACCGTGCCGTCATCGATCGCGGTGACAAGCTCGGACGCTATCTTTTGCCCGAGTTTGCCCGCAAACGGCGAAGTATTATGCGATATGGCAGTGCCTTCGAGCGGGTGTCCGCACGCCTCGTGGAACAATACTCCGCCGAACTTGTTGCCTATGATAACGGGCAGTTTTCCCGACGGGCACTCGGGCGCGGTCAAAAGCGCGACCGCGGTTTCCGCGGCGCGTTTCGCGCCCGCGACGTAATCTATCTCGTCCATGATCTCGAGACCTTCTGAAAGCCCCGGACCGAAAAACGCGCTCTCGAACGATTTTCCGTCCGTTGCCACAGCCGCCGCGACAAGCCGCGTACGCACGCGTCTGTCCTCAATGCGCCGCGCGCCGCGCGCGTCCGCGGTGAATATCTCGACGCGCTCGTCGGACTCGGTGACCGCGCAATCCACGTTTACCACTTGCGGCGAAACTGCGTACGCCGCATCCTCGCCCGCTTTGAGATAATCTATTTTTTGCCGCGTGGTGAGCGCGTCGCCCGATTTTTCGGGGTCGTGCGCATGCGGGTTTTTCACATCCCGAAAGCTCTTGACGGAAAGCGCACGCTCGCCGTCGAACGACGCGCAAAGCTTTTCCGCGAGCGACACGAGCGATTTATCCGAAAGATCGGACGTGTACCCGTAAACCTGCGCGACGCCGCGCATCAAGCGCAAGCCCGCGCCGTATATTTGGCGCGTCATCACATTGTCGACGCGCTTATAGTTAAGCTCTACAACGTGCGTGACCTTGTTCTGTACGTAAAGTTCCGCGAAATCCGCGCCGGTCGACAACGCTTTATCGAGGACCTTTGCGGCAAGTTTTTTGTCCATAATATTACTCTCCTTTACGAAAAACGGCGACATGGAACTACCGACTAAGCGACGCGAACGTAATTGCGCCTGCTTCTCGCGGAAATCGCCGGCAAGGACGCCGCACGAACTTATTCGGTAGTTCCCTCATACGATCCGAGCCGCCGCAATGCGTTTATATTATAACACAAACCGCATCGAAAAGCAATTTATAATCCATTAAAATAGCGTTAAAATATATGCTATTCCGTCGACAAAAATTCGCGGTTGTTGTATAATATGCGTATGGACAACAACAAGCTTTGCATAATATTCGGCGCGGGCGACGTTTTCGCACCTGCGGTAAAATTCGATAAAAACGCGCTCGTTATCGCCGCGGACGGCGGATACGAAAAAACCGTGCGGCTCGGGTTGGAACCCGATATGATAATAGGCGATTTCGATTCGGGCACGCTCCCGAGCAAAACCGAAGCGTTCGTCGTAAAGCTCAGCCGCGACAAAAACGACACGGACATGCTCGCCGCAGTTAAAGCGGGCTTGCGCCGCGAGCGCCGCACGTTCGTGCTTTACGGCGGCGTCGGCGGACGGCTCGATCACACCGCGGCTAACTTCGCCGTGCTCAAGTACTTGAACGGTTTCGACGCGCAAGGTTATTTGATAGACGAGCGCACCGTAGCAACGGTAATAACGGACGATAAATTCACACTGCCGAAAAACGCCCGCGGCACGGTATCCGTGCTCGCATACGGCGGCGACGCCGAGGGGGTTTGCATCAAAGGCTTAAAATACGAATTGAAAGACGCGATTTTGACGCCGGATTTTCCGATCGGCGTGTCAAACGAAACATCGGACGCAAAAACGAATGTGCCGCGCGCGGAAATATCCGTCAAGCACGGTTCTTTATTGATATTTTTTCCGCGCGGCTAATCGGCGGCGGCGCGGCGCACGAGCTTTAATCCGTTTTGCGTCAGCTCGTAAACCGTGTCGCAATCCGCAATAAACTTACGGTCGTGCGACACGGCGATCACCGCGCCGCGAAAATCGCGTATGCTCTCGCGCACAACGGGCGCGGATAACGGACTGAAGTTTCGCGTCGGCTCGTCGAGCACGAGCACTTCGGCGCGGCGCAAGACCATTTCCAAAAACAGTATTTTTGCGCGCTGCCCGCCGCTCAAGCGATTTATGGGCTGCGTCATTTCGGTATGAGTGAACCGCATGCTGCCCATAAGCGTGCGCGCTTTGGTTATCTGCTCTTTGGTATAATTTTCGGCGAGATACTCGACGGGCGTCTTTTCCGCGTCGAGCGCACGCAAATAGTCCTGCGGCATATATGCGTGCACTACGTCTCGTCTTTTTTCGAGCGCGCAAACGATCGCGTCGAGCAGCGTGGACTTGCCCGCTCCGTTCGCGCCGGTTATACATATCTTTTCGCCGCCGCGGACAGTCAGCGCAACGTTTTGCGCCAAGACATTACCGCCCGCCTCGAGCTTATCCGCTTTGAAATCGAGTACGGTTTTGCCGCGCGGAACGCCGATGGCCTCGAACCGCGCTATAATAGCGTCCTCTGTGTTCGGGAAATCCAAAAACTCGTCCTTTTCACGCTCGAAACGACGTTTCATGGACTGCACCGCGTGCATTTTCTTTTTGAGCAGACGCGCGCCGGCGGGGTCGGCGCGAGATATCGTCTCCTGCTCGTGATCGACGCGATTGTAAACGCGCCGCCATTTTTCCATTTGCTTGTCGTAATCGTCGCGCTGTTTTTGCGCGAGCTTTTGCTGTTTGTCGAAAGCAAGAGCGCGCCGCTCGATATACTCGGCGTAACCGCAACGCGCAACGGTAACGCGGCATTCGGTCTTGCGTATAAGCTGTTCCATATGCACTATAGTATCGGCTACGTTTTCTATCAGCGTTTCGTCGTGCGAAATAAACAGCACGGGCAAACGGACGCTCCGCAAAAAGTTTTCCAACACCTCGAGCGTCGGTATGTCGAGATCGTTCGTCGGCTCGTCCAACAGCAAAACGTCCGGTTCGTCAATGAGCAGTCGCAACAACCGCGCGCGCACTTTTTCCCCGCCTGACAGCGTGCCGAACTTGCGCTCGGAAGTTATCAGCTCGAGCGAGCATAACTTTTCCACCCAATCTATATGCGAATAATAATCCGCGTCGAACATGTCCGCGAGCGTAACGTCGTCGAGCGACGGATCGTGCGTCTGCGCAAGATACGCCATGCGCCCGTCCGTCCTTACCGCGCCCGTAACGTCGCAATAATCGGACACGAGCGCGCGGTCGTAAATGCACTTGAGCAGCGTAGACTTGCCGTTGCCTTCCTCGCCTATTATGCACGCGCGCTCGGTCCTGCCGAGCGTAAAATCGAACCCGTCTACAAGCTTTCTGCCGTCGGCGGATAACGTTATACTTAAATTTTTTATCTCGAGCATTTCTTTTTTTCTCCTTTTCTTCTTTTTACCGAAGAACCGAGACGACGCCGAAAAAATCACGCGCAAAAAAATCATTCGTCATACGAACGATTTAATGAGCGATCCGATCCCGACAGCGTCAAACAACCGCATACTTTATGCGGCAAGCTAACTATCGAATCGAATTACGCCTTGTACATTTTCACCTCGCGGCAATTACTTACATGTAGTATACTGCGCCGCGCCGCAATTGTCAAATAAATTCACAACCGAGCCGCGATCTTTCCGCGCGCAAAGCCGCAGTTCGCTTTCAGAAAAATCTCAACAGCGCGCAACCTACTATACAGCCCGTATACGTAGCGACGAGCGCAACGGGGATCGCGTAGCGCAGTCTGCGCACGTGCGACTGCGAAAAATATATCGTGGAAATATAAAACACCGTTTCGCTCGAGCCGTAAATAACCGACGCGCATCTGCCGATATAGCTATCCGGTCCGTACGCGGTATATATGCCGTCGAGTATGGCGAGCGAACCCGCGCCCGACACGGGGCGCAAAAACATGAGTTCGGCGAGTTCTTTAGGCAAGCCGAACGCGCCGAGCACGGGTTCCATCGCGGTTGCGAGATAACCCGACGCGCCCGATACTCTGAACGCTTCCACGGCGACCATGACGGCGAGCAGATACGGAAAAACGTTTATAGTAAGATCGACAGCCTGACGCGCGCCGTCTATAAACCCGCCGTACGGCTCGCGGCGTTTTATAAACGACGCGGCGAGCACAAGCAAGAACAATACGGGAATAATATACGCGCTCAATTTTTTACCTCTGCCGCGTCCGCGCGTTTTTTCGTTTTGTCACGCCGAGCGGCTTTGCGTTCGAGCCGCGCCGCGCGGCGTTTTTCGCGCCGTTCGCGGCTTTTGGTTTTGTCTCTGTCGAATATCTTCGAGCACAGCTTTACGCCGATTATGCCTATAAGCGTGGACAGCACCGTGGCTACGAGCGACGGGAACAAAAAATCCGCGGGGTTTGCCGAGCCTGCCGTTGCGCGCATGCCTATCACCGTCGTGGGCAATATCTGCAAGCTTGTTGCGGAAAGCACGGTCAGCATTATCATATCCGTAGACGCTTTGCGACTGCCGTTGTCCATTCGATTTATTGCGTTTATCGCCATGGGCGTCGCGGCGTTGCCCAGCCCGAGTATGTTCGCCGAGATGTTCATTGTTATGAACTTTCGCGTTTCGGTATCGGCGGACGGAAACAGCCGAACTATCACGGGACGCAAAAGCCGCTCAAGCCCTCGAGACAAGCCGAGCTTTTCTATCAACGAAAAGAACCCGAGCCAGAACGCGTACAACGCCAAAAGATTGAGCGAAAGCTCGACCGCGCCGTGCGCGCCCGTCACCATCGAACTGACCGCAGCCGACGGATCGGTGAACAACATCAGTCCGAGCGACGCAGCCATCATGATCAACCAGATAATAGCCACGGTATATTATATGTGTCGCGTATGTCTCGTAAAACCGTTGACAAAACGTCTGAATTTTGTTATTCTTAAAGCGGTCGGAATCGCGACCGCACAATAAAAACGGAACACCGCTCGTCAACACACTCGATCACGGGCAAACGGTGTTTCCCATAACAAAAGGGAGTAGAAAGCGCACAGCGGGAATCACCGAATAAGTGCGTGCCCACCCCGTCATTTCGGCGAACATATCGCCCGGGGCGCTTAATTTTCGAGACTTTTGCCGATCATATCGGTAAGGGTCTCTTTACTTTTTTTACGGGCGAAGCGCATCGGAATATCGGTGCTCCTGCCTAATACAATAATACGGAAGTACGGAGATGTATTTATGAACGCCACACAAATAGCGACCGCTATACTGACGCTCGTTGCGGGCATAGGGATATTCCTTATCGCCTGCTCCATGATGAGTTCCAATCTCGAGGCGCTCGGCAGCAAACGGCTCAAAAGCCTATTCGCAAAAGCGTCCAAGAGCAAGCTTTTGGGCGTGTGCGTCGGCACGGTCACAACCGCCGCAATACAAAGCTCGAGCGCGACGAGCGTCATGGTGATAGGTTTCGTAAACGCCGGAATAATGACGCTCGCGCAAGCCGCCACAGTCATATTCGGCGCGAACATCGGCACGACGATCACAGGTCAGCTCGTTG
This sequence comes from uncultured Christensenellaceae bacterium, assembly GCA_910587805.1. Classification (GTDB taxonomy): domain Bacteria; phylum Bacillota; class Clostridia; order Christensenellales; family Pumilibacteraceae; genus Anaerocaecibacter. The sequence goes on along the minus strand of CAJUNM010000012.1, from coordinate 14,604 downwards.
CCTTGGGCATGTTCGGCGACGGCGGAATATCCACGTCTGTCATATTCGCCACATTCGCCGGCATAGGCGCGTTCATACTCGCGTTCGCCAAAAAGGACGCGGTGCAAAAAACGGGCGGTATAATGGCGGGCTTCGGCATGCTGTTCGTCGGTCTGTCAATGATGAGCGGCGCAATGAGCGCCATATCCGAGCTTGATTCGGTTAAAAATTTTCTCGCGGTTTTCAAAAACCCGATAGTGCTCGTGCTTATCGGCGCGCTCATGACGGCGATTGTTCAAAGCTCGTCGGTCATGACGTCGATGGCTATAACAATGGTACTGTCGGGGCTTATCTCGCTCAATCAGGGTATTTACCTCACAATGGGCTCGAACATCGGCACTTGCGTTACCGCGCTCATCGCGGGGCTTACGAGCACGAAAAACGCCAAGCGCACCGCGCTCATTCACCTTATATTCAACGTGAGCGGCGTTATCGTGTTCATGCTGATCGGCTTATTCATGAGTTTAGGCGGGATAAATTACGGCTGGCTTTTTGAAAAAATGTTCCCGCATGCGCCGCAAATGCAGCTCGCCATGTTCCACACGATTTTCAATCTTTTGACGGTCGTTATCGTTCTGCCGCTCACAAACCCGCTCGTCAAGCTCGTAACCAAAATCGTGCCCGACGGACCGCGCCGCAAAAAAAGCAAAAACGGCAATCCCGCAGATGCGGACATGCCCGAAACGATCGACGCAAAACCGAACGAGCCGCGGCTGTTCTACGCAGATACGCACATGCTCGCCACCCCGCCTATCGCCGTTGCGCAGGTCAAGCGCGAGATAATAAACATGGCGGACATCGCAATAAAGAACTTCGACGCGGCGTGCCGTATCGTTTGCTCGCTCGACTATGCGGGCGTCGACGAGTTCCGCAAAAACGAAGAAACGCTCGACTTTATAAACCGCGAGCTGTCAAAGTTTACCGCAAAATTGCTCAAAGCCGATCTCAACGAAAAAGACCGATTGTATCTGTCCACCGCGTTTCGCTCCGTTTCCGATCTCGAGCGTATCGGCGACTATGCCGAAAACATGATCGAATACGCCGACAAGCTGAAAGCCGCCGACGAACGCTTTACCGAAGATGCGATAGCGGAAATTACCGAACTGCAAAAGCTTATAGCCAAGCTCTACGAAAACGTTTGCAAAGCCTACGCCGACGGGGACCGCGACGCGCTCGCCGCCGCGCTCCGCATAGAGGAAAGCGTGGACTTTACAACAAACAAAATGACCGAGAGCCACATCGCGAGAATGACCGACGGCAAATGCTCGCCCGAAGTCGGCGCGCAGTTCCTCTCCCTGACTGCGGGCGCGGAACGCATAGCCGACCACCTGATAAACGTCGCAAAAACCATCAAGTCGTACTCGTAAATTCGATAAACGGATCTCGGTCGAATGTTTATTTAATACAACTATCGTTTACAAAATTTCTTGCAGGAATATCTCTATATTTTCCTTTGTTATAGGTGTGATTCCGCCTAACTCCCTCAACCTTATAAAATATTCGTAACCGTTACTATTGACCGCTACGTACGCTTCTGCGCCGTTATCCGCGATATCGTAGCTACACGTATCGCCGAATTTATATTGCAGAGACTCGAATTTTTCATGTTTCGTGAATAAGTATCCTTTATAACATCTTATTATTTGCGTTATCGTAAAAGCATACTGTTTACCGTTTTTATCGAATCCGTAAAGCAAATTTTGCAATTCATAGCCTAAAAGCAAATCCCTGTCTTTTGCTCTTGCTTTATAAATTGCTCCGTTATCCTCAACTTTTGTAAAGTCCAAAACCTGCGGTACATCCCAAGTCACAAACGTCTCGTATGTCACCGGCTCATATAAAATCATATCGCCGTGATAATTCTGAAAATTGTTTTTGGGAATAAACACGAACATTATCGCGATTATCGCGGCAATGCCCAAAACGCACAGCGACGTTACGCGCAATGCAAATACGTTCACCTTTTCGTTCGTGTTCGTTTGCGCAACGTAGTTTGCGGGCAATTCTATCCCGTGCTTTTCGCAGAACTCCTTGAACGTTATTCTCGGTTTCGTTTGTTCTGCTATCAGTTTCCTTAGTTTTCTGTCCCAAGACATCATATCACCTCCGTAATATATATATCGTCAACTATGCACAGCCGCGTTATATCGATCATAGCTAACGGCAAACTGCCGATACCTGTCGATACGTATAAGAACGTATCTCTCTGCTTTAATCGCGCATCCTCGTCATAGTAATAAATATCTTTGAATCCGTATACCACCATCGCGTGCGCGCCCGAGAAAGTACTATACTCTATAATATCATGTCCGACATTTTCCACGATGTCACCGAAAGACGTCACAGAGTAAGTATTTAGGAATATGACCGCAGGCTTTTCGGCTTTCAATTGCTTTTTCAATCCCTCAATGTTTATGTTGTGATAGCTGCCCGTAAACTGTGCGAGGTTTATGTCATGACTTCTGGATGCGGCATATGCTTTCATTCCTTTCTTGAACCCGGGTATATTCGTTCCGTCATTAGTAGTCCCCATCATATCGTATAACGTATCGAACATTTTGTTCACGCCTTCGGTTTGCGCACTGTATGTAAACACACCCCATACGTACTTATGCTTATAGTCGGGTACAAGCTCGTCGAATATGCGGTCGTAGTATACCATAACGTTCCCGCCTGCGTCCACAACGCAAGTATTAACCCTGCCCGCTTTGAAGGACGGGGCTTCATAAGGATTGACATAATCTTCTATGGTCTTGCTCGTATAATACACGTTGCGAGTTGCGTTTCCCTGCCTAGCGCCGTCGCTCACGAAATATTCGGCATAGCGACTGCCTTGCTGCGTCGCGAGCGCGCATACGCCAATTCCGAAACCGAGAACGGGTAAATATGCAAGGCTCAACACACTCATAGCTATGCATAAAAATCTTCTCATCTATCATTCTCCTTTGTAATTGTCGTATATCATATAGACGCTCGAGCGCGCCGTAAAGTTGGGGATTATGCCGAGTTTTTCAATTCTTTATCAAATACTTTTTCAAACGCACGCTTATGTCGTCCAGCTTTGACTTTAAGTCGGCAGTCGATACGTTTACGGTATTTGATATTTCGGTAATATTGCAATCGAACAGATAATACATGACTGCGATATTAAAATCGACCGTATCCAATCGCGCGAACGCATGTTCGTAGTTTGCTCCGTCGGCACGATCGAATTCGAGCGCGGCAGCCGTTTCAAACTCGCTCGCCGCACGGTTGCCGAGCATATGCGCAGCTATTTTTGTCACGGTGTCGTATAAGTACGCGCCGACGTTTTCTATATGCGGTCGATTGTGCGATCTCGCGTACCGCACGATTTCGAACAGCGTCTCGGACGCCGCATTATCCGCGGCAGTATCGCTGTTTAATATCCGTTTCGCCGTGATCTTCAGCGCTCCGTAGTACCCGTCGAAGATAGGTCGCAGACCGTTCATATTACCGTTGCGTATACGTTGCAAGCAGCGGTCGAATTGTATATTGTTCAATCTGAAGTTTTTCCCTTAACTGTCTCTGCCTATCAAATAATCCAAAGTTACGCCGAGATAATCGGAAAGTATGCCAAGGCTCGACAACCACGGTTCTGCGCCCTTTCGCCAACGATGATATTGCGACGGTTTTATATCCGTGTACTTATATAACGCATATGTGGAGCATTTGCATTCTTTTAATACCTGTACGATACGGTCTTTGAAAACAGGACATGATTGGGGTTGGTAATCCAGATATATCGTCGTCTTTCCACACAAAAATTCCAGTGAGCATTTGAAATAATCCGCAACTTTTAGGACAGTTTTCATTTTGTGATTTACGGGATTATTTTTCCACTCGGACACGACGCTCGGCAATGTACACAATTGTTTGCTGAATTCTTTTACGGTTAGTTCTTTGTCAATAAGCAAGTCGTTAAACGTATCTTTGAACCCTAACAATATATCCATATTTAGCCCATTGTCAGTATACCGACTTGATATTTCGATTGGCTACCGGTTCGGCTATTGTTAGTATATGGCATAATCCGCGAAAGCATTGCTTATATACGCATAATTTTCTATCTATATATCGATACTTTCCCCCTTAATATCAGCCGAATTTTTGCAACCGCAATAATCCCGAAACCAAAAGCCCGCCGATTAGCCTCAAGTAAAAAAAACGCCCCGATTGCTATGCAACCGAGACTTTTTCTTGCGGAACCGGTTCAACCGCTTCCCTTCTGGTGGACACAATTGACACATCGTTGAACCTTTGCGTTACTGAAAACTATATTTTATTGACAAAGGCTTTACCCGATAATAAACAAAGACCATCAAACTTATGAATTTTCCGTATACATATTATAGAGTGTTTTATTTACTTCCAATTTCCCGCTTTGACGATTTATAACAATCATCAACCCGATCTTATAACAAAATCCATAATCATTATCCGTCATTTTGCGCAACCGCTCCAAATCGGAATGAAACCGCGACTCTTTACCGAATATTTCATTTCAATACATATTAAGTTATCGAACCCGTAGTTTGCATCATAGCCGCGTTTATGCACGATCAAATCGACCACGATTATTCTATCTCTGCCCAAACGCTTTACCGAATACTCGTTCCCCTCGCATCCTCGGTTGTATTCAACATCTGTACTATATCCCGTAAATCCGGAACATTGTATTTCTCGATCTAAATACTGCGCGAACTTTGAACAAATACATCTCTCACTCAAATCGTGCGTAACAAGATAATTTTCGCATAGATTAAACGCATCTATAGCGCGCATAACGATCTGTTCTAATGTTATTTGCTGTTCCGTCATAATAAAAGTATATCATAAAATATACGGACAGTCAAGATTTTCACCGAGATAATACAGTATCGATGTAATGGCAAAAAAACTTAAAACTAAACATTGTGTTCAACACGAAACAGTTCAACACAAACAAAGAGCAATTAAATCCGTATACTAAAAAGAACTGCGCAATGTTTCGTTATGAAAAATAGTACTGTTCATAATTCATATAGCCCATTATAATGAATTAGCATATTCCCATAAAACATCATGGCTGTTTGTGAGATCTGATAATATTTTAAGCATTCTTGATGTATGCTTTAGATTTGGTGAATATATCCAACCATCATCACCTCTATGTTTATTCAATATATCTTCTTTAATCATCATATTCAAAATTTTATCGCAAATTCTGCTATCACCTTTTTCGCCTAACCCACGCAATAGCGCTTCCTCCTTTCTCCCGTTTCCTTTTGAAACAGTGGAAAATATCTTTTTGATAATAGTTATTAATATTGTTTGCGCCCTAGTTAGATTTGCCCTTTTGATTCGGCTTATAGTACTGATAGTTTGAAAATTATCATATTCACACTTTTGGAACACATTGGGCAAGCCAGAGCTGTTTGATACTCCGTAAATATTTGAAATTATACAGTTTTGAATAATTACTGTGTCATCAAAACCAACATTCGTTATATCTAAATCGTCTATTTCTGAATTACGTATATCTAAATTTTTAATTTTTTTATTTGAAAAATCCAATCGCGAAAACCTTGCTTCATTAACTTGAATATTATTAAAATCTATTTCTCCATCTACAACCATCGAAATTGCACTTACTATATCTGCGGCTAAAACATTATTACGCTTCCTACAACTACGCACAGCAAAACCAATCATTTGTTTAATACGTCTAATGTCGGAATTAACATAGTTTGATAGTATGCTTAACCCTTCAATATTAAGTGGCTGCGTCCAATTCTCTAGCATTATAGACTGCAAATCATTATTTACAGAATTAATAATATCTTCAGCCCTTAAACCATTAAGAATATATGAATCAATAAAATTTCTGTCAGTACTATCTGCATCAACACGTCCTAAACCTGGCAATCTATGTAGTATAATCGCGGATTCCTCAGTAGGACGCTCCCCTGTAACTTCCTCAAATGCTTGGTATAATTCTTCTATTGAAACAGGTCCATAATCTTTTGCTTTAATACGGGTTTTCCTTGCAACTCGTATCATTACATTTTTAATTGTTTCATCATCTAAAGCCACATTAATTTTAGCTTCGCGTTTAGCTAATAAATTTAAAAATAAATTCCAAAAATCACATTCATTATCAAACGCATTATTTGCTAAAAACAAATCTTGCATATATTTTAATGCGATATTAATTATTAGTGGACGTTTAGGCAACCAATGCGGTAAGTATTCCATCTGTGTATTTGATATTTTTGAAATATAGTCTTTAACTTGTTGCTCGTCAAATTCCTCCCTACATTCAAGAATAAGAACACGCTTGTCTTTAAGCCCCAAACAATCTATCATTTCTTTATCGGAGTTAAAATAATGTTCACGACCGGTTATTAAACAACCGCCTTGCGAACGCTGTATTAAGTCTCGAACACCAATCACTGCATGTTTGCGTATCATACGCAACTTATCAACATCAGAACTCCATGACTGCGTTCCCATTTCATCAAACCCATCTAATAAATATATAATATTAGGCTTATCGAAAACCTTATAGAAATTGTCCGATTCTATAGATAAATCATTCAAATGCCTATGAATTAATTCTCTATAGTCCTTTGCGCCCCAATGCTCTTTTAAATTTATCGCAAGAGTATATACAGATTTGACTTCATGAACCTGGGATAATATATCGAATAAATTTTTTACACACAAACTTTTTCCGGTGCCGAAGCCCCCCTTTAATATGATAATAGCGTTTTGCTGTAATTTCTTTGCTATATCATCAATAGTATACTTTGCTCCGGTGCTATCATAATAATATACCGGCACATAAATCGACGAACTCTCTGGCAATCCGGATTCAATATCTATAACGCTACCAAACGCGCATCCTTTACGCCTATAAATATAATCGTTATAATTAAACCACATTTTTTCAAAAGTCGTATACGAAATGACCTCAACCTGCATTGAGTACCCCGCCTCGTACATCGCTTTTGTGGGTTCTTTTTTTAATACAATAAATTTCTTAGAATATATATTCTGTGCTAATAATCCATGGCTAACTGTATCTAATTTAGTAATATCATTTCGGACTTTTTGTAAATCATATTCTTCCGTAACCTCTACTAGACAAACATAATCAGCTTGTATCTCGACAACACAATCTATTTGCACGCCACATAAAACTTTAGATTGTGCACTTCTATTCCAAAGCTTTTCTGCAACTTCACGCACATTTTTCTCTAGTTCTCTCCAGGGCATATTTAATCCTCCATTCTTTCATTATAGATAAAAAATGTAAGTTTGTCAAATTATATTGTTTCTTTATTTAATATTAACACCGCATACTTTTTCAACTAGTTAATAATAAATTGATATACTGCTTGCCTAGACAGCCGTTAGCCTCCCGTATTTTACCATTTTGTCACAAGTAATGTATTAAAATATCTTTTATAACAACCAATTTCGCAATAAACCGCGTTATTTTGCGCTATTATTATCTTAATAGATGGTTTTAATTGCATTCAAATAAAGATTATACTAACTTTACACCAATAATCTATTCTTTAATTTTTATATAACTGTCTGTTACATTTTAACCTATTTTTACTTTATATAGAATAACAGAATTAATAACACATCTTCATTGATTACTGTATTATTTTCTCAAACTTATAATATTACTTAAAAAATTATCGCTATAAAATCAGACGCAAACATGAGCTTGACATTATCTTGGGACACTATTTTTCGATCGAGAATTTCAATATAAATTCATGACGCGTTTCTTTCATAAATATAGTTATTTACTAATAGTGAGTCTTACAATAACTTGTAATTATTTGGAGAAAAAATGACCAAAATCAGCATTGTAGTTATATGCCACAATAATGATAGGCTTAATCTCGTTATTGATGCGTTATTAAGACAAAGAATAACTGGCGACGAAATAATTATAGTGAATGATAATTCGGATGAATCACATTTAAATATTCTTTTAAAATATAGCAACACCGACGATTTATTTATTCTTAATTCTGATCAGATAGGCAATCGCTCAAGAAATCGAAATATTGGGGCTACGCATGCCAAGAACCCGTTTCTTTTATTTGTGGACGGTGATATCGTTTTAATGGATAACTGTTTACATTTAATACGAATGACTCTTTCTAGTGGTTATGTTGGAGCTTTTGGGAATATCATACAAGGTGGAAATACTCCGGAACAAATGGATCTTCTGACCGGCTTTGATTACCTTCGTTTTTTAGAAAGTAATCCTACAATTGAAGATTTCTTTAAACATAATCTAGCATACGATAAACGAGCTGGACTAGTGCCGCAAAACATTCTGTCAAAATCCGAGTGGCAATATTATTATACAGGTTATTGCGCCGCTACGAAAAAAGCATATTTGGATTGCGGAAAATTCAATGAATCTTTTTTAGGCTGGGGAGCGGAGGATGTCGAATTCGGATACAGATTAGAAAAACACGGCGACATTAAATTTATATCGGGAGCATATGCTTACCATCTTTCACATCATCGAGACCTATATTCTATAATGCAAACAAATAAAAAAAATCTATATTATTTCTTTTATCAGCAAGCTTGCCATTATCTTGAAATATTTATAGCCTTCCACATGAGCAACGATATTTTGGAAACGTTAAAATATATAAAAGATAAAATGATAGCATTAGATTTGCCAGATTCTTTTGATTTAAATAATAAAGGCGAAATGTGTATTTTGCCTGTTTCCAAAAAAAATCCAGACGGATGTATTATATATTTAGATGGTGATTCACAAATTATCAAATTAGGTCTCATGGGATTTGCAATGCCGTTTAACAACCATCAGTTTGATTGCGTTTATTTAACTACGGATTTATTTTGCTATCCCGAAATAATATATGTAAAAATCATTCAAGAAAGCTACCGTATTGCTCGACAGGTTAAAATACGAAAACTGCCGTCGCGCCCCCGCATTAAATATTCGTCGATAATCAATTCTTTGAACTCGTCTCACTCGGGTACGGATCGAACTAATTATAGCGCATTTATGATAAACGATTTTACATTTTGCGATAAAGGTGAATATTATATAGTAACCGGAGGCTTAGCTACAAAAATGCCTAATTTATACATCGATAATCTCCCCGATATTTATGAAGATAGCAAAAATGTAGTTAATTCGGACTGTCTGCTTTTCGATTTTACCACTGGATTATCTGAATCTCAAATAAAAGATATCTCTAACAAACATCATATTACGGTAAAAGGCATATATAATCTAACTGCTCACTCGGATAAAAAACAAATAAGATTAAGCGATGTTATATTTGGAGAATTACAATTATTAAATATTCCTTTTATTTATATTGTCAACGATAACAACGTTATAGATAAAAACGATATCTGGTGGGCATACAAAAATCGTTATAACGACAAAGTAATTGCCTACCAAGTATAAGAAAATTGCAATAGATTTACAATATTATCGAGATCGTTGAATATACCGTGTTTTAATGTCGGCGCAGTAATCGGTGTAGAGCTCGATTTATGAGCCAAAATATTGAATAATTCGATTTTGTCCGACGGCATACGCTCGATAATTCTCTTGTACACCATAGAATCTTTGATAGCAACTTCAGCAATATCTTTAAAAATCGGAAAGAAGTACGTAAAATTGGATGATTCCCAACTATAATTAGCAATTATCTCCTCGCATAAAATCAAAATCAATTGTTGTTCATTTACAACAGCCGTTTCGTTACGTGATAATGAATGGCACTCCAATATGTATTTTAGATAAACCACTGTTTTATATGCAGCAAGCATATAGCTGTTTGTGTTGTAAGCGAGTGCAACCGAACGGTAACGACTTAATATTAATTTTACATTATTATGTAATGTTTCATCAAAAGCATTAGTGCTTATAGAGAAAAGAATCAAATAATTACTTAAAAAGTCGTTTATTATCGTTTTAAGAAAAGCATAGCAATCAGGCTTATCGTAAAACTCGTTCAAGTTCTGCAATATATCGTCAACCTTGCTCAATTTTTTTTCAAGCAGAAAAACATTCCCTCTATAAACAAGCTTGAGAATCTCATCATAAAGCTCACACGACGAAAAGCAATCGGCGGCATTACGCCAATGCCGTATAGCTTCGCTTTTGTTTTCTAAATATCCAAACAAATCCCCGTATTGTATTTCCAACTCCGCTCTACGATGTATGTTTTGGGTAGATTGTGCTAAAGTTATTCCCTTTTTCAGTATTTGCTCCGCATTTTTAAAATCACGTTTATAATGCATACAATTTTTCCCAGTCGCCCATAAAATCCAAATTCTAAAATCATCGCATTTATTTTCCAATCCAGCTTGCTTATATAATTCTTCACCTATGTCGCACATATTTGCCAAAAACGCATCCTTATCTGAATTCGGTAGCTCGTACATATAAAACTTCATTAATTCCACAAAATCATCCACAGCACCAATATTAAGCTTGTAATTTTTAACTTGATAATTAATGATGTATGAGAACATTTTTTGGGTTCTCTGCGCGCCTAATTTATCTTGAGAAGAATGCATCATATTTAACAATGCTTTAATTTTAATTTTTGCATTGACTTTACCGTTATAGCATTTTAAATATCGCATAACCAAATTGGTCCCGTACGGCAATAAATAGTCCGGAACTGCGGCGTACGATATATCGAACATTATTTCAGTAAACTTTAATAACGACAACGATTTTATGTAATCAGTTATAATGAGTTTAACGACGGAATAAGATGATAGATCGCATGTTTTCAATATTCTTTTTGCCGTAAGTTTATTAATTTTAATAGACGTTATGGTCGGTTGTTCACAATAAGGCTTGTTTTCGAGTAATAGCAGAACAGCCTTTGCAATTAATCCATGCTCGAAAATGACGGTATTGGAAACGCCGTATTTAAGAAATCCCAATTCAATGCATGTCTTGAAAACATCATGCTCTTCAGCTATAATAGATTTTACAAAATATTCAGGCATTTCGCCGAATATTAATACAGCCCACAATAAATCGGATAGTTGCTTTTTGTGTTTTATAAAATGTTCTTGCAGAAGCTTGTAGCGAATAGTAATGGTTTCAAATAATGTTTCAGGTAAATCTTGTAATGCCGCTAAAAACTTTTCGTTATTTAAAATGCAAAACGTATCGTTACTAAACCCTATTATTTTGCATTGATATAAGTATAAAATAATTTGTTTGAGAAACAGCGGATTATATGCGGTATTGCTGTTGATATTTAAATCCGATTTAGGCTCTAAACGTTGAAGAATAATATCGCATAAATCGTCCAAATCCGATCTTATTCCGTTTGGATCCAAGCAATGCCTCAAATATTCTTTAGCAAAATACCTGTTAAATCCAAGAACTTCTATTTTAAGCGGTTTTGCCACTTTGTTTTTAATGTATGAAAAAAATACGGAGAGCGATGGATTATTAAAAATAAAATCAGTATTAAACGATAATACGATCTCACTATTGCATATGCATGAATCTAGGTCAGAAACAACTTCGCTTAATAGAGATACAGTATCACTATTCAATACTTGTACATTGTCGATTACTAACGTGATATCATTATTTTTTAATAGTGAAACAAGCCAATTTCTGGCATACGTATTATCAATTTTGTCACCATTAATGATAGATTCAATAAATGATATATTTTTTATGAAAAGTTTATCATGAATAAAGTTTTCTTCATAAAACGGTAATTCTATTTTACCAGTCTGGGAATTAAAAGAAATATTATAATAGCCCAATATTATCCTGCGCAGGAAATCGTAAGTCGAATGACATAAGTTGTCCCCATGAAACACAAAGCATGTATTTTGGTTTTGCATACGCACTTTTTGGAGTTCGTATAGAAATCTTGATTTGCCTACTCCGCTCTTACCATATACAACGACTGTTTCAAATTTTCGTGCGATTTTATTAAGTTCGGTACAACATTCATTAAGCGATATACTGTCGTTACCTAAATACGGTGTTTCGCCGACAACACTGCAATTTAATATTGTGTTGTCAAAAGGTAAATTGAGAATCCTTTCGTTTACTTCGATCAACGGTAGTGGTAATTTCAATTGAATTGAATCATTCATTGCTCTAAAATAAAATACAGCGGCAATACATTGCCCCGGATATAAAACCACCGTATACTCATGTTTGGAAAGTAGATTAAATTGCCTTATATTTTCTTGAAAAGCTATTTTAACTTTTTTGTTATCAGCCATATTTCTGTTGCGCAATACAATTTCCGAGCTAAACAAATCGAATGCTTTTATGTTATCAGTTATTTCTTCATGTAGCGCGGAATTGTTTATGGAATAATATCTGCTTTCTACAACAACATTATTTTTATCTATATTTTCATCTTTAGAAATGTCACAGTCTACTATCTCATTAAATATTTTGTATGCATAAATTGAGTAAATCAAACTTTTATTATCTTTATATTGATTTAAATAAACATGGAAATTATCTAATGAAACACAGTCAAATAAAACGTTTGTGTCGATATTTAACTTACCAGTCCAATTGGACAAATCCTTTAATATATGAGCAGTTTCGAACCTCGAATGTTGCTTTATTATTTCGAAAATTTGATTATCGTCAAATACAAATAATTTCTTTTTATGTTTTGACACGTATTTGGCAAGATTGGCAACTGCGCCTTCTGTCAATGGTGATAAAGAATATATTCAAAGACGTGCTGTATCACGGCTGCGTTTCGGGCATGGTAAGCGAGGTATTCGCAAACAACGGCGTTCTACAAGAAATACCGTAACGAAATAAACAAGCTGTTAAAGGAGCTTATGGACGGTACGGGGCTTTACTCGATGAAAGACCTGTTCGGCAAGAATTGGGACGACGAAGATCCGCTTATACTCTACACACACAATCAAAACCTGCTCGCTTGGTTCGGATTCGAAGAAACGCTCCGAAACATCGGGCTTAACTTCGAACAACTACAAAATTACATATAAAGGAGCGGCTATGAAATATATCACGTCTATACGAATAACCTTTCAAGGCGCTTACGACATATACGGTGTGATCGGCGAAAGACAGTATTTCGGATACACCAAAAGAACGGCAATAAAACTATACAACCAAGAAGCTAAAAAATCCAAAGGGAGATATACAAAATGAAAAACAACCGACCTACTCTTCAAGAAAAGAATGACAAAGCAATCGAGCTTATGAAACAGCTTGACATCTTCAAACCGTTTATAGACGATTTCAAAGACCGAGATCTCGTATGCTATTTCGAATGGTACATAGGCTATTGGGTTTACCAAGAACCCGAGATAGAAAAGAAAATGAAACAAATAGAAAGACGGTACAATTGCAAAGTTTACGCCATAACACACGAGATAACAAACATCGGCGAGCTTTGGAATTTTCTTATCGTTACGAACTATCCCGAAGAATGGGACGACCTTATTTACAAGCAGGGCGATAACGAGTTCATAGCTTTTGCGTACGTTTGGAACAAGTCCGACGATGATTGCAGCGAACTCGGCAGCATTATGGTACGGTCAAGCGTCGGCGGCATAAGGAGAATCGCATAATGAAGAAAGTCTACATAGTACAGTTCAATTGGTCTACGTCCGACGCCGGTAGCGTAGACCTTTTCGTTTACGGAAAATACGACGACGCATATGACAAATTCAAAGAGCTTATCTGCAACGAGCGCAATCCCGAAATGTCATGGGTCGGAGATATAGAATTCGACGATGACGGCTATCCCGTGGACGACAATTACGAGTTCGAGTTCGAAGACAACAATCCCTGCGAGTCCGAAGTGTATTGGCACATTACGGATAAAAACGATTGGTACACGCATTCGTTTATAGACCTACGTGTTATGGAGGTTATGTAATGGACTGCGTAGAAATCACAATCAAATACAACAATGCCGAATACAAGTTCGACAGCGGCATCAAGGCGTACATATTCCACACGGGAATATATAACGAAATAGACGCGAGTTACGGAATTGACGCCCTACTCGAATATGTGAACAAGGTTTATTCGTGCTGTATTTCCGATTGCTACAGCACAAACATCGGAGCGTTAGCGGACTATATAGCATCGGATTGGAAGCGCGTCAAAAACAAAAGCGAGTACAAAATTTTGGATAGATTCTATACCGGAGGGATTTGCTGAAATGAAACCGTACAAGACTCAAGCATATATACAGTCGTTAAACGTCGGGAAGATACAACCCGAAGTAACGGACGAAATAACCGTACTCGAAAAGGTCGGCGACAACGATTATATAGTGGATTACAAGGGCGTGAAATGTCATGCCCTTTTCAATTGGCTCGTTTGCGCATACTTCGCAGACGACGTTTACAGGAGGATCGAATAATGAAATACAGAGAAATAACCATATACGACAATTATTACAGCTACGACAGAGAAAAAGAAACGCGTGAGTGGCTTTTCGACGATTGCTCCGAAGACAGCGATTGGAGCTCGCCCGACGA
>CAJUNM010000011.1:39271-58872 GCA_910587805.1 uncultured Christensenellaceae bacterium | reverse complement strand
CCTGCGGCGTTACCGCCGCCGCCGATACCGCCCGCTTTCGCTTGCGCGCCGCCGCCGCCGCCCGCTACCGCGAGGACGTTTGCCGTACTCGTATTTTTGAGCAACGCGTTTTGCAATCCGATATGCGTAGCGCCGCCGCCGCCTTTTCCGTTATATCTGCCCGTACCGCCGCCGTTATAGCCGCCGGTCGTGCCAGAAGTAGTGCCGCCTACGCATATATATATAGTTGTAGTCGAAGTAATGCTGTAAGTAGCTTGAGTATGACCGCCCTTTCCGCCGTTACCGTTGGAATACGATCCGCCTTGAGCGCCGTACAAATCGAATCTATACGTGCCCGGTCCGAGTCTTGCCGTAAAAATCTTGTTGGTGGTATACGTAATAGTGTTTCCCGCAACCAACTTGTTTACGAAATCCGTTTCGGAGGTATTGGTATAATTTCCGGACGAATCGACGTCGCCCGGGGTAACCGTGTCTACGGATGCCGGTTTTGTAGCGGATAACACAACACCCGTCACGCAGAGCGCAACGGCTGTAAGCAAGCTCATCAAAAATACGGTGAGCCGTTTTACTATGTTTGGATTGTCAGCTTGAGATCGGTTATTCCTCATTACCACCTCGCGGCAGATTTGATTTTTGTTAACAATTTGTTCACAATTGTATGCCTATACATACTAATGTTATCACTTAAATGTAAATTTGTCAATACATTTTTACATTATTTTTCAATTAAATGCGACAAATATTTTGCCTGTATATGCGGCAAAAGACGTTAAATCGCTTGACAAAAACGGCGCAAAGAACTATTATTATAGCGATTACAATTTTACGGAGGTACAGTATGAAAATCAAACCATTATTCGACCGAATCGTTATCGAACCGTTGGACGTTGAAGAAAAGACGAAGAGCGGCATTGTTCTTTTGGCTAAAGACCAAGAAAAACCGCAAATCGCGCGCGTTGCGGCTGTCGGACCGGGCGGAAACGTCGACGGCAAAGACGTAACTATGGTGGTAAAAGTAGGCGACAAAGTCCTATACTCAAAGTATGCGGGCAGCGAATATAAAGTTGACAACAAAACGTTTACGGTCATGCGTCAAAGCGACGTTCTTGCCGTAGTCGAAGACTAATACGCGATAAGGAGAATATATAATCATGGCAAAACAAATCAAAACGGGCGACGAAGCTCGCAAAGCGCTCGAAAAAGGCGTAAACACTCTTGCTGATACCGTAAAGATCACGCTCGGACCTAAGGGCCGCAACGTTGTTCTCGACAAAAAGTACGGCACTCCACTCATCACCAACGACGGCGTCACCATCGCCAAAGAGATCGAACTCGAAGATCCGTTCGAGAACATGGGTGCGCAGATCGTCAAAGAGGTTTCCACAAAGACGAACGACGTTGCCGGCGACGGCACGACCACGGCTTGCCTGCTCGCTCAAGCGATCATTCGCGAAGGCTTGCGCAACGTGACCGCGGGCGCGAACCCTATGGTTGTGCGCAAAGGAATCGAAAAAGCCACCGCTACCGCCGTGGCGCATCTCAAATCGATAAGCAAAAAGGTGGAATCCACCGAGGCTATCGTTCAAGTCGCGTCCATTTCCGCGTCCGACGAGACGATCGGCTCGCTCATAGGCGAAGCTATGGAAAAGGTCGGCAAGGACGGCGTTATCACCGTCGAAGAGTCCAAGACCATGACCACCAACCTCACCCTTACCGAGGGCATGCAGTTCGACCGCGGTTATGCGTCGCCGTACATGTGCACTGACACCGAAAAAATGGAAGCCGTGCTCGATAATCCCGTTATCCTCATTACCGATAACAAGATCTCGAATATTCAAGAGATACTCCCCTTGCTCGAAAAGATCGTTTCGCAAGGTCTCAAGCTCTTGATAATCGCCGACGACATCGAATCCGAACCGCTCGCGACGCTGGTCGTGAACAAGCTCCGCGGCACGTTCAACTGCGTTGCGGTCAAAGCGCCCGGTTTCGGCGACCGTCGCAAAGAAATGCTCCGCGACATCGCGGCGCTTACGGGCGGCACCGTCATCTCCAACGAGACGGGCATAGAGCTTAAAGACGCAGATCTTTCCATGCTCGGCAGAGCGAAGACCGTCAAGGTCGACAAAGAAAACACGACGATCGTAGAGGGCAAAGGCAATCCCGACGAGCTTGCCGCGCGCATCAAATCCATTCGCGCCCAGCTCGAGACCACCACGTCCGACTACGACCGTGAAAAACTGCAAGAACGCTTGGCGAAGCTCGCGGGCGGCGTTGCGGTGATCAACGTCGGTGCGGCTACCGAAGTGGAAATGAAAGAGAAGAAGCTCCGCATCGAGGACGCGCTCGCCGCTACTCGCGCCGCTGTAGAAGAAGGCATGGTCCCCGGCGGCGGCGTTGCCTTGCTTTCCGCTGTTCCCGCCGTCGAAGAACTCGTAAAAACGCTCGAAGGCGACGAAAAAACGGGCGCGGTCATCATCAAAAAGGCGCTCGAAGAACCGCTTAAGCAGATTTCCGTCAATGCCGGCGTGGACGGCGCGGTAGTTGTGAACACCGTACTCTCCGCCAAAAAAGCCAACTACGGCTACGACGCAGCAAAAGACGTTTACTGCGACGTTGTTAAAAAAGGCATTATCGACCCGACGAAGGTCACACGCTCCGCGCTCCAGAACGCCGCGTCTATCGCGTCGACGTTGCTCACGACCGAATCGGCTGTATGCGACATCCCCGCGCCCGCGCCCGCAGCGCCCGCAGGCGGCGGCGACATGGGCGGAATGTATTGATAACCGCGCAATAAACAAATAAATAACGAAAAGCAAATACCTGCGTTGTCGAAAACGACAACGCAGGTATTGTTTTTTCATTATTACTGATTGTTTTCGAGTTTGCCTATGTTGACCATGCCGCCGACGGCGCGCACGACGGTTTTGCCTGCGGGCACTATAAAGAAATACTTGACCGTTTTTTTGCCCGCGGCGGGCAAAACGAGGTTTATGCTGATATTCTGCTTGGCGTCGATCATGAACTCGCCGCCGCCGTCGCCGTCCGCGTTAAAGTTGCGAACAACGAATTTGCCGCCGTCGCCGCGAAAAATATTCACGTCGTCCATTATCAGCGCAGTACGCTCGTCGGTCACTTCTATACTGTACGTATGCGAAAGCAATTTGAGATTTGTCAGACTGTTGGTTCCGCTTACAAACGTGCCGAAGCTCAACGCGTTCTTTAAGTCGGGACGGAAATACTCGACGTCGATCAGTTCTTGCACGCCTATAAGCGCGAGCATATTACCGTTTGCGGAAAGATAATCGTTGTGCTTGACGCGCTTGCCGCGCGGCAAATATACAGAGTAGTTCTCCACGTTGTCCGACGCGTTAGCCGACCACAGTTCGGCGCTCTTTTGCGCGAACCGCCCCGCAATATCGTCAAGCCCGTATCTTTTCAAACCGTGATATACGATAAAATTGATATACGGCACTATGCTGCCGCGGTACTTCAAGTACGGCGGCTGCCGCTTACCGTTATTGTCGGGCTTGCTCGGCTTGCCGAACTCGGAATGATCCGCGCTCAACGTCGGTATCACGTAGTCGCCCCAGAACTTCTTGGTATCGGTCAGATTGTTTACGAGCGCGGACAGTTTTTGCGGCGTATCCACAGCGCCCGCGAGCAGCGGATAAAACGAAGTAGCGCCGTAACAGTTTGCCCACTGCCCCGTCGCGTAGCGGTTGAGATACAGCCCGTCGCCCTCGCACCAAAACGTTTCGTTTATAAGATCGCGCATACTCGTTTTCGCATTCGCGTACTTGTCTTTTTCGGGCAAGTCGAAAAGCGCGGATATACGCTCGAGCACGTCGAACGCCAAAAGTTTGAGACAGCTCAGATCGAGACTGAGCATCGGCGTCGGATTGAATTTTTCTTTGAGCGGCGAGTCTATCTGTTTATACGCGATCTCGTTCTTGTTCTTGTCCGCTACGACAAGCTCCGCCGTCGGCGGATACTGCTTTGCAAGCTTGCGGTAGTACAACAGCATTTCCGATCTGTCGTGCATATGCAAGAAATTATGCCAAACCGCAAACACTGCGAGCAGCTTGTCCTCGAGCGTATACTTGAGCTGCGCGATTGCCTTTTCGGCGCACGTGTAGCAGCCGAGTATTGCCGAGCAGTTTTCTTCCGTGCCGCTTATGTCGAAATGCTTGTCGAGCGCGGCGCGCTTGGGCGAATATATCTCCGTAGAAAGATACGGATAATACACGCGCGACCATAGCACTGAATTGAACATACGTTCCACCGTACCGCCAAGTTCGCCCGACCCCATCGTTTTATTTACTCCGTAGCGAAGTTCGCTCGTTTCTATCTGGTTTATCGCCCTGTCCAAACGCGGGAGTTCCGTATCGAAAACATCCTTATCCCCGACCGTTGCGAATACGTACACGCTCGGCTGACGGCTGTTTATCACAAACTCCATTATCGCTTCGTTGAACGCGCCGTTTGCCGAATCGGACGGCGGCATATACGACACCGCATAAAAATATTCGCGGCGTTCGTCGTCCTCTACTCTGTATCTGCCTCTGAACACCGCATTGCTGTCCGTAAGCTCTACCGTCCCCGGTACTACAGCCATGTACGGACTTCTGCCGCTGACCGTCGCGCCCTCTATTGAAAGCTCTCCGGGGCAATCGTAACACGGATAGAAAATGACGCGCACGCGCAGTTTGCGGCGCGACGAGACTTGCAACAGCAAAGAACGCTCGTTGTGTCGAACCCATTTGACGCTCAACGGACCGGACGAAAAATGCGCAAAGCTACCGTCTGCCGTGTTCGCGCTCGCGCTGCCCATATGTCCCGCGAAATCGGCGTTGTCGTGCCATTTGTTTCCCGCAAAATACAGCACGCGGATACCCCACATCGAACCGTTTTTGCCGACGAGCATCGCGCCGTTTATCGCGCCGTAATCGTACCCTACGCCTATCGTGTATTTTTGAGGATAGTTTTCCTCGCCGATCTTCGGACCTTCCGCGCTCTCTTCTTTGAACTTATCGAAGAACGGCGGACGGAAAGCGAAACCGTATTCTTTGTTTATATATTTCATACCCGCACCCCTAAGACAACAAGAACGCGCTGTCGGGAAGCGTCAATACGCTGTTGCTCTGCGCGCCTATTCTAAACGAGTTCGGGTTGACGTCGGAATTGGAAACGAGATATACGAGTTTATCCGAATACTTGTTGCGCAGAGACTCGAACCAATCGCCGCGGGCAAGCGACTCGAACACGCACGGATTTACGGTGACGACCGCCGCAGTCACTTCGTCGTCGTCGAATATGCCCGTCAAACGGGATTTTATCTTTCGCGCCAAAAACCCCGGGGATTGAGTATAGCCCGAACCGTGGCACGGATCGCACGGCTGAGTGAGCAGACTGCGTATTTCAAGCCCCGATTTTTTGCGCGTCATTTGCACAAGTCCGAGTTCGGTCATCGGCAGTATGCGCGTGCGCGTTCTGTCCTTTTCGGTCTCGCGCGCGAGTATATCCACTACCTCGTCGTTATGCTCGGGGTTTTGCATATCTATAAAGTCGATGATGACCATGCCGCCGATATTGCGCAAGCGCAACTGCCGCGCGATCTCTTTTGCCGCCTCGCAGTTTATCTCGAACACTGTTTTTTCGTGATCCGTACCGCCCGTATATTTAGCGGTGTTCACGTCTATAACGGTGAGCGCTTCGGTCCGTTCTATTATGAGCGTACCGCCGCTCGGCAGTTCGACTTTGCGCCGCAGCAGCTTTTCCACCTCGCCGAGCACCCCGAACTTTTTGAGCACGTCTTCGTCTTCCATGAGCGTAACTTTGACGGGCTGCGCAAGGTTTTCGTTAAGGTATTTTTTGAGCCGCTCGCTCACGACTGCGCTGTTGCAGATTATCTCGTCGACCGACGAGTTGAGAATATCCCGCACAGTACGGAAAATCAGATTGCCGTCCGTAGACAGCAACGCCACGTCGCGCGCTTTGCCGTACTTATCGAGCAACGACACATACATATTTTCAAAATATCTGATCTCTTCCACAATGTCGGACTCGCGCGCGTCCTTTGCCGCCGTGCGCGCTATCAAACCGCACGTAGGATTCGGTCTGTTTTTATTGAGCAAATCGATGAGCTTGCTGCGCATTCCGTCGTCGGAAATTTTATTCGATACGCCCACGAAATCTATGGTCGGCATAAAAACGACGTATCGACCCGGAATCGACAGGTTGGCGGACAACCGCGGACCTTTAGTGTCTGTCGGCTCTTTAACGGCTTGAACGAGCACATAGTCCCCGGGTTTTACGTCGAGTCGCGTGGGAACTCTGCCCGAACGCACGAGCGACGTTCTGTCCTCGAGCATATCCGCGGCAGCCAAAAACCCGTTGCGGCGCAAGCCTATATCGATGAATGCGGACGACAGCCCGGGTAAAACGTTCACCACTTTACCCTTATAAATATTGCCCGTTATCCTGTTTACGTTTTTTTCTTCAACGTAAAATTCACGCAGATCGCCGTCCTCGAGCAACGCAACGCTGCACATATAAGATTCGTAATCGACAAGAATTTTACTTTTCACGCAAATACCCGAATAACTTTGATTTAACAAGATGCGGTGAGTTGATAATGCTATCTCTTATTATAATACTCTCGACCGAAAAAGTCCAACGTTTTGCGTGCGATTTTTTCGATATGCGTTTCGCTTGCTTACTGCGACGACTGCGCGCCGACGCAAACTCGTCGCGGCTCGTCGCTTGATTGCGGCGAATATGCCGAATCTATCACTCGACGCCGAAAAGTCTGTGCACTGCGTACGCAAGTTCGCTGTACGTCACGGGAGAAAGTTCGCGGAGCGAAACAGGCTTGCAATCTCGCACGTATACGCTGCGCTTTATCTTTATTATGTCCGATGCGCGCAAAAAAGATATTCTGCCGCAGCCCGCGGTGCGCGCCGACGTCGGAAGATCGCATTTGACCATTACGGCATGGTCGCCCGCGGTATACAGCACGGCGTCGCCGTCCGCATGACTGTCGTTGCGTTTCGACGCGAACACGAACCCTATGCGTTTCGCGTTTTTGTCGAACACGTCGCGGTCGATCATAGTGCCCGTCAAGTGATCTACAAAAGTGCGCTCGTCCGCCTTTATTTTATAAACGGGTCGACGCAATTGCAAGAACGGCTGTTCTACGCCGTAATTTAATATATCCCGTGCGTACTCGGGCGTAACGAGCGGGTGCAAGACGTAAAGATCATCGCCCTGCCCGAGTTCGGTCTCGCGGTCGGAAAGATCGAAAAACTTTCCGTCGTCAAACGTCAGCACTTCTTTGTGCGAGTCCGTTATCCTGTAAAAGAATATCCTGTCGGCTACATCGCGCACCGAATCCGACGAGCGCGAAAGCTCGTAGAACATAGCTACGGGTATCGGGCTTTGCGAGATCATCATGCCCTCGAACAGCCGCACGCCGTTGTCAGAATACTTGCGTGCGGGCGCGAGCACGCCGCGCACTGTTTTAGATCCGTCTTTGGAAACAGTGTCTGTGAGAAAGCTATCTACAAGCTTGTCGTTTTTATACACTTTCAAGAGCTTGGCTATCTCGGCGCGCGTCTTTGCGTCCGCGCCGTCGTACATCGCAATCAATTCGTTCGATATGTGCGGATAGTCCATCAACACGTCGCGTATAGACGCTTTATCGATGTGCTTTTCGCATAAAAGCTTGTTTACGAGACGTTTTGCGGCGCGCTGCGGCGAAACGTCGAACAGAATCGAATATCCCGCGTATTTTTTATCATACTTATCAATGCAATCGCACACAAAATCGAAATCATCGCGCGCACGCGACGTTATATACTTGTTCGCGCCGCTGCGCCAAAGCGCGAGCGCGCCTTTTTTTCTGCCCTGCGCGGCTATGATAACGGATATGTACTCGCGTTCCGCAATTCCCGCGCGTTCGCATTCCGATACGTATATCTTTATTCGTCTGTCGCATTCCGACAAACGTTTCGATTCGTAAAAATTCTCGCCGCATGCGGCAAAGCCCTGTGAACCGTTGAGCGGCGCGAGCGCAACGAGTTCCGCTATTCTGTCGAAACATCCGTCACGCAACAATCCCGCTATCACGGGCGCGGCAACGCCGTCGTCGAACAGTTTGCGCGCGTACGCGCCGAAATCTTTTTCCGTAGGCGTTTGCGCTTTTTCCGTAGTCTTCATACGGGTATTGTATCATTTTACTCGCGATAAATCAAGCGTTTGCACGCTCGCGTCGTAGCCGTACGTCTTTACAGCTTCCACAAGCGCGCCTTCGTCGAACTCGCCTATCTTTACCGCACCGTCGAACACGTCGAATTTGCTGTACGAATCGGGATCGAGCATGCCGACGAGTTTTTTAAGCTTCACGTCCGCGCCGACGGCAAAGCAGCGTATTTCGAGCGGGCGCGTCTTCAGTTTATCCGTTCCCGGCATACCGAACAAAGCTCTGTATTTGGCGCGCTTATCCGGCAAGAACGCCGACGCCACCATAAATATGCCTACGGTAAGCAAGCAGTAATTGGGCGAAAAGAACGCCGATGTTATAAACAACGCCACAGCCGCAACGCCTATAACCGCGGAAATAATACGCATGACGGTATACGCGCGCTTTTTGCCGAGCTTGACGCTCAAAATGCCGAACATGATCCGCCCGCCGTCGAGCGGATACACCGGAAGCATATTGAATATGCCTATATACAGATTACACTCGCAAAACGCGCGCGTAAACGCATAGCTCGAAGGAACGAGCCACCACAACGCCGCGAATACCGTGCCGAGCGCGGCGTTGAACAGCGGACCCGCAACGGCTATGAGTATTTCATGTTTGGGATATATGTCCTCATCGCCGCAAAGCGCCGCGCCGTACGGCATTAGCTTGATCTCGTTCAGCTCGTACCCGAGTTTTTTCGCTATCTTCGCGTGCGCGCACTCGTGCAATATGACCGCCGCGAGCGAGCATACCAATTCGTACGCCTTGCCTTGCGCAACGAAAATCACCGCCATTATAAACATAACGGGCGATATTTTTATCCGCACCTCGCCGCTGTCGGTTTTCCGTTTACGCGCGATCTTTATACGGTCGACGAGCTTATTCAGCTTCCTGCTTTTTGGTTTCACAGTCCGAAAAACGCCAATATCGGCATGCCGCCGAAGCTCGTCCGCCCGAAAAAGTCAAAACAGAATATGTCGTGCAATACCCGACGCACCGGCTCAAGCCAAGACATAGGCAAGTATCTGACGCACAAGAACAACGCGACAATAAACGCGGATATACCGAGTTTTATCAAAAATCCGCGCAGCCCCATGCGCTTGCGCTTAGGCTTTTGCGTTACGGTCACGGCGCTTTCCACTTTGTTGCAGCCCTCGTATTTGTCCATACGCTAATATATGATAACGCGACGAAAGTAATGCGTAATTAAAAACGTTCTTCCGTATTTTAAGGTTGAGATTCTTAAACAATATCCGACGATATTTTGCCTATATCGTAAAATCTGTCGACGTTGGCGTCTATCTTTACCGTATATCCGCCGTGCCCGTCGCTGTCGAGCGAAACGTTCATGCCCGTAACGTTCATGAACTCGCCCAGAACATCGGCTATATCGCTCTGTACGACGCTCATTATATCGTTGAGCGCGCCGATGCTGTCCTTTTCCACAATGCGTTTTACGCGTTCCGTATCGGTCATGATCTATCTCCCGAACCTGCGCTTGAATGCGCCGAAAAAGCCGCGGTACCCCGCAGCGGGATCGAATATCTCGTCCGCGCCCAAGTGCAGTCTGCGCGCCATAGCCTCGAACGGTTTTTTTTGTATTTTGGTAAAGCCGTACACGCCGTCGGTTTCGGGCGCGACGCCCAAAAGCTCCGTGCGAAGCATGTCGGATATTTCCGCTGCGGACGGGATCTTGCCGCCGACGAGCAGATCGCCGCGCATTCGGTTCACGACCAACATCGGTTTTATCCTATACGAAGTCAATAGGTTTATCACTTTGTTCGCGTCGCGTATCGCGCTTATATGCGGCGTGGTGACGGTTATAGCATGCTCGCACGAAACGACGGCGCGCTTGAACCCCGCTTCGATCCCTGCCGGACAGTCCACGAGCGCGTAGTCGAACGACGGCGATAAACTTTTGAGTATAAGCTTTATATTCTGCGCGGTTACTCGCTCGCCCAAATATCCGTGCGCAGACGGCAAAAGGAAAAGATCGTGCGCGATCTCTATCAACGCCTGCCGCACGCGCGCACGATTGGATATAACGTCGGCAATATCGTAAACTACGCTGTTTTCCGCGCCGAGCACAACGTCGAGATTATTAAGCCCGAAATCGGCGTCTATGAGCACTACTCTGCAGCCTAACTCCGCAAGCGCTCTGCCGAGACACGCGGTAACGGTCGTTTTTCCTACGCCGCCCTTGCCTGATGTGACAACTATACTTTTCACGTATACGATTATACATTGCCGCACGCCGCGAATACGATATTCTTTTGTTTGCTTTTGTCGTATTATAGTAAAAAAGTAAACGCATTTGCTTACGTTTACTTTATAAAAAACTTTTTTGACAACCCGTTCGATATTTAATCGATCGCCACAAAAATGATTCTCTTAACTGTGTTTTACCACTTCTTCGAGCAAGTATTTATCGGACAAGAGCATGCCCGCGCCGACTATCGCGGCATACTGCGGATCGCTCGGGATATTTATGCGCAGATCGAGCGTGTTTTTCATGAGCGTTTCCAAGCCCGGGATGCGCGCTCCGCCGCCGACTACCGTTATACCGTGCTTTTGCACTTCCGCGGCGAGCGCGGGCGAACACGAATACAACGCGCTCTTAATCGCGTCGATGATGTTTATATAGTAGATATACACCGCGCTGTACAAACTGTCCGCCGACACTTCGAGCGTGCGGATATTTTTCGTTTCCAAGTCTCTGCCGCTGACAGACATTTTTGCGCAGTCGTTGCGGACGAGACTGCATATACCGTCTTTGATCTTTCGCACAGTGGCAAGGTCGGTACGGAGATTGTACACGCCGCTTATACTGTCGGACAATGTGCGGTCTATCATGTTGCCGCCTATATTTATCGAACTGCCCGTGGTTATTCCGAAAAGTCCGGCGACCGCGATCTCGGTGACTCCGCCGCCGATCGAAACTATCATACCGCCGCACGTCGAGTTTACGGGAAGTCCTACGCCGACCGCCGCCAGCATGACGGAGTTTATCATGATTATATCGTCCGCGCCCGACCTAAGCAATACTTCCTCGTACGTTTTGCGCTCGTCTACCGTTATGCCCATCGGCACGCTCGCTATAGCGCGCACGCGCGGCTTGACTATATAGGACTCGGGCAATATCTTTTTCATAAACTCGCCGAGCATATCCGCGCACGCTTTGGGATCGGCAATCGTGCCGTCGATGACGGGCGTTACTATTTTGGTGCGCTCGGACGCTTTGCCTATCATCGCATACGCTTCGTCGCCCACAGCGACGACGCGCATTTTACCGTTTTTACCGTCGCTGCCGTACGCTATTACGGACGGCTCGCGCAAAATTATTCCGTATCCCGAGACGAAAAGCGTTGTATAACACGTTCCCAAGTCAATGGCTATTTCGAGCTTCGCCATACAGTATATTCTCCTCAATAAGTTTTTCCGAAAGCGTGAGCGGCATACCTACCACGTTGTCAATGCCGCCGATAACGCTCGACACAATCGGGGCAAGTTCTGCGTCGGCTATATTGTAACCGCCCGCTTTATCGAACGGCGCGCCGCTTTCTATGTAACGATCCGTAACTACGGGATCGAACGCGCCGAACGTTACGAAAGTTGTTTCGCCGTCCTCGTAAACTTTTCCGTTCGCTATAATGCAAACCGCGGTTATCACGCTATGAGTATTGCCGCAAAGCAGCTTAAACATTCGCAATGCGTCCGCTTTATTTGTAGGCTTGCCCAAAACTTCGTCGCCGATCCCGACGACCGTATCGAACGCTATCACGGGCGCATCGTGTGTTTTTGCCGCATGCTCGGCTTTGAGCCGAGCGTTTGCCCTCGCCGTACGCGCAGCGCGATCCTTGCCGTCGAGCGAAACCTCGTTCACGTTCGACGGCGCGAACACGGGCGTAATGCGTCCGTTCTTAACGCAGTCGAGCTTTTTCGCAAGCTCGACGCGCCGAGGCGACGCCGTTGCAAACACTACGCGTACGCTATTGTCGTTTTTACAGAATTTCAAGATTCTTTTTGTATGCGCGCGCAAAGTCCGCGCCCGCGCCGAGCGCGTCTTTTATCTCGAGCGAGCAATCGCCCTCTACTTCCGTTTTCATAATAACGGAGTCGCCGAGAACGTCGCAATTTATGCTCTTGACCGAACCCGACATCGACCTGTCGAGCGAATCGGCTATGCGCAATATCACCGCGAGCCGCATGACGGCGACGAGATCTTCCTCGAGCACGATGCCGCTGTACTTGTTCCACTCTGCAATAGATATGTCCTCGAGATTGTGCCCGCGCACTACGAACGCGGCGAGAACGAGATCGCGGTGCGAAATCCCGTACAGATTGGAATTGAGAATAAAGTACGACGAGTGCTTGTAGCGATTGTAAAAATTGATCCCCATGCCCGATTCGTGCATGAGCGCCGCAACGCGCAGCACTCTTATGTATTGACGCGGCAGCTTGTGCAGCACGCGCAATTGCTTATAAAGCTGGATAGCGAGATTGCATACGTTTTCGGCATGCTTGATGTTAAGATTGTAATTATACAGCTTGGTATAGATGGAATAGCCCAAAATATCCGACATCGGTTTTTCGAGCGTGGTGGGCACCGAATGGTTGAACATGAACCCTTCGCGTATTCCCGAACCGGATATGACCGTTTCTTCCATGCCCGTGCAATCGAAAAAGCTCTTGATACACGACAGCGCCGCGCAGAATATATCGGCGCGCTGCGCGCTGAGACCTTTTATCTTTGCACGCTTGTCCACGTCCATCACCTTTATCATATCGTACACCTTGTCGAACACGTCGGCGGATATGCGGTAATTGTGCACCATGTCGAGCGGATATTTGTTTATGCGTTTTACCACGTTTGCGAGATTGCGGAACGATCCGCCCACGCCTATAAACTTGTAGTCCGGCTCGAGCTGTTTAAGCCACTCGATCTGCTCGAACTGATCGCGCATATACGTTTCGATCATTTGCGCTTGCTGGAGCGGCGTGGTGTTGTCGTAGAACAGCGACGACAAATTCATAGTGCCTATAGGAAGGTTGACGCGGTTCAATATCGTGCGGCGGTTGTACTGTACGAGCTGTATCGACGAGCCGGAAATATCCATGATGACGCCTTTGGGTATTTCGAGCGAATTGATGACGCCGTAATAGATTTGAGTTGCTTCCTGCTCTTCCGTAAGCACGCAAATCTTAAAGCCGCAAACGGTGTTTATCTCCTCGAGAAAGCTTCTTTGGTTCTTCGCTTTACGTACCGCGTTCGTCGCGAACGCATACACTTTATCGACGTTGTTTGCGTCGCAAAGCTTGCGAAACATCTTCAGAGTTTTTACCGCCTGCGCTATTCGGGCTTGTTTCAAGTACCCTTCACGCTCCATATCCTGCGCGAGCCTTACGGTTTCCTTAAGCTCGTCGTAAACTACGAAATGTGTGTCGTTGATGACATGCGCGAGTACAAGTCGCGCGGAATTCGAGCCTAAATCTATGATTGCAATGTTGTTCAATTCTGTCACCTTTTATGTATGTAAATATACATACTCCCGTTATTTGTATACATTATAACACATAAATTCGGACTTGTAAAGGGGGTATTTTAATTTATTTACGTATTTTTTTCGACAGTTTACGCTGTACGGACCGATTTGAACGCTCCTATCGACAAAATCCGTCAAAACTCTTTACTTTTTTTTTTGCCCGTGATAGAATATAATCGTATGAAAAAATCAGTCAAAATCACGGCGACTGCGCTCTGCGCGCTCGCAGTAACGTCAGCCGCGGCGCTCATGCCGACGACGGCGAGCGCGGAGGGTGAAACCGTCGGATTGACGCCGATAACCGCCGATGCGGATATAGCGTACCATTATTTCGCATCGCCGACCGACGTTTACGCCGATGCGGAAGGCATAGTGGTGAGCGAAGCGGATAAGCTCGATTTCATTACGCGCGATACGGA
Source organism: uncultured Christensenellaceae bacterium (assembly GCA_910587805.1). Taxonomy (GTDB): domain Bacteria; phylum Bacillota; class Clostridia; order Christensenellales; family Pumilibacteraceae; genus Anaerocaecibacter. The sequence goes on along the minus strand of CAJUNM010000011.1, from coordinate 44,665 downwards.
CGGATATAAACTCAATTCCACCCTGCCCGTCGCTGCGCAAAAGACCGCGCGGCTCGGCGGATTTTTGATAACTCTCGAAAACGGCGTACTGAATTGCAGATACGGCGCTAATTCGGAATCGCTCCAAAGCAAAGGCATACTCGACTTTTGCGTCGCGAACGACAAGGTGTACGCGCTCGACGCGGACGGCATAACCTCGGTCGGAGTAAACGACACGTTGTTCGACGAGGACAGTATCGCTCGGATCGAACTGCGCTTCGGCGGCAACGCGCAGATGATAGCGTTTTGCGGCGAACGGTTCTTTTTGGTGACCGATTCGGCGTTTGCCAACAAGAGCGATATTTGCTCGCTGGACGTCGAAACGGGCGACGTATCGCCCGTCATGCGCCAATCGGACAAGATACTTTCCGTAACGGCGATGTCGCACAGCAATGTGTTATACACCCTTACCCGCGACGCGGTGCGCGGCTATGCGGTATCGGGCGGAGGACTTGCGGAAAGATATTCCGTACGCGACGGGCGTTTGACGGATATTTACGCTTTCGACGGGTTTTTATACGGACTTGACACGCTCGACGCGCTGTATCGCATAAATGCGGAACTCGGCGGCGAGTCCGCGTTTATGCCCGTAATGGCATCGGCAAACGACTCGCTCGGCTTTTTCAACACACCGAGCGCGGCATACGCAAAGAACTCCGCGCTGTACGTAGCGGATACGGTAAACGACCGCATTGTAGCATATACCGACGGCGGAGTGAAAAACATAGGCGATTTCGACCGTCCCGTCGCAGTCGCTTGCGACAGCAGCGGCACGCTCTACGTAGCATACGCCTATAACAAATTGAGCGTGATATCGCGAACGGGCACGCTCGAATACTCCACCGACGGCGGGATCAAAGCGTTGGCGGTCAACGCGGACAAGCGCATATTCGTGAGCGCTTCCGACGGTTTATACACCGACGACGGAGACACGCTCAAAAAGATCGGCGGAACTTACAACGCCCTCGCCGTCAGCGCGGGCAAGGACGAGCTGTACGCGCTCACCGACGATTCGGTCGTGAAACTCGCTTACGAAAACGACGCGCTCACACAAACGCGCGTTTGTTCGGCAAATTACGATACATATTCGCTTGCGGTCGACCTCGAAGGCTCCGTCTACATGCTCACTCGCGATTCGATAATCAAAACGCGCGCCGACGGCAATGCCGTCGCCTACTCTCCCGAACTCGACGGTAAGCGATACACGCTCGGATCGAGCGGACATATTTTGCTCGGCACCATAGCCAACGAATATGTTCCGTACGGTTGCGCAGTGGTTGTTGACACCGACAGACACCGCATATTCACGGCAGACGGAAGCGCGAACGGATTGGCTGTCAAACTCGTAGACGGCGACTATGAAACGCCCGATCCGCTCGACAACGAACCTATCGCGGCAAAAAGCGGACTGATACGAACCGCGCTTTACGACACGTCCGTTTTCTCCGTTCCCGCGGAAACTCCGCCCGTTTACACGATCGGCGCGGGGCGCAAGGTAATCGTTGCCGAATATACTCTCGACGAACAGCGCGAATACTCGTACGTGTACGTTGACGACATTAAAAACGGCAAGCTCGTATCCGGCTACATCTACAAGGACGCGCTGTCCGCGCCGCTGCCGTATACCGATCCGCAAAACGCGGTCGGCGCGGTGTTTGCAAACGCGACGCCCGTATATAAGTGGCCGAGCCAAAATTCCGTATCGCTGCGCGATTACGGCGCGGTCAAGCGCGGCACAAACTTTACGGTCATGCCGTTCGTAAATCCGTACCGAGACGACTACGGTAATCTCTGGCTGCGTGTCGACATAGAAAACGGCTGCGACGGCTACGTACTCGCCAAAAACATGAGCCTCGGCAATTACGAACCTACGTTTATCAGACCTGCGTACAACGCCGAAATAATTTCGTATAAGGGCAGCGAGTCCGCGCCGGCGTTCGAGCTTGTCGACGGCGAATATCTGCCCTTGTCGGTAACGCTCGCAACGGGCACGCGTATTGAAGTCGTAGGCGCGTTCGACACGTCCAAACAATATACGCAAGTAAAATACCTCGACGCCGAACTCGGCACGCTCACCTGCTACGTGCCTACCGAATACGTAAAGTACAACGGCGTAAACGTCGTGCCCATCGTTGCCGTCGTTGTCATTGCTATAACGCTCGTGCTCGCGGGCATAATCATCGGCAGAGTAGTATACCTTAACAGAAAACGGCTCACCGGCAATCCCAATCAAAAATCGGACGACGAATTCGATGACAGAACATAACTTTTATAATTCGGAATTAAGAATTTAGAATCAAGAATTTTTGTATATATACTCGACATTTCGTTATTTTTATCTGCTCAATCTCAACTTTATTGCTAAATTCATAATCAAAAAGAGAGCGGAAGCTCTCTTTTTGATTATCATTCAATTATCGTTAGTCGAGGCGACCTCGCTCTCCTTTGCCACAAACTCGACGTTCCCTATCGAAAACTCGTATGCGGTGCGAAGTTGCGAGCTGCCGTCCGGCAAACGCTTGGTATACCCGCGCGACTGGATCCTGCCCGTAACTTCGAGCTTTTGTCCGACGTCCGCATCTTTGATAAGCCTTGCATTCTTGCCCCAAGCGATACACGGTATGTAATCGGATTTGCTGTAGGCGCGGTTGACTGCAAGCAGAACGTCGCATATTTCGCGGTTGAACGGCGTTGTGCGATACACGGGCGGTTTGCATATATAGCCCGTCAATTGCGCGGTGTTGGGGTTTACGTCGTCTTTTACAGGCAGTATCTCGCGAGCAAACACGCTCAATATCAATCGCGAACGTTCGCCGTCGGGACGGTTAAAACTGCGGAACTGCCCCGTGAGAGCTATTTTATCGCCCTCACGCAATCCTTCGACGAGCGATTGCGAAACCGTTATCGGCAGTTCGTCGAGTTGTTCGGACAAGCGCGGAACTTTGAGCGTGAACTCGTAAAATCTTTCGTCGTACAAATCGTGAGAATACTCTATCGGCGAGCCGATTTGTCCTTGCAAAAACACATAGTTGGTAGACTTGACTTCGTTTTTCATTTAAGTGCTCCTTATTTGTCTGCCCGTATGATCGATAGTATAGTTGTCTCGGTAGATCAGATCCCCGACCGTTTTGAAGGTAAAGCCCTTGGCACGCAATCCGTCGATTATTCCGGGGAGCGCGTCGAGCGTGTTTTTGCCGTCGTTGTGCATAAGCACGATACTTCCGTTGCGGCAATTACCCACTATGCGCGACGTGATCTCCTCTTTGGACAGCCCTTTCCAATCGAGCGAATCCACATCCCATTGAATGGTGTACAAGCCCTGTTCCTTCGCCGTGTCGAGAACCGAATCGGAGTAATCGCCGTACGGCGGTCTGAACACTTGCGGACGCGTGCCCGTTACGCCTTCGATCAAGTCCATAGACGTTGACAGCTCAAGCTCCGCTTGGCTCTTGGAAAGCTTCGACATGTACGGATGGGTGGCGGAATGCGTACCTATCTCTATCCTATCCGAAGCCGCGAGAGTTTTGAGCTTATCGGGATATTTCTCCACCCAGAACCCGACGAGAAAGAACGTTGCGCATGCGTCCTTTTTCTCGAGAGTCTCGAGTATCCCGAGCGTCTTATCCGCGCCCCAAGCCGCATCGAAAGTGAGTGCGACCGCCTTTTCCTCGGTCTCTACCGAATATATGGGCACTTTTTTCGGACTTACATTGTTGTAAATCGACGCCGCGTCCGTGTAGTACACCGCCGTGCCCGCACCCGCGAGAATGAGCGCCGCAATCAAGGCGATTATTAAGCTCGACCGTTTGACAACCAAAAACTTCATCGGACAACTCCTATGATAACAGAATTATAAGCGCGAAACAGCCGAAGTTTTGCAATATCTTGTCGTATATTGTCGTCTGCCTACACACTCCGATTGAATTTAATCAATCTACCCGTTATCATATTCGACGCATGACCGAATAAGAACATCTTTGGCAAAAATTTCAAATCCGATTATAAATCGTTCTTTTGTAACTCGGTCTTTATTAGTTAATATGTCGAATAAAAGTTTATTCGCCCTGTTTTTTCGCTATTATCGCAACGCCAATCGCACCCAAGCCGATATGCGCGCCGAGCACCGGACTGACGGGCAAAATATCTATATCGGTCAAACCGTACTTTTCGCGCAGTTTGTCCGTGATGATCGGCAGCCGCGAATCCTCGGCGATATAGCATGCGGCAATGCTCTCGCATTCGTCGGGCAACAGTCCCACCGCCTTGCCGACGGCGAGCTTAAGCCCCAACGTTTTTATGGGAATACTCACCTCGTTTTGCCCGAATCTGAAAACGGGCTTTATATTGAGAATATTGCCTATCGTGGAAACGAGCTTGCTAACCCGTCCGCCGCGCGCAAGCTCGGTTAGCCTCGCCGGTATAAACAAAATAAACGTGCGCTTTTTCAAATCCTCGATATATTCGGTAACCTCGGAAAAGCTCGCGCCGCTTTGCGCAAATTTGACCGCCGAGCGCAACAATAACAAAGCCGAACCCGCGGCGTTGTGTGAATCTATAACGGCAATGTTCCTGTCCGGATATTGCATCTTGGCGACGCTCGCCGACGAGACTGTGCCGCTCAAGCGATTGCCTATCGTCATTATAACAATGTCGCTGCCGTCGTCCTCGGCATAAACGGAGTCTATGGCGTTCATAAACATTTTCGGCGAAGGCTGCGAAGTTTTCGCACCCGATTTGGATTTTGCGTAAGCGTCGTAAAATTCGTTCCATTGCCCGCAATATCCCTCGGGATATTCCTTGCCGTCGAGAAGAAGCGTAAGATTAACTACGCGCACGCCTAAGTTTTCCGCCTCGTCGAGCGTAAGCCCGAACGTGGAGTCTACTATAAATCTGACCATATCAACCACCGATCGTTTTTTTCTGCGATCGAAACAGACCGATCGCATATATATTTTACCATTTTTGCAAACACGCCGTCAAACATAAAAATTTTTCTCTCGGCGCGCATGCACCGAATTTTGGCTGTTTTAAGCCTGTTTTATACGGAATTATTATATTATATCCCAAATTTTTCTATGAATTATTGTTTTATATCGGCTTAAACTGCGTTTATTATTAAATTATATGAGTAAAAATACGATAGTTTATCAAAAAATATCCGCATATCGATTGACAAAAACGTCGTGATTGGTGTAAAATCATATTATCGGTCGGCGAAGATGCTCTGTCATTTTCGTCGATTTTAATTTTCGGAGGGCATTATATGTCGTATATTCAAGACGTCAGAGCCGCGGTCGCGGCACGGAACACCGATCAACCCGAGTTTATGCAAGCCAGATCGGAAGAGCGTCGTGT
>CAJUNM010000011.1:15411-39261 GCA_910587805.1 uncultured Christensenellaceae bacterium | reverse complement strand
AAGCCGTAGACGAGGTTTTGACCACCATCGAACCGGTCGTATCGTCAAACTCGATATACCGAGACAACGCCGTATTGGAGCGCATCACCGAGCCGGACAGACAAATAATGTTCCGCGTGCCGTGGACCGACGATCGGGGTAATCTGCGCGTCAACCGCGGATACCGCATTCAATTCAACAATGCGATCGGACCGTACAAAGGCGGACTCAGACTTCACCCGTCCGTCAATCTTTCCATAATCAAGTTTTTGGGCTTCGAGCAGATATTCAAAAACTCGCTCACCGGTCTGCCCATCGGCGGCGGCAAAGGCGGTTCGGACTTCGACCCGAAAGGCAAAAGCGAGCGCGAAATACGCGAGTTCTGCCAAAGCTTTATGACCGAGCTGTCACGCCACATCGGGGCGGATACCGACGTGCCCGCAGGCGACATAGGCGTCGGCGGCAGAGAGATCGGATATATGTTCGGTCAGTACAAGCGCATACGCAACGTGTACGAGGGCGTGCTTACCGGCAAAGGTTTGACATACGGCGGCTCGCTCGCGCGCACCGAGGCTACGGGCTACGGGCTGGTATACATAGTACAGAATATGCTTAACGCGCACGGTCAAGACCTAAACGGCAAAACCGTCGCAATCTCCGGCTCGGGCAACGTTGCTATCTATGCGGCGCAAAAAGCGCAGAGCTTCGGCGCAAAGGTCGTTACCATGTCCGATTCCAACGGTTGGGTCTACGATAAAAACGGCATAAACCTCGATATCGTGCGCGACATTAAGGAAGTAAAGCGAGGCAGGATCAAAGAATACGCCGAGCGCGTCAAGGGCGCGGAGTTCCACGAAGGCGGCAGAGTATGGCAAGTAAAATGCGACGTTGCCCTCCCCTGCGCCACGCAAAACGAGCTTGACGCAAACGACGCCAAAGCGCTCGTCAAGAACAAAGTCCTCGCGGTCGGCGAAGGCGCGAATATGCCGTCGACTACCGAGGCGATCAACGTGTTCCAAAACGCGGGCGTTCTGTTCATGCCCGCCAAAGCCGCCAATGCGGGCGGCGTCGCGGTTTCCGCGCTCGAAATGAGCCAAAACAGCCTTCGCCTTTCGTGGACGTTCGAGGAAGTGGACGAGCGGCTCAAGGGCATAATGAAAGGCATATTCGACAAAGCGTCCGATGCGGCAAAGACGTACGCCAAAGCCGACGATTACGTGAGCGGCGCGAACATCGCGGGATTTTTGAAAGTAGCTCAAGCCATGATAGCCCAAGGCGTGTAATTTTTCTCGCCGCGCGAGGAACGTTGCGTTCGGAAAAATTCAATCGATAAAAAACGCTCGATGCCGAATGATTCGGCATCGAGCGTTTTATTTCCGTCAAACTTCAAGCTTTCGGCGCATTTTTGTCCTGTTCCGCTTTCTTCGCTTTTGCAGACTTTATCTTTTCGAGCAGAGCTATGCCCTCGCCCATGGGTGCGATACAGCCGCGCGGGCACTCGCCGGCGCATTTCATACACCCGATACATTTATCGTAGTCTATCGCGGCGAGGTTGTTATCGAGCTTGATCGCGCCTTTCGGACAAACCCTTTCGCATTTTCCGCACGCAATGCACCCGACTTTGCACACGCTCATTACTTCTTTGCCCTTGGTGGTATTCGAGCAAGCCATATACACGCGCGCCGACTTCGGTATTCTGCCTATTATCTTTTTGGGGCAAGCCGCTACGCATGCGCCGCACGAACGGCATTTATCAGCATCGGTTTTGGACGCGCCCGTATCTTTGCAGATCGCAATACTGTCGAACCCGCACGCATGCACGCATGTACACAATCCCATACAGCCGTATTCGCACGCCTTGCTGCCGCCCGCTATGACCTCGGCGCTCTTACAGTCGCCGAAACCCTGATAGTCGTATTTATCCGCGGCGCGGTTTCCGCCGGCGCAATGCACTACCGCCACGGTCTGCTCGCTTTTTATATCGCCCAGCCCGAGTATTTTCGCTATGTTCTTTTTGTTTGTTTCGGACGTAGGGTTACAGCGCGATATATCCGCCTCGCCCTTGAACAACGCTTCCGCAAACTGCGAACAGCCCGCATATCCGCAACCTCCGCAGTTAGCGCCTGCAAGATTGCGTTCTATATCGTCTATACGAGCGTCGCGGTCGACCGTGAGTTTATCGCCGAGATACGACAGACAGAACGCGAATATCGCCGCGAGCGCCGCCACTATAAGTATCGGGACTATTATGTACAAGAAAATTTCCACTTTTTACCTCGGTTATTTTTTGATGAGAATTTTTCCGGTTGTTTGCTTTCAATCAATAATAAAGTTGTGATTTCTACGCTACGCTCGCCTATCGGCTTGCCTCGGTCGAAATGAAACGACGGTTTTTTAATGGGTCGAAAAAAACTTATGTAAACGACAATCCGTTAAAGCCGTAGAATGCCATCGCCATTATTCCCGCCGTTACGAGCGCGATAGGAAAGCCGCGGAACGGCTTGGGGATTTCGTACAAGCTCTGTTTTTCGCGAATTCCCGCCATGAGTATGAGCGCAACGGTAAAGCCTAACCCTATGGCAATGCCCGTTACGAGCGTTTGGAAAAAGTCGAGACCTTGAGACACGACCGAGTTTGCCGTGCCGAGCACCGCGCAATTGGTCGTTATCAACGCGAGATACACGCCGAGCGAACTGTACAGCATGGGCGAAAGTTTTTTCAGCACGATGTCGAGTAACTGCACGAGCGACGCTATTACCAAAATAAATACGATAGTACTCAGGTACGCGATAGAAAGCGGTTCAAGTACGAAAGTATACAGCAGCCAACACACGCACGACGCCACCGCTATAACGAACGTGACGGCAAGCCCCATGCCTACCGCCGACTGCATTTTTTTACTGACTCCCAAAAACGGGCACATACCCAAACTTTGATTGAGCACGATGTTGTTCGTCAGTATTCCCGAAATAAGTATCGAAACTATGCCGATAAAGTATTCCATCACGCCCTCCCGTTCAAAAGCTTGCGTTTTTCGGTCTTTGCTTTTACGAGCGAGTACACCGCGTTAAACGCCGCCATCATCAATCCGAGGATAACGAATCCACCGGCTGTCGCGTCGAAAAAGCCTTTGCCGAACAGCAACGTAAGTCCTTGTCTCACAGCGCCGAGCAGCGTTATAGACACCACGAACCCAAGCCCCATGCTTATACCGTCTATTATCGACGGCAATACTTTGTTTTTGCCCGCAAAAGCTTCCGCTCTGCCCAATATAATACAATTGACCGTTATCAGAGATATGAACGCGCCGATACTGTCGTTGAGCGACGGTAAAAACGACGATACGACCATTTGCACGAGCGTAACGAGCGACGCTATGATTATTATATATGCGGGCAAATGCACTTTATCGGGTATTATCTTGCGCAGCAGAGATATGATAAGATTTGAAAATATCAAAACGAACGCAGTGCAAAGTCCGAGCGAAAGCGCGTTCATTATGTTATCCGACTTGGCTATCGTGGGACACATTCCGAGCACAAGCACAAAAACGGGATTGTTGGTCAGTCCGCCGAGCGCGACCTTTTTGAATTCGTCTTTAGTCATTTTCCGCCTTTCCCGCCTCCTCGCCGTCTTTTTCGTTTTCCGCCTTTTCCGCCTTTTCTGCCTTTTCTGCCTCTGCGCGCTTTGCGAGCGCGTCGTCTATCTTCTGCGAGTTCTCCTTTTCGTACGTTGCGGAAATATTGAGCGCGCGAGTAATCGCGTTGAGCGACAGAGTTGCGCCCGTTTTTCCGACTATGTCGTACAGATCCAAGCTGCCGTCGGTGCCGATCGCGTTATCCAAAAGATCTTTCGGGAGTTTGTCGTAATAGCTTTCGCCCTGTTTTTTCACGGACGCGCCGACTATAACGCCGCGATTATACGCGATGAGCAACACTATATCGCCGTCGCGCCCGACCGACGAACACTCGAATATGTGCGCGCCCGCATTGTCGCCTTTCGGCTCGGCGTATACCGCCAAAACGCTCGCTTTGGATTTTTTATTAGCCTTGTTGAACGCGTCGATCGAGCCGACCTCATCGCTGTCGAGCATGATTATATGCCCGCCCTCGGCAGCCTCGGCGTCATTCACGCCCGTAGGACAGATCGAATTTATCATCGACAGCGTTGCCGCGTCGAGCGTAGGCTTGTATTTGGGAAAAAACATGTTGCACACCGCGAGCAAACCGACGCACACTATCGAAATAACGGTGAGTACCGCGACGGCTTTCAATGCGTTTACGACGGTCTTATTCATTGCCCGCCTCCTTTACCGCCGCAGTCTCGGCGATCGGTTGTTTGCGCTTTTTTTCCTTCTTCTCTTTCTTTTCTTTTATCGGTTTTACATATCCGAACGGTTTGGGCGCTATGTATTTATCGATGAGCGGCACTGTCAAATTCATTATCAACAGCGCGAACGAAAAGCCTTCGGGAAAGCTGCCGAACGCGCGAATAAGCGCCGTGATAAGACCCACCCCTATCGAGAAGATCGCATTTCCGACAAACGTATTCGGGCTTGTGGAGTAATCCGTCGCCATGAATACCGCGCCGAACATCACGCCGCCGCTCAATGCGTGCGCGAGCATATCGTAAAAGAACGCAGTCCCTTTATGTCCCGACGGAACAACGTCGAACAGCATGGCGAAAAACATCACCGAGCCGACTGTGATAAGCGGATAGCGCGCGTCTATCACCTTGCGCGCGGACAGATACACATACCCGACGAGCACGGCGATTACGCACGTTTCGCCGACCGCCGCAGTGCCCGTATTGCCCAAAAACATATTCAACAGGTCGTTACCCGTCACGAGATCGCGCGTACCGAGCCACGTAGCGCCCGTAGTCGCGCCGCTTTCAAACAGCGAGCTTACCGTGGCGAACGCGCCCGCGCCGCCGAACGCGATAAACAAGAATATCCTACCCGTGCATGCGGGGTTAGCGAAGTTTTTACCTATCCCGCCGAACAGCATTTTAACAAGCGCTATCGATACTATCGATCCGAGCGCGCACAGCACTACGGTATCGAACGAGAACGCGACGCCGCCTTTTGCGTTGTACGCCGTAATGTTCCACGCCGAAACCGTCATGACGGACGGCAGATTGAGCGCGAGTATTACGGCTGTCACGGCAAACGACAGATCTTTTACGCTCGAACTTTTCACGCCGTCCTTATTCCGGTTTTTCGATTTTATAAGCGAATACAGCAACTCCGTAACGAAACAGAATATCAAGCACGTTACGAGATTTATTATAACGTGATAGCCGTAAAACACCGTCGCGCACACAATGCACGGAACAAGCGCGATCAACACGTCCGTCATTATCTTGCGCGTACTGTTATTCGACGTTATATGCGGCGACGCCGAAACGGTTTGTCTCATAGTCCCAGCTCCTTTATTTTGCGCTTTGCCACCTTGACTGACTGTACGATCGTGCGCTTTGCGGGGCATGTGAACGCGCAACAACCGCATTCTATACAATCGAGCGCGCCGTACCGTTTTGCCTCGCCGTAATTTTCCGCCAAAGTGTATGCGTCGATATACATGGGCATAAGGTTCATCGGGCAAGCGCGGGCACACTTACCGCAGTTTATGCACGGCTGCGGCTGCGATGTTTCAACATGCTTTTTATCGAGCAGCAGCAGTGCGCCCGTAGTTTTGGTGACTGCATAATCGGTATGATCGAGCGCAGTACCCATCATCGGTCCGCCGGCAAGCGTTTTTACGCAATCGGCTTTCGCGCCGCCGCAAAATTCCAGACAATCGGATAGCTTACTGCCCGTTCGCACCCAGATATTCGACGGGCGTTCCACTGCGCCGGCGACCGTCATGGCGCGTCTGTAGAGCGGCGTGCCGTTTACGACCGCGTCGCATACGGCGTACGCTGTGTGCACGTTGCCTACCGCGACGCCTACGTCGGCGGGAAGTCCGCCGCGCGGCACTTTACGCCGCGTGACCGCATAGATCAACTGCTTTTCCGCGCCTTGAGGATAACGGCTCTCGAGCAATATCACTTCCGCGCGCATGCCCTTTTCGGCTGCGATCGCATTTATGCGCTCTACGGCGTCGAGTTTGTTGTCCTCTATGCCTATTTTGAACGAATCAAGCCCGAGCGCGGCAGCAAGATACGCCGCGCCCTTGAGCACGCATTCGGTCTGTTCCAAAAGCAATCTGTGATCGCAAGTTATGTAAGGTTCGCATTCGGCGGCGTTCAGTATGAACGTGTCGACAGACTTTTTAGGCGAATACTTGACGCTCGCAGGAAAGCCCGCGCCGCCCATGCCGACGATCCCCGCCGCGGCTATGCGCTCGATCAATACGTCCTTATCTATGTTTGCGAGCTTGGGCAAGCTTTCGGTCTCGTAGCGAAAATCGTTTTCTATCACTACGTGCGCGCATGCGCCGTTAGGCGTTTTTCTGCGTTCCACAGCCTTTACCGTTCCCGAAACCGACGAGAAAACGTTTGCGGAAACAAACCCGTCCGCTCTGCCGACGATCGTACCGGCTTTTACCTTATCCCCGACAGAGACGCAGCATACCGCAGGCTTACCTATATGCTGCGCAAGCGGGATGTATACCGTTGACGGCGCGGGACATTCGGTAAGCGGACTGCCGCACGTGATCTTGTTGTGCGGTACGCGTATTCCTTTTTTGAAAGTAAATTTTTTCATATCGTTTATAATAAATCGTTGTCGTTATATTAAATATAACATAACTCTGCGATTTTGTAAACGATTTTCCGAAAAAACGTGTCAATTTGCAATCTCTTTTTTTTGTTTTCGCTCTTTTTCCTCTGCTTTCTTCGCTTTATACTTTTTTACCGCTCGGCGAATCGCCAAGATCATTTGAATTATACCGAGAACAGTCAAAAACGCGCCGAAACACGCGCGAAGCACATACCCTTTTGCAACGCCCGCCGCAAAACTGCCGAGCGCAGCGGACAAAAGCGCGATCGACGCTATAGGCGCGGCGTGCTTAAAACAAATATACCCGTTCTTTTTGTGTATGAGTATCGCGACTACCGACATAGGCACGAACGCCATAAGGTTGATCGCTTGCGCCATGTGCTGTTCCACCGCGCACATAGTGAGCAACGGGATCAAAAGCGTACCGCCGCCCATACCCATACCGCCTATTATGCCGCCTACGACGGACACCAATATTATCACGTGCTCGGCTGTCACGGTATCATCGATTTCACGCCGACGGCGATCATGAGCGCCGCAAATACGATCGCCACGGCGGAGCTTGTTATTTTGTCGAGAAGTTTTGCGCCTATGGCCGCGCCTATACACACGCCCAAACACGCGCACGAAACCTGTTTGAGATCGAAATACCCGCCTATGATATACACGACGGAACTGACTATACATATCGGCAATATGACCACGAGCGCGGTCGCGTGCGCGCGTTTTACGTCGAGACCAGAATATTCGAGCAGCGGCACGCACAACATTCCGCCTCCGCCGCCGAAAAATCCGGACACCGCGCCCACCGCGAGACTGCCGCCGAGCGTTATTGCGTTTTTCAAAGCTTGTTTCACATAAATAGTTTTTCCCGTACTTGCAAAAAATAACCGAGTACCCGACGACGCCGGCGGCAAAAAACTTTTGAAAAAGCCGACGTCAGCATCATATAAAAGCCGCTGCGACTCTTGACGGCTGCGCCGAACGCTCGCAAAAATTTTTCTCAAAAAAAGCGAATATGCGTAAAATCGTTTGCAATTTCGTCCGCTATATATTATAATGTATAAGCATATATTTATAGCACATATTACAGTACAAAGGTGACCCATGCAATTTATCGAAAAAACATCGAAAAAGCTGACAACCGCGATCTTGATCGCCGCACTGCTTGCGGCGTTTATTACGTGCACTCTGTCGTTAGGTTTCGGTTCGGCGCGAGCCGACAGTGCGGACAAGTTCGAGCCTGTGAGTCTCGGCTTGAGCAACGCGCACTTTACCGAAACATCCGGCTCGTATCCCGCCACCCCCTCCAATTGGACGGGCGGATATGTAGGCAACGGCGAAGGCAAGATAGTCAGCGGCGTCGTCGATCTATCCGCTTCGGTCTACAACACCGAAGGCGACGACGATAAAAAAGGCAACGAAAAGTACGAACTCGATCAGTACGACGAGTACAAGGGCAGCGAGATCCCCCGTACAATATTCGGCACGTCCGCGCACAACGGTTCGGACACCAAAACTTTGCTTATAAACACCTCGGCGGGCGCGCAAACGGCTTACGCTTACACCTCGTCCGAAATGACCTTTGCTCCCGATTCGTTTTTCCGCGTGTCCGCTTGGGTCAAGACAGGCGACTTCAAATCGTCCGGCGCAACGATAAAACTCAACGGGCTCGGCGAAAACTGCTCGTTCGTAAACATCAATACCGTATCGGACTTGAAAGACGAAACCGGCAAAGTAGTCCTCAACGCCGATAACGATTACGGTTGGAAAAAATACACTATTTACGTGCGCACCGGCGCGGCATTATCGCACAACGTAACGCTCTCGCTCGGTATAGGCGACGCGTTCACGGGAGGCAAAGAAGACAACGACACGACCGTTCCTTCCTATGCGAGTGGCTATGCGTTTTTCGACACCGTGACCGCGGAGCGCATTTCCGCGGAAGACTACGGATTTATCACTCAAAATTTCGTGCGTAACGGCAAAGCCAACACCTACTACGATAACATCGGAAGGAGCATGGCTATAGATCTTGCCAATGTCGACTATCTCACTTCCGCAGACGGCAATACCGTTATAGGCACGTTCGACAGCGGCTTGACCGGTTGGACTACCAACGTACGCTATAACGACAGCGACGACGAAGGCGGCGATTACGGCGGCGCGGCAAACGCATTCATTTTCGGCAACGAAGATGTGGACGTCGAAAAAGACGACCTCGGCAACGTTAAAAACGAGTACGGCATGACCCAAAAGGCGTTCGCGCCTTACGGCAAAGCCGAAGAGACCGTCGACGTCGGCAACGACAGCGAATACGTGCCTTTCGTCGGCGCTACTCATAATATACTTGCATTGAGCACGAGAAGCGGCAATAAATTCGAGACGTCGTGCATAGGCGTTGCATCGCCCGATGTTGTGATCGAACGTTACAAGTACTACCGTTTCGGAGTATGGGTAAAGGGCGACAGCGTTACGGGCGGCAACGGTATTTCAATCGGCGTCAAGGGTCAAAGCAACAATACAGGCAACGATAATAAGCTGCACCAATGGTATACCAATCTCGACGGCGACGCTGCCGATGCGGCGCACTACGGTTGGAAGGAACAAGTCGTGTATATCCGCGGCTCGCAGCTTTCCGATCTCACCGTGCATTTCGAGCTTTGGCTCGGCTCGCCCACTCAAAAATCCTCGGGCATTGCGTACTTCGACAACGTAACTTTCACAGAGCTTTCTTATTCCGAGTACAGCGAAATGAGCGGCGCCGACGGCGGCAATGCGCTCACGCTCGACGCGATCTCCGAAGATACCGGCATTAACAACGGTAATTTCATGTCGGTCGGCGATTTCGACGAACTCGAATATCCCCTGCCCGTTGCGGAATGGACTATGATAAACGCCGCGGACTCGGGTGCTAAAGGATTTTCCACGAACAAAGTAAACACCGACAACGTGGTCGGCGGCATTCTTCCCGTAGACGAAGCCACGTTCGATGCGATACGCGACAGCGGCAAGCTCCCCGGAATATCCAATCCCGGCATGTTCGGCGACGGTCCGCTCTACAACGCGCTCGTGCTTTCGTCTTCTACAAAAACCGCGGTCGGTTACCGCTCGGCTACGTTCAGCGCGGCGGCGGGCAGCGGCTATAAGATAAACGTCGATATGGCTGTCAACGGCGTTACCGACGGCTACGGCGCATCGCTCGTTCTCAAAGCCGGCGAAAACGTTATATCGACCATAGAAAACATCAAGAACACGAACAATGCGTTCAGAACTTATACGTTCTATGTCGACGCGCCGTTGTCCGATCAAACGCTTTCGGTAGAGATTTGGCTCGGTTTGGGCGACCGCAAAGACAACACGCTCAAGCTCTCAAACGGCAACGTTTATGTAAAGAGAGTCGGCTTGGAAACGTGGACTGTCGGCGACGATACCACTATCGCTCAAGAATACGGCAAGATCGCAGAGGATTATTTCAAAGCGATCGCTTCGCCGTCGCGGCTCGAATCCCTGAACTACGGCATATATTCGTTCGGCGCGCCCACGTTCGATTATTACGACGCATACACGTACAACATGGTCGACGGTTTTGCTACACCCTATCAATGGAATGTTTCGTCCTCGAACAACAATGTGGTAAGCGGTGTGTTCGATACCGACAATATGCACGACATAAGCATTTACGACGGATTCGATAAGAAAGACCAATCGGGCAAAATGCTGTATATTTACAACACCATGCCCAACAAAACTACGTACAGCTACGGCAATTCGATCTCGCTCGCGGCGAGCACGTATTATCGTCTCGACGTAACTGTAAAAGTTCAGCTCACCAAAAACGCAGACGAGAGCGACAGCGCGTTCGAGAAACGCATCGGCGCAAACATAAAGCTCACGGGAACGAAGGAAGCTGTTTTCGAGAACATCAAAGACACTTCTACCGTAATGATGCAGCCGAGCGGCAACAACCCCGGATATACCGATACGGAAACGTTCAAGACCTATACGTTCTATATCGCGTCAGGCACGAGCGGCGGTTCTATCGGTTTGGATATATCGCTCGGCGGCGACAGCGCGTTCACTCAGATCCAAGGCAAGCTTATAGTATCCGACGTATCGCTCACTTCAATCAACAACATCACGTTTGAAGACGCCAAAAAAGCGCTCGACGAAGCCAAGGATGAAGACGATGTTAAAAAGTATACTCAAGCCGTTTCCCTATCCGAAACCGCTGCCGACGGAGATACCGACACGGATACAGATACCGACGATAGCGAAAAGCCCGCAAACAACGATATAGCATGGTGGATAATCCCTACCGTTGTATTCAGCGGCTGCCTGCTCATCGCTATCATAATTATAGTAGCCTTCCGCATTGCGGACGCGGTAAAACGCAAAAAGAAAAAGACGTACAAGACCGACTACGATCGCAACGATATTATCAAAAAGCTCGACGAGCTTTCGGCGGATAACGCCGATACCGAGGAAAAAGCGCCCGCGGAAAATCTCGACGACTATGACGAGCCGATCGAAGAGACGGCGGACAACGTAGTTTCGTCCGAAACGGACAATGCGGAAAGCGACGTAACCGAGACGGCGGACGGCACGGAAACCGAAATCAAAACTGCGGAAACGGAAGAAAAGCCCGCCCCGACCGAGAATACGTCAAGCGATAACTCTTCCGAAACCGACCTCGACGACTGATCCTTATAATATTTAAGCTATCAAAAAAGAACGGATGCATTTCAGATTGCACCCGTTTTTTTATGTATATTATTCTATTTTATAAAGTTGAGATTCTTTACGTCGCGCTAAAGCGCGGTGATAATATTTTAATTCCGAATTTTCAATATCCGCCGTCGACGTGCAGCAGTGCGCCGTTTATGAACGACGACTTTTCGCTCGCCAAAAACAATGCGGCGTTGCTCACGTCCTCAGGTCTGCCTATGCGACGCACGGGCGTATTATCCACTATGCGTATAAGCGCGTCGGGCGGCACGGGATCGTTCATTTCGGTAGCTATAAGCCCCGCGACGATGGCGTTTACGGTCACGTATTCCCCGACCTCACGCGACAGAGCTTTTGTCAAACCGTTGACCCCCGCTTTAGCCGCCGAATATGCCGTTTCCGTGCTCGAGCCGCGCTCCGACCAGAACGAGCTTATGTTTATTATTCTGCCGAAGCCGTTAGATATCATATCCGGCAAAAATTCGCGCGTCACAAGCCACACGCCTTTCAGGTCGACGTCTATCACTCGATCGAAGTCCGCCTCGCTGTCGAATTGCAAAAGCCCCATATGCGCGACGCCGGCATTATTTATGAGTGTATCGACGGGACCGAATGCAACTTCGTTTTTCATTCTCTTTACGTCGGCGGCGTTCGATACGTCCGCACGTATAGCTTGACACACTATCTCTCTGCGATTCAGCTCGTCCACCAACTCCAACGCCGCTTTTTCCGATTTGTTATAATTGATTATCACGTTATATCCGGCGTTGCCGAAATCTATCGCCGTCTGTCGGCCGATGCCGCGCGCGCCGCCCGTGATCAATACAGTTCTTTTTGCCATAATGTTTTCCTATTTGATATTATCGGGCAGATCGTTCTCGAAAAGTACGATACGCTCTGCGTTTTCCGTGTTCGGAAGTTCCGCAAGCGCGCTCACCGCATCGTCGCGTTTATCGAACACTCTGATCTTTTTCTCTGCCATTCCCGCAGAAATCGCGCCGTTTTTGATATCGGTCGCGCGCGAACCGACCAAAAACGCATAATCGCATTTTTCGGCTATCTGCGCGCCGAGCGCCGTGTTGCATTGCTTTTCTATCGCGCCGAGTTCCACAAACCCGGGGGTTATTATTATTCTTGTACCGTCGAACGCGCCGAGCACGTCGAGCGCGTTTTTCGCGCCTACGGGGTTGGAATTATACGCGTCGTCTATCACGGACACGCCTGCATGCTCTTGCAAAAGCTGCAAACGGTGTTCCACCGGCGCGAGCGCGCTCACCGCGTCTGCGATACTCTCGATTTCTACGCCGAGTTCGCGCGCTATCGCGGCGCAAACGCAAACAAGTTCGGGAATATGCGCGCCCAAAAGCTTTGTTGTTACCTCAACGCTTTGACCGTCTATATACAATGTGAACTTTGCGCCGAACGCGCCGTAAGTCAAATTTTCGTACCGCACGCGCGTTCCGTCGCCCGTACATTCGATCGCGCACTTTGCGGTGCGGGCGGCAAGCTCGGCGCAATCGGAATTATAGCCGTTGAGCGCTACAAGCCCGTCGGCGTCCGCATGCTCCGCAAGCTCGAATTTTACGTTTGCCACACCTTCGCGCGATCCGAGCGTCGCTATATGCATGTCTCCTACGGCGGTTATAATGCCGTAATGCGGCTCGACGATAGCGCAAAGCTCCGCTATATCGCCCTTGTACCGCGCGCCCATCTCGACTATAAACACTTGTTCGTCCGCCAACATGCCGTTTACTGTTTTGCATATGCCCATCGGCGTATTGTAGTTGCCCGGCGTAGCGCATACCGAGTATTTTTTTTCGAGAATGGCTTTGAGTATATTCTTAGCCGTAGTCTTTCCGAAACTTCCCGTTATGCCAACGACGATAGGCTTTTTATCGGCGAGCTTTTTCTTCGCTTGCTTGACGAAACGCCCGTTATTGAGTTTTTCAAACGGCAGTAACAACGTGTTTGCCGCCAATACGACAAACGGCAAAAATATACCTATCGCCGTAGCGACGATCTGGCAGAACGGGTCGTAATACGCCGCCCATGCCGCGCCCGCCGAAAGCGCGAGTATAAGCGCTGCCGATAAAACAATGAGCCGCACCATGCGCGGCGTTGCTTTTATATCGGTGTCGCCGTTTTTCTTTACGGCAACGATAAATACAATCTCGAGCGCCGAGAACGTCGCAACAGCGCAGTACCGCGCGTACTCGAACGTGCCGAAACAGCCGACGTATATCGCGACCGCGATCGCACCGAGCATCGTAAGTGCGCAGTACCGTACCAAACCTTCGCAGTGCGTTGCTTTCCAAAACCCTAAAACGCCTCGCGAGTGGTAGCCCGAAAGCTGCAATATCTTAAGCGTCGGCAAACAGCATGCCGCGGCAAGCGCCGCGCTTATCCCTATTAAAGCAACCGAAATGTAATAATCCATAGCTATTCCGTGATAAAGCGTTTGAGCGTATTCGCAAATCCGTAATCGGAGTCGATATAGCTGTAATGTCCTCCGTCCAGAAACACAAGTTCGCTGTTAGGTATTCCGCGTTTAAGCCGCTTAGCCATGTACGGCGGAGTGTCCTTGTCGTCCTTGCCCCATACTATAAGAGTCGGACATTTTATGTAGCGCATAAGCTTATCGAGGTGCGTATTGACCACGCGCACGAACACGCCGCGCTTGTCTTTACTCATATTATTATAATCTATAGAACCGAATCCGTCAAGCGGTTTGCCGTGTTTCACTCGGTATCGGTATCTCGCTACGGCGATTTTCTTTTTTATATCGAACTTCGGCTTTAACCCCGCGCTGTCAACGAGCACGAGTTTTTCGCACAGTCCCTGCGCGGCGAGTATCATCCCTACGCGTCCGCCGAAGCTGTGCCCGACAATGATCGGGGCTTTAATATCGAATTTTTCCGTGAACGCGCGCACATGCGCCGCATAATCGTATATACCCCAATCGGACGGCATGTCTTTTGGGAATGCAAAGTTTACCGCCGCAAACCCTAAGTCGCATACCTTTCCGTACGCGCCCGCAAACGACGCCAGCCCGCCGCCCCAACCGTGCAAAAATAAAACCGTAGGAGCGAAGCCGCTTTGCATTTCGTATTCAAATCCGACTCCGTCTACGGTATCTTGCATATTACACCTCGATCGTTACATTATATTATTCGCGTCATCGCTATCGCGTCCGCGCCGTCGTAGTAGCCTTTACGCATCGATATTGCCGCAAACCCGTACTTTTCGTACAAAGCTTTAGCGGCGGTATTATCGTGACGCACAAGCAAGTGCACGCGCTTGACGCCGCGCTCGGCAAGTTCGCCCATCACAGCGCGCATGAGTGCGTCCGCAACTCCGCGCCGTCTGTATTCCGCATCGACCGCCACGTTGTTGAAATCGCATTCGTCCAAGCACACTTCGCCGGAAGCATATCCTATGACTGTTCCGTCAAGTTCGGCTGCTACGAATACCGATTTGTCTATAGCCGACTTTATCTGCTCGAGCGTCCACGGGCAATCTATATATTCGCGTTCCATGCGGTATATCGCATCGGCGTCGGCGGGCGTTGCACGGCGCACGATCACAGATCGCCCTCGCCGCGCTCAGGTTGAGCTTTCCGCACATACAGCGGCTCTATCTCGATCTGATCGACTGCGTTTGCCGCGAACTTTTCTGCGGCGATGCGCATTTCGTTTTCGCCTATGCCGCTTTTTCCGCCGAATTTTTCAGCCAACGTCGAAAGTTTAACGTCGGTCGAAAGCGCGTACCCGTCGGCTGTCAGCTCGGAAACGATGCGCTGCGCGTCGTCTGCCGAGACGCATTTTGTGGGCACGGTTTCCGACTCGCCGTCGAACGCGGCGATATAGCAAACCTTATTGCCCGCGTCGGCAACGGAAACGACCTTGCCGTTATCGTTATTATATGAATTTAGCCGGAGATTGTTTACACCGAAACATTTCTTTCCGAGCGCGTAGCAAAACGTCTTTACCGTGGTAAGTCCTATACGCAGCCCCGTAAACGACCCGGGTCCTACGCATGCGCCGAACACGTCTATATCCGAAAGCCGCACGCCCGCTTCGGTAAGCAGTCCGTCGATCATGGGCATTAGCGTTTCCGAACCTGATCTTGCCATGTTCTCGTCGTAAAAATATCTTTCTTCCGCTCCGAGCTTTAACAAAGTCCGCGTTCCTTCCGCGGTATCTATAAACAAGTAATTCATTTTTCTATCCTGACCTCCCGTCCTTTGTCGGTTTTCCGAATTGTTATTTTTATCGTTTTGCATCCGTCGAACAATTCTTTTATATTCTCCCACCACTCTACCGCACAAATGATCCCGTCCTTGCCGATAAAGTCGGTAAGCCCCGCGCCGTACGCCTCGTCTGCGTCCGCGAGCCTATACGCATCGAAATGACACAGCTTATACTTTTTGCCGAAGTACTCGTTCATAATGGTGAATGTCGGCGACACGACAGGCTGTTTCACGCCCAAACCTCGCGCCAACCCCTTGCACAGAACGGTTTTCCCCGCGCCCAGCTCGCCCATTAAAAGCAGCACTTCTCCGCCGCTCAACGTTTCGGCAAGCTTTTTACCGAGCCGCTCCATGGCTTTGGGTGAATTGATCTTAACGGTGCGATCGTTCATGGTCTTCTTTCCGTCCTTTGCGAAAACGTAATTAAAAAATCTCTCGAGATGCTTATACAGTAAAAACGTCAGCCCGCCGCAGACTATGCCGCGTATGATATTGAACGGCAGCACGCTGCAAAACAAGTAGTATACATAAAACGTTTCTTTGGTTATATCGGGGAACAACGACTTAAGCATGCCTACGAGCATATTCCAATCGTAAACACGCGCGTAAAACGGAATGAGTACGAGCCAATTGACGAGTATAGAAAACACGGCAAAACTCGCTATGCCTACCGAAACGGAAACCAGCGCGCCTTTGAGCGTGCGATTTCGTTTGTAGATATACGCCGCGGGCAAAACGAAAGCAATGCCCATCAGCAAATCCCCTATCTCGCCGACGCACGATGTGGTAGTGAACGGCATTTTTATAGCGCACTTAAGCACGATAACAACTGCGCCGTACCACGGTCCCATCATGTATCCGGCAAGCAATGCTGGCAGCTCCGACACTTGCATATCGAGCCACGGCGCAAACCCCGGCATCGGGAACTTCGCAAACATATACAGCACAACGGAAAGCGCGGTAAAAACCGCAAGCCGCGTTATGTTTTTCGCGGTAAATATTTCCTTAGCCGTCGGACGCGCGTTGTTTTTCGTATCGGATCGTTCTTCTATTTTATCGCTCATAATCTAAATCTTTGCAAGCTTGAAAAGTGCGGGCGCGATCAGCGACGCCCAAAACGCTACTATGAAATATCTCAAAAAGTCGTGAAGCATCGGAACGTCCTCGGGCAAAAAGAACTTGAACCCTTGCTGTATGCCGAGCGCGACGCCCAATCCGATTAGCACGCGCAAAAAATATTTCCATTTCTTTTGTGCCGCGTTCACATCGTATTTAACGAGTTTTTTCTCGACGAAGTATCCTATATCGAATGCGATAAAAGCGCCCAAACCCTTGAGCAGATCCGGACTTTCGTTTAATTTCCCAAGCCACGCCGTCACGCCTATAACGACGCAAGACAACGCTACCGCGCCCAATCCGAACCACTCCTCTTTATCCTTGAGCAGCGAAAGCAATGCGGAAAATATCATAGCGCACGCGACGCCTACGGTCAGCCCGCAGAAAACGTCGGATAAATAATGTTGCCCTAAAAACATGCGCGAGATCATGACGAGCACCGTCGCTATCCAAAATACGATCGGTATCCACTCGCGTTTTCTGCCGTATTTCATGGTCAGTACCGTGGAAATCGACGATATACTTTCGGTATGACCCGACGGGAACGAGTACGACTGTTCGGGCGCGCCTATCGATTTTATCTCGCCCGCATACGCATTGAACGGGCGCACACGCTTAAAACCGATCTTCATAACGTTAGCAACGGCAACGCCCAACACGTAGGTATTGAAAAATCGGTATGCGAACGCTTTATCTATGCACCAATAAATGACTACGGCGATCGCCATAAACAACAGCTCGGTGCCGAGATACGATACGCCGATGCCGATAATATCGGTAAACCCGTTCGACAGCGTTTGCAACGCCTTGATTATCTCCGCTTCAAAGCTCATTTATCGCCTATTCGAGTGACGTTTGTGCCGTCCGCCCAAAGCCGCTCTATGTTGTAGAATTCTCGGGTTTTATCGGTGAAAATATGAATGATGACCGCGCCGTAATCGAGCGCGTACCACTCCGCATTGAGATCGCGCCGCGACGGATCTATACCGAATTTTTTAGTAAGTTTATCTTCGACGTAACCGCCGAGCGCACGCACGGCAGTCGAACTCGACGCAGACGCTATAACGAAGTAGTCGGCAACTATGGTCTTGCCCCCAAGCTCTATAACGTCTATGTCTCTGCCTTTATGAAGATCGAGTTCTTTAGCCGCCGTGATCGCAACGTTGCGCGCTTCCTTTAATCCGTCCGTCTTTTTCGGTTTTACCGTTTTGACGGGTGTTTCGGGCGTTTCCGCAACAGACGGCGCTTTGAACGTTCTTTCCGGCATTGTCGGCAAAGCTTTCCCCGCCGCGAGCTTTTTGTAATAATCGAGCGCGCACACGGAATGAACGCAAGCTTCGCTGTCTTTCAGTTTTGACACTTCCGATAGCGCGTAATACATCGCGAGCGTTTTGTCGTATTCGCAAAGATAGCGCACATACGGCAAGCTTTCGTAACGTCTGCCTGCGGCTGTCTTGTCCGCAAGATATACTATTTCGTCGAGCACGGTCATATTTTCCGTACCCGTAGTATGGTAGCGGATCGCATGCGCTATCTCGTCCGATATGCCGCACTCCGCTTTGGCTATATGCGCCGCGATGAGACCGTGACGGGTCGGTTCGGGAAAATCGCCGAAATCGATCTTGTTCTCATAGTCGCGCCAATCGAGCGACTTTGCCATGTCGTGCAGTATGCACGCCGTCACAGCATCGCGAGCGCTCGCACCGTAGAGCTTGGCAAGCTCCGCGCCGCGCAAAGCTACGGCATACGTATGCTCGATTCTGCGTTCGCTCAATCCGTATTTATATAACAGCGCAACATATTTGCCGTACGTGTCGAACACTCCGCGCGCAACCGCCGACGCAGCGGCAGACGGCATAAAGCTGTTCGGCTTGCCGAATGCAATATCTATCTTTATGCGCGTCGACGATATATCAAGCCCGCAAAATTTCCCGATCACGGTTTTTATCTTGTTCTTTTTGAGCCGTGATTTTATCTCGTCCGAGATCGCAAACCCGGGTCGCGGCACGATATAAAACTTTACGAGTTTTTTCAGCTCGTCTATAT
This sequence comes from uncultured Christensenellaceae bacterium, assembly GCA_910587805.1. GTDB lineage: Bacteria > Bacillota > Clostridia > Christensenellales > Pumilibacteraceae > Anaerocaecibacter. The sequence continues at coordinate 20,419 of CAJUNM010000011.1, read as the reverse complement.
TTCGCCACTTATCGAGATATGGCGTTTCCTCGCTGCCTATCACCCAATACAGCGCGGCGTCAGCGTATTTTTTTGAAAAATACTTCGCAGTATCTATACTGTAGCTCACTCCGCCTTTGGAAACCTCGCGCCTGCTTACTTCGGTTTTTTCTGACGCGAAAATCTTTTTGCACAGCGCAAACCGCACAGCCGCATCGCTGCCGTCCGTCTTAAACGGCGAAACGTACGCGGGTACGACTATCACTTTGTCGAACGCGCGTTCGAGGTTTTTCACTATATCGTAGTGTCCGTAATGCGGCGGATCGAAACTGCCGCCGAATATAGCTATCTTTTGAGGTTTATTTTTCATACTTGAACTCCGTATCGAGTATACGAACGGTATCCCCGTTTTTTATACCCGCATTTCTTAAAGCCTTGGTCACGCCCGCATCGTCCAACCGACGCTGGAAATACATGAAACTGTCGCGGTCGTCGAGAACGACCATTCTGCCGAGCCGTTCGATCAGCTCGCCCTCGAGCACGAATACGCCGTCGTCGCCGCGCGACAGCGCGAACGAATCGGGATCGGCATCGGGATACGAAAACGGCTCGAATTCTATCGGTTTGGGCGGAGGCAGTGCGCGCAGCTTGTCCGTTACCGCGCGTTTCAAGCTATCCAGCCCCCGATGCGTTATGCCGCTTATTTCGTAAATCTCGCCCTTTACGTGCGACTTGAAGCTGTCTATCGCGGCTTGATCGGCGCTGTCGATCTTGTTTAACGCTATTATTTGCGGTACGTCCGCAAGCTCCGGATTGTATTTGAAAAGCTCTGCGTTTACCGTGTTATAGTCGCTCACGGGATCGCGTCCGTCGCTCGACGACACGTCCACCACGTGCACTATCAACCGCGTTCTGTCCACGTGCCGCAAGAAGTGATGCCCAAGCCCCGCGCCGTCCGACGCGCCCTCGATAAGCCCGGGAATATCGGCGATAGTAAACGAGAAGTCGTCGCCTACGCACACGCCGAGATTGGGCGAAAGCGTTGTAAACGGATAGTTGGCGATTTTGGGATTCGCTCTCGTCAGAACGGACAGCAACGTCGATTTGCCGGCATTGGGAAATCCGACAAGCCCGACGTCCGCAATCGTTTTAAGTTCCAAAACAACCGCATGCTCGTGCGTAGGCTCGCCTTTTTGGGAAAAGCCGGGGGCTTGACGCCGCGACGATTTGAATCTCGCGTTGCCCTTTCCGCCTTGTCCGCCTATGAGGATAGCGGCTTTGTCGCCGTCGTAGAACAAGTCCGCCATGATGTTTTGAGTCTGCTCGTCACGCACCACAGTGCCGCGCGGCACTCGCAGCACGAGATCTGCGCCGCTCTTGCCGTGACGGTTTTTTCCCGAACCCGCCCCGCCCGATTCGGCGCGGTAATGCTTGCCGAAGCGATACTCCGAAAGCGACGCGATCGAGCCGTCGGCAACGAATACAACGCTGCCGCCGTTCCCGCCGTCGCCGCCGTCCGGACCGCCGTTCGGCACGTATTTCTCGGTATAAAACGACGTGCAGCCGTCGCCGCCGTCGCCCGCTTTGATATAAATTTTCGCTCTGTCGATAAACATGTCAATACCGCTCTTTATAAATTCGTTCGCATATTGTATTCTTTACAATATGTAACGACGGGGCAATTCTCGCAATCGGGATTTTGCGCTTTGCAACAATGTCTGCCGTGATGAATAAACAAAAAATGCACGTTGCCGTACGCCGAAGGCTCGAAAGCCGCGCAAAGATCTTTTTCCACGAGATCGGGAGTTTTTCCGTCCGATAATCCCAATCTGTGCGACACTCGAAACACATGCGTATCCACCGCGATAGCCGGTTCGCCGAACGCGACGGAAAGCATAACGTTTGCGGTTTTGCGTCCGACGCCGGGTAGACTCATCAGTTCCTCGCGCGTTCGCGGCACGATGCCGCCGAACCGCTCGACTATCGCCTTGCACGCGGCTTTGATATTCGCCGCTTTGTTCTTGTATAAACCGCAGCTTTTGATAAGCGACTCGAGTTTTTCGGTCTCGAGCGCGCAAAACTCCGCCGGCGAATCGGCAATGCGAAAAAGCTCGCGCGTTACGATATTGACGCGCTTATCCGTGCACTGCGCGCTTAATATGACCGAAATCAACAACTCGAAATCGGTACCGTAAACAAGCTCGCACGTTGCGTCGGGATATGCGTTATTCAATTCTTCCAATAAGCTCATCGAGCGCCGTCTCCGATGTTTTCTCGTGTATAAATCTTACCACTTATATATTATACCACCGCGAGACGCAAAAGTAAAGCTAATCGTCGAATATCGTTGTATACTTTTGCCCGTCGAACGAGTATGCGGACGTAAACGATTGATAGTTGCCGCGCATGAGCACGCCTTTGCAGCCGTTGTAGTCGTTCGTTCTGACCGACAGTCCGCACCCGCTCCCGTTTATCGGGGTATTGACAAGCGTTGCCGCTATGCCGTTCGCGCGTACCGAGTCGTAAAATCTCATCGCGCCGTTCCTCGAAGAAAACGAAAAAATGTAACTCATAATCAAACCTCTGCTTATGTGATGCGAGTATGATCGCGCCGTCGATTTTGTTCGTACGGCAAAATCATGACAGTTGCGCTGCGGGCGTTCCGCTCGACGCGCGCGGCGCGAAGAATTGCGGCGATCTGCCGCGCGAACTTTAGAGGTTTTTATCCCAAATTTCCTCTTTTACGTTCTAAACCGTCAAAATTCGCATTTAATATTAACGGTTCACTTTCGGTATATGCCGAAAAACGCAAAAGTGACGCACGGAGAAATACATGATCTATCTCGATAATGCCGCTACTACCATAACAAAGCCGTCGTGCGTTATAAAAGCCAACGACTACGCTTTCCGTTCGCTGTGCGCAAACGCCGGGCGAGGCAGTCATTCCGCGGCAATGAAGGCGGCTTCCGTGTTTTACGAGGCGAGAAAAGCGGTAAAAGCGCTCACCGCTTGCGACGAAACCGTGTTTTGCTTTAACTGCACAGACGCGCTCAACACTGCGATTTTCGGTTCTGCTCGGCGCGGACACATTATAACCACCGCATTCGATCATAACAGCGTTCTGCGCCCGATCTACGAACTTTCGCGCCGCAAAATATCTGATTACACCGTAGTTTTTCCAAACGCTCAAGGCGTTATAGACCCTGCCGATATCGAACGCGCGATACGCCCCGACACCTATCTTATAGCGATCAATCACGTTTCAAACGTGCTCGGCGCGGTTGCGCCCGTATCGCAGATAGGAAATATAGCGCACCGCCACGGCATAACGTATCTCGTGGACGGCGCGCAGTCCGTAGGATACATGGACGTAAACATGCGCGAGATAGGCTGCGATATGCTATGCTTTTCTCCGCATAAGGGTTTGCACGGTCCGCAAGGCATAGGCTGTCTTTGTCTGCGCGACGGAATAAAACTCGCGCCGCACAGATTCGGCGGCACGGGCACGGCGTCCGACAGTCTCGCCCAACCCGCGGATATTCCCGAAGGTTTGGAGAGCGGCACTATGCCCGTAAACTGCGCGCTGTCGCTAATTGCGGCAATACACAACCACATGAGCGCCACTCCCGCCGCGCGGAGAAAACTCGCCGCGCTCGGTGACGACATGCGCGAACGCTTGCAAAAGATACGCGGAGTGCGGCTTTACGGCAAATACAATATTTTGCCGACGATAGCGTGCTTTAACATACAAAACGTCAATTCGGCGATAGTCGGAGACATACTTAACGAACAGTACGATATAGCCGTACGATGCGGACTACACTGCGCGCCGCTGTGCCACAAATATCTCGGCACGCTCGGCACGGGCGCTATCCGCGCGTCGCTTTCGTACGAAAACACGCAAGACGAAGTGGACTTTTTTATAAAAGCCGTGACCGAGATCGCTATGTAAATAATTTATTCGGCTATGATAACTACTCTTTTTTGATCATGCTCACAAGCTCGTTGAGCCGTGCGCGTGATTTTTCGTCGAGCGACGGCGACACGAACGACACGAACTCGTCGATCGTCGCCGCCGAGAACGTACCGTTCTGCTTTTCAGCGGCGACCGATCTGAAAAGTTCGGTCATGAGCTGTTCCTCGTTCATGCCGTCGTACTTGCCCATCGTACTTTTTACGTCGCTCGCATCGACGCTGTTATTGTTGACTGACTTGTCTCTTATACTTTTCATATTCGCCTCCGAACGGTGATATTGTGATTTCAAACACTATATTATGCGAATACGCGGCGCAATGTGCTCATACATATAAAATATGGACATCAATCAAATTCTGCCGTTGCTCATGAAGGGCAAACTCGGCGAGCGCGAAGCCGCGCTGCTGAATGCCACCAAATCGTCCGATCCCGCTGTGCTCGGCGATCTCTTGACGCAGATGTATAAGCAAAAAAAGCCGCAAGTCAATCTGTACGCGCTGCTCAAAAAAATAATGCCCGCGCAAACGCTCGGGCAAGTGATAAAATATTTCGATACACTGAACGATAATCGGTGATATACCGTTATTTTACGGCTTTCAACGCGCCGTCTATATCCTCGATTATGTCGTTTGCGTTTTCAAGCCCGCAGCTCAAGCGAATGAGCGACGGCGATATGCCCGCCGCAGTAAGCGCGGCGTCGGATAATTGACGGTGCGTGCTCGATGCGGGGTGCAACGCGCACGTGCGCAGGTCGGCTACGTGCACGAGCAGCGACACGAGTTTCAACGAGTTCATAAACTTAACGCTCTTCTCTCTGCTCTCAAGCTCAAACGATATTACCCCGCTGCCGTTGCCGCCGAGATATTTTACCGCTTTTGAGTAATCCTCGTCGCCCTCGAGCATAGGGTATTTTACGGATATTACTTCTTTACGCGACTTGAGGTACTTGGCTACCTCGAGCGCGTTTTTGCAATGCCGTTCCATTCTGACCGCAAGCGTTTCGGTACCGAGGTTTGTGAGCCACGCATTGAACGGCGAGATCTGCGTACCCAT
>CAJUNM010000011.1:11546-15401 GCA_910587805.1 uncultured Christensenellaceae bacterium | reverse complement strand
AAGGCACCACCTGGAACTGATCTCCCCTGGTAAACTAGGATGTGAGAGTTTTCACCATCATATCGCGCATCAACTGCACGCGCGCTTTCGTAATATACGCCGCCTTACCGCAATCGCGCGAATACACCAAGCCGTGATAACTCGCGTCGGGCGTTGTGAATTGCGGAAACTTGCCGTTTGCATAATCGAACTTGCCGCCGTCTACTATCGCTCCCCCTACCGACACGTCGTGACCGTCGAGATATTTAGTCGAACTGTGCACCACTATATCCGCGCCGAACTCGAACGGACGGCACAGAACGGGAGTGGCAAAAGTGGAATCCATGATCAGCGGCAGACCGTGACGGTGCGCAATATCCGCTATTTTTTCTATGTCGGTCACTTGCAGAGCGGGGTTTGCGAGCGTTTCGCAAAACAGCGCTTTGGTATTCGGCTTTATTGCATTTTCAACCGCGTCGAAATCGCGAAAATCGCAAAATACGAAATCGATCCCGAGCCTGCGCAGAGTCACGTCGAAAAGATTGAATGTGCCGCCGTATATAGCCGTAGCCGAGACTATACTGTCTCCGGCAGACGCGAGGTTGAGCACAGACAGCATGCTCGCCGCCTGCCCGCTCGACGTCATCATCGCCCCCACGCCGCCCTCGAGCGCGGCGAGCTTTTTTTCGACTGCGTCGATCGTGGGATTGCCGAGCCGCGTATAAAAGAACCCGTCGTCTTTAAGATCGAACAGATCTCCTACTTGTTCCGCCGTGTCGTAGCGGAAAGCGGTGCTCATGGTTATGGGCAACACCCGCGACTGTCCGTTTGACGGAACATAGCCCTCGTGTATACATTGCGTATCTTTTTTCATGTTTTATCCTCTCGAATCGAGATCAAACGATCTTGTTTACCCAACTGAACGGATCGGGTATTTTGCCCGTTTGTATGGCGGGCAGTTCGTCGAACAGCATTTGCGCGATCTTTCCTACCGCGCCGACTTTTCCTATAACGTAATCCCGCCCGTCGTCGCCGAGCCTATCCACAGGCGAGATCACCGCCGCAGTGCCCGAGCCGAAGGCTTCGGTCAGCGCGCCGCTTTTTGCGCCGTCTATTATTTCCTTTATATCGATACGTCGCTCCTCGACGGGTATGCCTTTGCTCTTTAACAGCTTGATCACGGAATCGCGAGTTATGCCGGGGAGTATCGTGCCGTTAAGCTCGGGCGTTATAACCTTGCCGTCGAGCACGAAAAATATATTCATCGAGCCGACTTCTTCCACGTATCTGCGCGATTGTCCGTCGAGCCACAGCACTTGATCGTAGCCGAGAGCCGCGGCTTCCTCGCCCGCTTTTATGCTCGCCGCATAATTTCCGATCACTTTGTATGCGCCCGTACCGCCGCGCCCCGCGCGCACGTACTCACGCTCTACCTTGAGCGCGACGGGCGCAAACCCGTGCGAATAGTACGCGCCCGACGGCGACAGAATTATTATAAACTTGTATTTTTTCGCCGCATGCACGCCGAGCGAATCGTCCGCGGCAAACACGAACGGACGAATATACAAACTCGTTCCGCGTTCCGTAGGTATCCATTCGCGTTCGAGTTTTACAAGCTTTACGAGCGCAGAATACGCTTCTTCCGTATCGACGGGCGGTATGCAAAGCCGCGCGCACGACGTTTGCATGCGCTCGAAATTATCTCGCGCCCGAAACAGCCGCACTTCGCCGCAAGCGTTTCGATACGCTTTTAATCCCTCGAACACCGCTTGACCGTAATGGAGTACGGACGCGCACGGCAGCAGTTCGAGCGCGTCGAACGGCATGATACACCCCTCTTGCCACGCGCCGTCCGCATACTCGCGGACGTACATATAATCCGTGAACAGCTTACCGAAACTCGTTACCGTTTCGGGCTTAGCCTTGAGATTTTTACATTCGATGAATTTCATGACGCTTACCCTATTGAATAAAACAGAATTTTTCGCTTAAGTATTCGACCTTTGCGCCGAGCGGCGTTATCGCCGCACAAACGTCGAACTCGATCGGCGCGGTCAAGCAAAACGATACTTTATCGTTGTAAACTATATTGCCGCACTCGGCGGGCAACGCTCTGAGCGTCGCGGCTATCCGCTTATATTCGCTCTGCCCGCACGTCACCGAGTATTCGGCACGGCGCTCGGCTTTGACCGTGCCGACGCGCTCTATAAGTCCCGTTGCGGCTTCCCTGTACGCACGAGTCAGCCCGCCCGCGCCGAGCTTTATACCGCCGAAGTATCGCACGACGGCTATGAGCGAACGCCGCACGTCAGCCGCCGCGAGCGCGGAATATATGGGCTTGCCGGCGGTGCCGCTCGGTTCGCCGTCATCGTCGTAGCCGAAGTCGTCTCCGATCTCGTCGGCAATATATCCGTAACACACGTGACGCGCGTCGCGGTGTTTTGCCTTCAGCTCGGAAGATATGCGTTTTGCCTCGTCGCGGCTGCCGATGAGATACGAGCTTGCTATAAACTCGGAACGCTTTACGGTCAAAACGTATTCGCCTGACTTAACGCAGTCGAACATCAGACGCGCACTTTCAGCTTGGTTTTTTTGCCCTTATTCAGCACGAATTCGCTGCCGCTCGTAAACTCGCACAGCCGCGCATCGACGCGCTCTACCTTTTTATCGTCTATGCGCACGCCGCCGCCTTCGATCAATCTGCGCGCCTCGCTTTTCGACGAACACACCTTGACAGCCGTCATAATATCGACTATCGGCGTGTTGCCGTCGGCGGTTATATCGACGGCGGGCATTTCCGTGTTTGCACCCTCGAACGCCGCCTGAGCCTTATTGAGGGCGTCGTTTGCGGCGTGCTCTCCGTGTATGAGCTTGACTACCTCGTAAGCGAGCCGCTTTTTTGCCGCGTTCATGCGCTCGTCGCGATGCGCGCAAAGCGCGGCGATCTCGTCGAGTTCCACAAAAGTCAAAAGCTTGAGACAGTTCTCCACTTCCTCGTCATCGACGTTGCGGAAGAATTGGAACATCTCGTAAGGCGCGGTTTTTTCTGGATCGAGCCAAAGCGCGCCTTTTTGCGTCTTGCCCATTTTTTTGCCGTCCTTAGTCTCGAGCAACGAGCAAGTGAGCGCGTACGCGTCCTTGTGCGCGACGCGGCGTATAAAGTCCGCGCCAGCCAAAATATTGCTCCATTGATCGTTGCCGCCTATCTCGAGTTCGCAGTTGTAATCGGTAAACAAGCGCAAAAAGTCGTACGCTTGCATAGGCATATAATTGAACTCCAAAAAGCTCAAACCCTTTTCGAGCCGCGTCTTGAAACAGTCCGCGGTAAGCATTTTATTTACGGACAGATACGCGCCGTAATCGCGCAGAAAATCGATATAATTGAGGTTGCACAGCCAATCGGCATTGTTGACTATGCGCGCGGCATGCTCGCCCTCGAACGACACGAAGCGTTCGAGCTGCGGTTTGATCTTGCTCACGTTGTCCGCGATAGTCTCTTTCGTCATCATTTTGCGCATATCGTTTCGATTGGACGGATCGCCGATCATAGCCGTTCCGCCGCCTACGAGGAGTATGGGATTGTGTCCCGACTTTTGCATCAGCGACGCCGCCATGAGCGGTATCACATGCCCTATGTGCAAGCTGTCCGCGGTCGGATCGAAGCCGCAATAAAACGTAACGGGACGTTCGCCGAGCATGGCATATAGATCGTCCTTGTACACCGTTTGTTTGATAAATCCTCTTGCTTCGAGTATGTCGAATACGTTTTGTTTCATTTTGCTGCCTCCGTGATCGCTTTTTTGAAAATTTCCGAAAGTATTTTAATACCTTTATCTATCTTTTGTTCGTCCGCGTTTGAAAAATTGAGCCTCAGCG
>CAJUNM010000011.1:0-11536 GCA_910587805.1 uncultured Christensenellaceae bacterium | reverse complement strand
GTGTTCCTGCCGCTACCGTCCGAAAAGAACTCGTCGCCGTTAATATACGCAACGTTTTGCTCTATGGCGCGCGGCAACAAGCTTTTGCAGTCGATGCGTTCGGGCAGCGTCATCCATACGAATAAGCCGCCGTCCGGTCTGGTATAGTCCGCCTCGCTCGGCATATACCGCGCTATCGCGTCGAGCATGGCGTCGCGACGCTTTCGGTACACGGATATACTTCGTTCGAGGTTGGGGTAAAAACAGCCGCGCCTTAAGTATTCCGCAATTATCAGTTGCGTAAGCGCGGGATTTTGCACGTCCGCGCCTTGCTTTCCGATCGACACTTTGCGCACAATGCGCTCGTCGCCGTGCACTGCCGCCACGCGAAGTCCGGGGGCAACGGTCTTTGAAAAACTCGTCACGTACACAGCGTTGCCCGTCTTGTCGAACGACTTGACCGTAGGAACTTCGCCGCCCGAATATCTGAGTTTGCCGTAAGGATCGTCTTCTATGATCACGGTATCGTACTTTGCGCAAAGCTCGACTATCTCTTTTCTGTTCTGCGCGGAGTACGTCCTGCCCGTCGGGTTGGAAAACGTTGGGACAATATACAACAGTTTGGGCGAGTATCGTTTCAGCTTGCGCTCGAGATCGTTTGCGTCAAGTCCCTCGTCGCCGCTCTCGACGCCGACTATATTCGCGCCGTACGTCTTTGCTATCTGCAAAAACACGAGATACGTGGGGTTTTCCACAAGCACCGTGTCGCCTGCGTTCACGAACGCCTTACACATAAGGTCAAGCCCTTGCTGTCCGCCGCTCACTACCTGCACGGTCCGCTCGCTCGCGTCAAGCCCGAGTCCGCAAAGATACCCGACAAGCTCGGCGTTCAGTTCCGCGCAACCCTCCGTTCTGCCGTACTGCAACACGTACGGCGCGCGCGAAGACAGTATTTCCGCCGCGATCTCGCCGACCGTTTCGCACGGCATACAATCCGCCGACGGCATGCCGCCCGCGAATGAAATCACTTCCGGGCGCTGCGTGAGCTTTAATATTTCGCGCGTAGCCGCGCCGTTTAAGTCTTTTAATCCGTCACTGAATCTCATTTTTGTTCTTTTCCGTCCCGCCGAATAAGCTCATCGGCAGTTTTTTGATAAGATAATACGCGAGCAATCCCGAAAACGCACCGGCGAGCACGCCCGCAAGCATCATCCACGGCACGAGCGCGCCGAGGTTGACGCCCGTTACGAGGCTCGCCACAAGCACTTGCACACAGTTGAATACCACCGCGCCGACGAGACTTATCAGTCCGATCGACACTCTGTCGAACAGCAGATAAAACAATATCGCCTCGATAAGCAACGCGAGCGCACCGCTCGGCGCCGAATACATCAGTCCCGATACGTTGCCCGACGCTATCGCGCCGACGAGACACTTGAGCAGCATCACGGCGAACGCGTCGACCGCGCCGAGCGTGATCAACGCTACGAGCACCGCCACGTTACCCAGCCCGAGCTTTGCACCGGGGGCGAGCGCAATGGGCGACGGCAGCATGTTCTCGACTATGGATATTACCGAAGCGATCGCAGTGAGCAATGCGAGCGTTACCAGACGCTTGGTCTTCATCAGCCCACCTCCCACGACAGATCGCCTTCGCCGCTTATCGACACAGTAACGCCGTTAGGCAAACACACAATGCTTTGCCCCGCGCGGCTTATCTTGCCCGTATGCTCGCACGTTTTATCGGGGCAGTTCGCGTCGGTTACCCAAACCTTGCCATCGCTTATGCGAACGGTAAGACCGTCGAGCGGTATTTCCGCATCCTTATCGAGCGGAAACGTGCGCTCGTAATCGGGCGCTCGCACCGTCACGACGCTTGCGGGCGTGCGGAACGCGAGCCATGCGCCGAGCGAAGCGACCGCCGCGATCACCGCAACGATGATACCGTCGAGTACGGTAAACGGCTTTGACCGCTTTACCTTTCGTATACTGTCAAGGTTCATAGCGTTCGTACGCGAGATGTCCGTCGTAGCGATCGGGGCGGTACAACTCGCTTCCTATAATTGTATACCTTTTTTCGGTAAAAATCAACCCTTTATAACCCAACTTTTTCAAAAGCTCGAGTCCGCGCTCCATACCGAGCGCGCATACCGCCGTGGACAATGCGTCGCACACCGCGCTGCTTTGCCCTATCACCGTTGCGGATATGACGGGTTCGCCCGAATTCACCCAGCTTTCGCCGTCGAACGTTACGCCTATAGGCACGCCGTCGCGTCCGATTATATGCGGGATATACACACCGTCTTTTACGTAATACCGCATATAGTCGCCGGAGGTGACAGCGGAATTACCGCCGTCTACGGACACGGCGCACACGTATTTGCGTTCGCCCGATTGAACGCGCGGACGCGGGCTTACAACCCCTACTCGCCACGCGTCGCTTTGTGCGTTCGACACATATCCGCCGTAAAAATATGCGTTGCCGGAAATATCGAGAAGCGCGGAGTTTACGCCGTACTCATCCAATATACGCACGCAAAGATCGACGGCGTAGCCTTTGGCTATACCGCCGAAATCGAGTCGGACGGGCGACGTTTTGACGAGATAATACTTGCCGTCCGCATCGTTTTTTTCCGCAACTACGGCATTGGGATCGCAATTTTCAAGCGCGGCGTCGACGTCGCTCCGGCTCGGCAAAACCAAGCCGTCGCCCAAACCCGTATCGGGTATAGAGTCTGCGGAAACGTGCCAAAGCTCGCCGAGCGGCGCAAGCGCGGGATTGAACGCGCCCGACGTCAGTTCGTAATACCTCATAGCCAGCTCGAACAGCGCATAGCAATGCTCGCCCACCTCGACGCGCTCGCCCACATCCGCGCGGTTGAACTCAGCGAGATCGCTGTCCTTTGTGAGCGATGCCTGAGCGTCGATATCGGCAATGAGTTTTGTCATTTTGTCGAAAGCATATTTCGGTCTGCCGCCGACTATACGCGCGGTGAAAATAATATCGCTCGAAAACGCGACGGAAGAATACTCGGCGTAACCTGCCGCCGCGCACGCGCAAAGCGCGAACGCCGATAACGCCGCACACAGTACCGCTATAAATTTTTTCAAGCGAAAAATCATAAGCACATTGTATCATAACGAGCGCAAAATTGCAACGTTTACTTGCTTTATATATAAAAATTCGCTATAATATCACTATGGCTATAAACGTTAAAGTTTTGCAAAAAGTCACCGGACTGAAAATAAAATGCGTCGAGCGTTGCGAATCCACGTTCGACGAGATCGGAGACTACGATGCGATCGCGGCTCGCAGTCAAGCGCGCGGTTCGGGGCGCGGAGATCACACGTTTTTTTCGCCGTACGGCGGCATTTATCTCGTGATGCGCGAGCGCGGGCTTAACATCGACCCGCATACGCTCACGCCCGCTGTAGGGCTTGCGGTACGCGATACCATCCTCAACGTACTCGGGATAAGCACGCGGCTCAAGTGGGTAAACGACGTTCTGTACGGAGACAAAAAAGTATGCGGCATACTGTGCAAGTGCCCGCGGCGCGGCGAGTATCTTATAGGCGTGGGCGTCAACTTCGCAGTAAACCGCAAAGACCTTATAAGCGCGGGACTCGACGGCGTTGCCGCCACGCTCGACGCATCGGAATATTACGCGACGGCTTTTACCGCGGAATTGATAAAACGCATACATTCGGCGTCGCTGCTTCCGTTCGATCACAATCGCTATAACAAGCTGTGCGTGACGGTCGGCAAAGACGTGAGCTTTACATACAACGGCATGCAGACAAACGGACACGCCGAATACGTGGAGCGCGACGGCTCGCTTATGGTAAGGATCGGTCAAGCTACCGTCGCAGTGGACTGCGGAGAGGCTTCTATAATTCGGACGACGTAACGCCGTCCGTTTTTTTATCCGAGTTTTCGGTCATTTCGGCAGTTTCGGGCTTTTTATCGGAAATGATCGGTCGTTCGTCGGCAGACGCCCGCTCCGCTGCGGCGCGCTGTCTCTTAGTCATTCTGCTCCAATTGACAAACCCGTAAAGATCGAGCATAAAGAACGCCGAAAAGCATATCGTCATCGGCAGATACGTAATATCGCTCGTCGAGGCAAGACTCCACAACACGATGAGAACTATGTCGTTGAGCATATACCCTATCGCGTAAAACCTGTTGCGGCGTGCCGTGAGATACGCCGCGGCGAACGACGTAGCGACGGATATCGTGCTTACGATCAAGTTGTTTGTGCCGAGCGCGCGCAGTATAAAAAAGAACACCGCAGTAACGGCTACGACCGCGACCGAAAATATCGCCCATTCCTTTTTGGAAAGCGTGTTTACTTTTACTTCGCTTTTATTGCCGGCGAACGGATTTTTAAGCCAGCTCACAAGCGCGAATACGGCGATCGGCACGCTCATGCCGAGATATGTTATCATTTCGCCGTAGTACTTGAACGAGAACGAGATTATACCGTAAAACACGCCGAATACGATTATCAATCCCTGACCTATCGGATTGCCTTTGGACGTGAATACAAGCGCGGACACGCCTATAAGCGAACCGACAAGATAATGATATTGGGTATTTTTGAACACGAAAAAGCTCGCTACTATTATGACCGTGCTGACCGCCCACATCGTCCATTCGACAGGCTTTATGCTTTTGAAAAAGTTTTTCACTCGTTCTTTCATCGATTCCTCAAAAAAAGCATTCCGTTCGCATCTTCAAAGACCTAACGACGCGAACAAAATGCTTCGATTGCACCGCGACTACTCGGTAGCAGTCGCAAATAATTATTCGATTAAGCGTATTATACTATGTTTTATTTTTATTGTCAACCGTTTGCAAAACGTATTGCCCGTTTGTTTGCAACGTTTTTAGTTAGTGTCAAAACTCGCAAATATCGTCGTAAAAATGCGCTTCGATATAATCGAACGTGTACTGCATAATTTCGGTTTTGCCGTCGTGTTTTCGCATCAGATAATAACAATGCCCCATGGGCGCGGTCAGAAATCCGCTGTATCCGTACGCTCTCGACGAAACATAAAACTCGTATTCGCCCACGATTTTATTCCCGCTGCTCGGCTTATTCGACGGTAATGCGGGAATATATCCTTTATGATAAGACAACACGGATATTTTTTTCGTTTTGCGCGTAACGGGATCGTACCTGAATTTTCTCTGAACGATCCAACTGTATTTCATCCCGTTAAAATATATTTTGTCCTTATATACGCCGAGCGTCGCGCCCGATCGGTACTCGCCGAACGAACATTCCTCTTTCGCAGTACCGCCGTCTATTCGATGCAAATACCACCACCATTCGTCTTTTCCCTCGCGGTTCTCGTCGCCGCGGTCTATAATGCGGTACACGACCGAAAAAACATACATCGAATCGTTGTAATAAAAACGGTTTTCTATGTGTCTGTATTCTTCGACGTACTTACTTGTATTGCGTTTTATATCGAACGCATCGTCGAACAGCGAATACTCTTCGGTATTTTTCTCGATCGCGAATATCGGCTCGTTGCCGACGTCTATAAAATACATCCAATCTCCGTGCGTCTCCATATCGAAAGAACTGCCGATGCTCCCGGGAATATTCAATGCGTGTCGCCCGTTGTAATACCAATCGACGCGCAAATACTTCGTACCGTCATCCAAACGAACGTCGTGCAGCTCATACAATATACCGTCTTGAAACGTGCCGCGAATATCGTCGCACAACAAGTTCCCGTCGGAATCGAAAAGATACTCGCAAACAAGCCGATCGTCGCCGTTACAGTCGTCGTAAAATGCGGCGACAAACAACCCGTCCGACTCGACGAGCGTTACTCGCTCGTACGGCACGTCGCACAAATACTTGCCCGTTTTATTTTCGTAATCGAACAGATACAAACCGCGCTTGCTCTCGTTCTTTTCGCAATCGAATATCACCGAAAACATCGCCTTGTGCGAATCGGTATCGTAAACATATTCGTCTACGTGTATTCGATCTCGCGCGTACGTAGCGCCGTACGCCGAGATACTATGGAAAAGACATTCGACTTCCGTTCCGTCAGTGCGATAGCGAAAAGAGTCTTTGTACAACCACAAACCCTCCGGAGCGCCAAGCTCGTCGGAATTTGGAATAAGCTCCTCAGCCGTCGCCGCTCGATTGTCGTTACATCCCGAAAGCGGCAAAATAGCAAATACGACTACGAGTATTAAAAATATGATTCTGCGTAAACTTTTCATTATGACCGCTCGAAAAATACGTTATAATTTTCTTTCGTATACATACATTATACACAATGTCACGCTATACCGCAAGCGCTGCGAAATTAAAATACGATTAAAAATGCAATGTCGAAAGCTATTTGCAGCGCATTTACGCCGAGCTGTCTCGGCAACTTCGAGTTAAGCGAAAAAACCGAGCGAGGATCTATATTTTATAAAACGGGCATTTGTTCTTTAAGCACTGCTTATTCAGCCGCGAAAACTCGCATCGTATGTTCCCGAGCTTGATTTTCATACCGTATTTATCGTTTACAAACTCGACGGCACGCGAAACAGAAAGAAACGCGTTCCTTTTGCAGCATCTCGCGCCGCCTATTTTACTCATCTCGCTCAATACGGAAGCCGCATACTCCATATTGTGCTTGTAATGATCGTCGGTGCTTAACGGTCCCGTTCCGTTTATGATCGAAAGCGCCGCGCCGACTGATGCAACCGAACCGCATATCCCCCAATGTCCGCACATAGCCCCGGGCATTTTCAACGTACGCTTTCCAAGCTCGTCCAAACATTCGGAAAGGTTTATTTTGCCTCCCGCATTTTTGAACGACGTTAAAAACGCCGCACCGTCGAGAAAATGATGTTCTGGACCGTGAATGCCGACAAAATCCTTTTGCATTATTTCTTTTACAATAGCAATCGGATCTTCGGAATCGCATTTCAATAATTCTTGCTTTATCAAAGCATACTTTTCTTCTAACGTATACTCGTTCATTTGACCTCACCGTATATACAATATGCGACTGTAAAATAGCGACAACCGCACAAATGAAAAATCATTATAAAAAACGTATATAAAACAAAAGTTTATAATTCTATCTTTTCTATCTTAAAATCGCAATAATATTCTGCCGATATACCCTTGAATTTTAATACGCAATAATCGGGGTCGGTTACGCCTTGTTTATAGAAAAGCCTGTCTCCGAAACGCCAAATTTCGTCTTTGGTCGCTTGGTCGGTGCAAACCTGCATTTCGCCTATCATTGTAACGCCCTGATATTTGAATTTTCCGCGTTTGTAAAAATAAACGCAAGCCTTATTATTCGCTAAATATTGTTTTATTTTACTCGATGAGGTGTTTGTAGAAAAATAAATTTCGTTTCCGTCAATTTTGCGCGGCGCAAGCATCGCCCTTATTACGGGATAACCTTGCTCGTTGACAGAGCCGATAAACGCCGTTTTTTGTTCGGAAATAAATTGAAAAATTTGTGTTTTATCCATTGTATATTCACTCCGTTAAATAATAAGTAATTATAGCATATTTACTCATTATTTGCAACCGTAGAAACAAACTTTGACATTGTATCGTGCGCAGACTTTCAACAAAAACTGATCGGATATTTACTCTACACGGCAATAATCGAAAACGATTTTTATATATTGTATTTTTCTTTAATATAATACTTAAATTCGTAATACATAAACATTTCCGCATAATGTTGTAATTCTAACTCGGTTTCAGTTTGTATAATATCGTCAAAGCTAATTATATCTATTATCTTTTGAAAATCTAAATTGTTTAATATTTGTTTAGTGTAAGGACGTTTGGCATCTTGAAATGATATTTGAGTTAAATATTGTTTAACTTTCCTATTGTTTAGAAAAAGCATTGCTAAATATGCTATATCATAATTATCAAAAGAGATAAAGTAACTTGTGTCATCGGTCATAATAGGTTTATCGCTACCATCTAATAGAGCAAAGAACGGATTTTTATAAAACCCACTTATACCAACTTTGTATTTTGCAAAAGAATAATCGCCAATCCCAAACATAGAAAACAAAGGCGAATTCTTATATATTGAACTTTTTCTTTTTTCAAAATTTTCTAAATGCCTATATAAATATTGCCATGTTTTAGGAGCTACATTTTTAATGGGTTGAGTGTCTTCTTTAATTTTTGTTTGAGTAACTATTACATATTTACTGAATACATTTATTACAGCTTGCTTAAACATACTGCTTTTTATCAAAGGGAAAACATATTCTTTTTCGATATCAACTATTTCGTTGTTGCCATTGATAAAACAATTACCATTAAAAGTTAATTCCATAATTTTTGAGCAGTCGTGTTTAACACCTTGTCGCCATTCAAAACAAGATTTCCCATAAAAATTATCCTCTAACAATGAAAAATTAAGAATTTTACCATTTGAATAGTTTAATATTTCAATTGGACTTTCAAAATTCTCGAAATCATAGACATTACAAGGTTTTTGAATATTGTTATTAGAGTAATTAAACTCTATCGCTAACAAACACGCAGCAGCTCCTATATTGAAAATTTTTTGTGCATTAAATTTATAGATTGAAAAAGAATCATATTTTATATTGCGTCGATTTAATTCTCTAAAAATATTTCTTGCAACAGAAGTTTTACAAAGCATAGCAAGTATCGATTTTTTTCTTGTATTAGTTCAATCATTTGCAAAATGATATATTCACAAATATCAAAGTTACTTGCCCCTGTAATTGCATCAAAACCGTTTAATGCTTTTATATTTGCTTTGCGTAATGCGTTAGTTGCATTCTGTTTAGATAGGTCACTATTAGTTACCCAAGGCGGATTCCCGATTACAAGTATTTCATCTAAATTATGTAAAAGACTTCTCAAATCATAGTTAAATATATCAGCATTGATTATTTTAATACGTTCATCAATGATTTGTAATTTACATTGTTTACAATATAACGGATTTATCTCTATTCCATAATATATTTGTGCATTAAACAGTAAACTTGCTATGAGAAAACTACCGATTCCGCAAGTCGGCTCTAAAACCGTCAAAGGACGTTGATACTTACAATTTATTAATTTGCAAACCTTTTGCGCAAAATCATATGGCGTTTGATAATCACCAAACACTTTTTTACCATTCATAATTTATAACACCGTCTACCGAATTTTTAAGATAAATTACTCGACCATATTGTAATCTCCATTGTAAAGCATTGCTTATCGTCAAATATCCTTGATTAGGAGTATGCTCTAAAATTTCATTTGCTAAATCATTATAAATAATATCATCACCGGGAACATTTCTATCTTGTAAAAATGCAACTATATCTTCTCTATTTGCTCCATCCGAAATCATTTGTCTAAGTCTATATGTAATTGTATAATCTGCTGTTCTTTCTCTTGTTATAAATGAACAATGAGTAAAATGTAATAAACAACTATCAATATTATCTTTTTTATCGTATACAAAAACCAATAAGTTATAGCCAAGTCCGAAAATCTTTTGACGAGCATTTTGAAATGGACAACTTGATTGTGGCTGTGCTATTGAAGTAACTTTTATATCAGTTTGTATTGTACTGTCAGGCAAATCAATGCCTTTTGCACTACTCCCAATAGAAACAAAATATCTATCATATAAATAATGTTGAAATCTATGCTCAACGTATGTACCAACGGCTTTTTCCATCAGTCACTCCTATCAATGATTTGTGATTTTCATTTGACATAAGTTCACAAAACAATTTTGCCTCTTGTATTAAAAGATCAATTGTTAAATTTCTTTTCATTTTGCTAACTCCATAAAATAATATACAAGTCCATTATACTCTTTTTATGTCGAAAAATCAAACGTATTCTTAATAAATACCAACTTTAACACTGCGGAGTGTGCTTGTCTTGATAACAAGCCAGCTATCATAAACGTTGCAATACTAATAAGCATTACGCAAATAAGTTATTTGTGCGTGAATGCAAAAACATACCAAAAAATATGCCAAACTTACACTACTACGGATCATAACTGCACGACTAAAATCAAAAAATACAAAAGAAAAAACCTAACCCGAACACCTATTTTGTGGTTCGTTTTAGGTTTTAGGTGGTGGACGGGGGTGGATTCGAACCACCGAAAGCGATGCTGACAGATTTACAGTCTGTTCCCTTTGGCCACTCGGGAACCCGTCCATGCCACAGCTTTACGATTTTAACATATTATCCGCGCATTTGTCAAGTAATTTAATGCCGTTTTCGGTTTTTTGTATCACTCATCCGCCCTGCCGCACAGCACATCCAACGACACCCCGAAGTAGTCGGCAAGCAACCACAAATACGACAGCGTGGGTTCGGTTTTCATGTTCTCACACTCGCTGACGCATTGCTGCGTCACCCCTATCGCTTTAGCCAAGCCGACTTGCGATATGTTCGATTCCGCACGCAATGCTTTTATGTTTTCCGAAAACTTTTCTTTCACCTTTATATTATACAATTATTCTTGTAAAAATCTTTGATATACAATTATAATTGTAGCATACTGTTTCAAAGGCAAAAACTTATGATTTGCAAAAACTGCGGAAAAGAAGTATCCATAAAAGAACCGCGCTGCCCCTTTTGCGGCACGGTTATCCAAATACCATAACGGCTTTGCTATCGCCGGCTTAATATTATCTTTGATCCCTCCGCTTTTTGGGATATTGGCAATCATTTTTTCAGCGCTCGGGCTTAAACGCGCGAAACAGTGCGACGGGAAAAACAAAAGTATTGCTATTGCCGGCTTAACGATAGGCATTTTGAAGTTGTCTTTTGTTGTTCTGCTGTTAAGTTCATATTTTATTTTGATAATTTTGCAAATACTATAAAAAGGTTTCGCACTGTGCGAAACTTTTTTATATCGGATTATTCCATAATATTGTTAAATAATCGAAAAAAACAAATAAATTGCTTGACAAAAAGCATGGCGTATGCTAAAATAATTCGGTTGTATAAATTACGGTCCATTAGCTCAGTCGGTAGAGCACTTGACTTTTAATCAAGTTGTCCCGCGTTCGAATCGCGGATGGATCACCAACGGGCGCATAACTTGCGCCCGTTTTGTTTTGTATAATGAAATAGCTAAAGTGACATGAAATACGACTGACTCCGCATGAAATTGCGCTGACGCGCAGTGAAATAAAATTCGCCTATAATGTGCGAAGCATATTTCATATTCAGTTAGGAATATTTCATAACAACGTTATTTCACTTGCCGACAGGCGAATTTCATTGCAAAGCCCGAAACGATAATTCGTTTCGGGCTTTGCATGGCAGGGGTAGTAGGATTAGCGCGTATTGCTTCGCAATCCGCCGGCTTCGCGGCACAGCCGCTCGTCCGCTCCCTACAAACAGCCCACAGGGCTGTTTGCTTCACGGTCGCGCCCACTCGGGTTCGAATCCCCCGTCTATTCAAATATAAAAGCGTCCGTTTCTTTTCGATAACGAACGCCGCTTTGGCAGGGGTAGTAGGATTCGAACCTACGGATGACGGAGTCAGAGTC
>CAJUNM010000010.1 GCA_910587805.1 uncultured Christensenellaceae bacterium | reverse complement strand
TTTTCGGAAATGTATAGTAGTAGTCGCCGAGTATGCTTATCATAAAGCAACGGTTGCGGTTCTGCGGTATTCCGAAGTCTTTTGCATTCATTAGTCGGTGGTAATTCTTGTAACCCAACCGCTCCAAAAACTCGCGCCATTGTACAAAGTCCGCTATCGCGCCGCCGCCCACAACTTGCGGTACGTTCTCCATAAGTAGCACTTGCGGCAGCTCGTGGCACTCGCTCAAAAGCCTTTCGACCTCCCATAATAGCCCGCTGCGCGTTCCGCTTCCCTTACTCATTCCGGCGCCGTTGCCCGCTGCGCTCAAATCTTGGCAAGGGAACGAGTACGTCATTATATAAAGAAATTTGTCGGTATCGGTTATCGCCAAGTCGCTTGCGGCGGCTTGCGTGATACTGCCGATATTCCGCGTCGCTCGCATATTGTTATATATAGAACGCACGACCTTTTCGCTAAACCGCTTGATTTGCTCTTCGGTTGCCGGTTTGTTGTAGTCGAGCGATATTTTGCCGACGAGCCACGCTTTTATTTCGTCGACCGTCAATTCTTCTGAATAGTCGGCACGATCGGCGGCGGCGTGAATGTCCTTGTATGCTTGTATAGATTTCGTCGCCCACTCGCTTATGCGGTGATGCTCGAACGGTACGCCGAGATATTTCAGCGCGAGCGCTTGGCTTCCGTACCCGGCGAATAACTCTATAAGGCGTATCGGCTTATTGTTTCGGAACGGCTGCGTACCGTCAAAAAAGCTGATTTGGTTCATTGGTTGCTCCCTAAAATGTCGAATATGTTTATTTGGTTCTTGAGCGGTTCGATTTCGTGGCTCGCTTCACACGGAACGGTTGAGCGGCTATTTTGTATGCGCTGCTCGGCAATTTCAAAGTAATTGTCTTGCTTTTCGATGCCGATAAAATTGCGGTTGGTGTTTACGCAAGCGACGCCCGTATTCCCGCCGCCCATACAATTATCAAGTACGGTGTCGCCCTCGTTGGTGTAAGTCTTGATTAAATACTCAAGGAGAGCTACGGGCTTTTCTGTACGGTGTCGCGCTTTGCTCGGGTGCGGCTTTACAAACTGCAGTATGCTTATCGGGTATTTTTCGGTTGCCCCTTTGCGGGTATCTTCAATCGCATCGTACTTACCGTAATTGTCGTTTCGCAGCTCTTTGGTTTTGTATGCTGTTCCCTTGCTGTGCTGCGGTTGCCCTTGCGTAAATTGTGGGTTGTATGTAGGCAGCTTTTTATAGAAAATTGCTATTTGCTCATGCTGTCGTAACGGCATTCGTTTGGCGTTTAGAAAGCCCGTTGTAAGCCCCTTATTCCAAACTAAATCGTATCTGAACATTCGCTTGTTACTGTTGACTAAATCTACATAGAACTTGCCTTGCGCAAAGAGCGCGATGCAACCGTTATCTTTTATAATTCGCTTGTATTGCTTCCATAGCAAGTCGAATGATATTCGCTTATCTGCTTTGTTTTGCGTTGCTCCATAAGGTAAATCGCAAAGTATCATATCGACCGATTTGTTCGGTATGCTTGGCATTATTTCGAGGCAATCGCCTTTATGTATTTGAACCGTCATAATCTAAAAGCTCGGGGTTGTCGTGTATATTGCCGATAACTTCAAAATCTTTTATTTTTTGCTTTTCGTAGATTTCAAAGCCGATCGGACGGTACATAGCGATATCTTCAATCATTGTCTTAAAGCAGAACGTGCCGTTTTTGAACGCAACTTCTTCTATAAGCTCAAATTCTCCCTCGTAGCGTTCACCGCTTGAGCTGCATCGCTTGTCGAGATACACCACTTTGCAAATATCGCCCTCGAATACCCTTTTGCCGTTCTTGTCTTGCAAGCCCGTATATTGCCCGACAGTTTCGGGTATCGCTTCGGCTTGTAAGTGTTGGTTCGGTAAACCCCAATCGGTCATACGCGAAAAAACGATTGTGTGGTGCGTGTTTTCGGGGTGGCGGTCGCAGTCCTCTTTGAAGCAATATGTTGTATCGTCATACCGCCTATATGCGCCCTCGTACCACTTGCCGTCGTCCTTGTCTTTGCCGCGAAAAATAATATCTCTCATATTATGCTCTCCCGTTCCAAAGCTCGATCGCTTTGTTTTTGGCTTCCTCGCTCGCTGTGTAAACATTCTTGCCCGCCTTGCTGCTTGCTGTGCCACCTCTCGCGTGACACTTATTGCACCGAACCGTCGCGCTGTGCGTTCCCGTGTCGCTCCATTGCCCGTTGTGCTTGCTTTCGATTTTCAGCGAGGTACCTCCGCAAAACGGGCAAGGCTTTAATTCGCGCCCGCTCATTCCTTTACCTCCAAAAGCTCGGGGTTGTCATATATGTTGCCTATAATTTCAATAAAAGCCCCGCTTTCTTCCATATCTACCCAATGCAATATATCTACTGCAAACGGCGTTTTACATAACGGTACTAACTGAAAGCCCCAATTATACTGTGCGTTAGGGTTGCCGAATTCAACCCGCGCGTAATATGTCGCGTCAACGATTTTGTCGGTTATTTTGACAATATCGCCCTCGAATATATTTGCGCCGTTTCTATCAGTTAACCCCGTATATTCGCAAACAGTTTCACGGTCTACGTCTATACCGCTTACGCCGTCGATGTTCGTCATTTCTGTAAAGTGAGTGTCGTGGTATTTGCGATCGCTGCTTACTAACCCATAAACCCAATCGCCGTTTTTGTAGTCCGTGCGGTATTGCATTCGGGGATCGCGGTTGATTGCTTTCGCTCTAAAAAGTATTTCTCTCATTTGCCCGCGACCTCCACTCTGACCGAAAATAATTTACTTAATTCTTCGTCCTCGCTCAGAGCTTCATTTACTATTGCGGTTAGCTCTTCGGAAGTATCAAACGCGAATGTGTCCGCAAGCACTTTTACTATTTCCACAAACGGCGGCTTGGCTTCAATTATCAAGCGTATTTCCGATTGATTGTTGTCGCTTTCTGGTGCTGTTTGAATTTCCTTTTCAGCTTCGAGCCTTTCGATTGCGCTCAATGCTTCACCGGTTACTATTCCCAAATCGCCGCAGTATTCGCGCGCCGGACAATTCTCGCACGCTTCGTGTTCACTGCATACGTCAAGGGCTTGTTTTAATTGTTCTATTGTCATTGTTTTGGTCCTCCGTTTATAAAGTCGTAGAATTTTTGTAAGGCGTTTTCGTGCCTTTTGGTGGGTTTATTTGCCGTTATAACCGCCGTAAGGTACAAGTCGAATAAATGCTTGATTTCCTTTCGTGCGTTCTCGTAGCCTTGTTGCAAGCCGTCGTGGTAGCCTTTTGCGGGGCGGTTGTCCGCTATTCCGAACTTGCCGCTGTCTTGCCCTCCGGCTGTCTTGTTGCGGAGCTGATAGCCCCGATTTGCATAGTCGCTTATCAGCAACCGCTCGTTATTGTCGAGCTGCTCTTCGGGGCAATTAGCGTATTCGATTTTCCACCCGGTCGGGTTCGTTTCGCTATACAGTCCGTGCTTTTTTATCGAAAGGTCGATATGCTGTTGGTAGCCGCTCAAGTGTTGCACGAGCCGCGTCAGTAATCGCTTTGCTTGCCCGACGTATGCGTATTTGAAGCCGCTCTCGTAGCGCGTTAGAATGTAGACACCGCTCTCGTCGTTTACGTCCGGACAAACCGCAAGTATGCGCTGCTTGTTCTTCGATTCGATCGCTTTTAGCTGTCGCCAATTCGTACCCATTTCGTCGGCTCACTCGTTCCCACAAAAGCAAAGGCGCGCGCCGATACCCGCACCCGCACACGACGCCGAATAGCTGCAAACGAAACAGAACGCCCCCGCACCCGCGCCACCCGACCGATAGCCGCCGAAACACGGTAGATTTATTGTGCCGTCGCTCCACGTCGAACCGTAATTGCAGTAGTACGCTTCGCCCGCGCACAAATCGTCGTCAGCTTCTTTCGGTACAAAACCGAGCTTGTTGTCGCCGTGTATATCGGTTATCGCGCCGCATACCGTATTCGGCAAATCAGCCGCTATCTCGTAGCCGTCGCCATTGTCGTTGAAGTTTCCGTCCGCAATTTTGATTTTGTCGGTCGTAACGAAGCCGTCTACCCATTCAAAAATGTTGCCCCACAGGTCCTCGATGCCGTGGCACTTAACTTGTCGCTCGCCGTCTTGGTTGCCGAAGTACAGCCCGTCCTTGTCCGTGTTGCCGGTGGGTGCGTAACTGTCCGCTTCGGTATAACCTTTGCCGAGCGCGGCGCGGCTGTCAAGGCTCTTGTAGCGAACTACATACAGCGCCTGTAAAAGCGTTAGCTTATTGAATGGCGTTATTTCGTAGCCGTTGCCGTTCGCTTGGGCGGCGGTTCGGAACGTGCCTATTGTTTTGCGGCTCTCCGGTAAAACGCCGCTTATGGAGCGCAACTTGCCGTCTACGATATGCCCCTTGTACGCTCCGATATAGAACTTGTCGCGCACCTTGCCTTTGTAGCTGAATGCGTAGTCGGTAAAGCCGTCAGTGAGCGAACGCGCATCGTCCGTTATCTCAACGTATGTATAGTGTTCGTCTTTGCGTATGCGGTAAAATATCTTGCCGAACTCGACCATAGTGTCGAAGTATGCACGCATTTTTCCGATCGGCTCGCCGTCTGCCGTGCGTCCGTAATCGTTCGGGTCTAAATAATCTACAACCTTACCGTTGCACAGTAAGCACGGCTTTATCTTGGCGAATACCGGGTTATCAGCCCAACTGCCCGGCTCCGTTCCGTCAGCCGGCATATAGCCCGCCGCCTCGCCTATGTATTCGACAGCTTCTTCGGGGTCGCTGTTTTCGCGGTCGATCCGAACGCCCCACGCTTTGTACTGCGGTTTGTTGGCGGTTGCTCTCGGTGCTTCCGTAAGCTCTACCGCGCCGCTGTATTTTATTCCGGCAATCTCGATCTCGATTGTGCCGCTGATTTTGGTCTTGTTTTCCATGTGGTTATTTCTCCGTTTTTATTTTTCGGCTATATGCCGTATTTTTTGGCGACGTCGTTCACGTCCTTGCGTACCGCCGAGCGGAAGTCGTCGCCGTCGAGCTTCAAAACTCGCGTAGCCATTTCGTTGATGCGCTCAATTATCGCCTTGTCAAGCCGCAGCTCGCTTGCGAGCGCGCTTATCTCGTAGTTTGACGAGAATATGGTCGGCTTTTGCGCGTTGTACCGTGCGTTAATCACTTCGAACAGCTTTTCTTCTGCCCACTTTGACGAACTCGCATTATACTCGCGCCCGATAAACTCTTTGCCTAAATCGTCAATGAATGCGAAGTCGTATGCTTGCAAGCGGTTTAGCAATTCGCACTCACCCATTCCTTGTCCGTCGTAGCTGCTGCGTATTTCGCTCAATATCGTTGCAAGGTTCGTGTAGATGCACCGATAGCCTTGCCACAGTAGCTCGTTACAAATGCAAGCTGTTAGGTAGGTTTTGCCGCTGCTATTGTCGCCGTATATGTACAAGCCGATATTGTTCTCGCGCATCTCTTTCGCGTGTTCGACGTAGCGATTGCATCTCGTGTACACGTCTTTGTTGCTCTCGGTTATCGTCGCGTTTTCGAGCCGTATGTTTCTATACCGAGCGCCGAGCATTGAAAGGTTGCGGCGGCTGTTAAACGCTTCGAGTGCTTTTTGTCGGGCTTCTTCTTTTCGCCGTTGCTCTTCGGCTTCGCTTTGGCATTTGCACGAACACCGCGCTATGAAGTTTTTGTCGGCGCTTATGAACACGCGCGTCGTTTTGCAGTTTTTGCAATGCGGCAGTCCGTCGTCGCCCAAGTATTCGTCGTCGCGTAGCGTTATCTCGCCCGACAAGCCCTTAAAGGCTTTGTTGATAGCTTCTTGTATGCCTTGCATCGATTAGTCCTCGCGTTTGTACTTGTCGCCGTTCGGTTTACTTGGTTGCTGCGCTTTCGGCTTTTCTCGGCGTTCCCAAGTCCTTACACAAGCCCGCCAATCTTTCATTGGCTTGTTTCCAACTTTCCACCCGACGCTCTCGTAAAAATCGAAGAATGCTTGCGGGTCTATGTTGCTGTTACGTTCCGCACAAAACTCGGCTATCTCTTCGAGCGTAGGCTTAACAAATCGGGAATTGGAAGCGGCGGCGCTCGGCGACGCACTCTCTTCACCTAACCTTTCCTTGCCTAAACTGCCCTTACCTAACCTAACCTGTGTTTCCGTTTCGTTTCCACTTTGTATACAATGTGTTTCCAAACACTCGGTGTAGGTCTTGTTTTTGTCAAATCCGAGCCGCGCTCGTTCGTCAACGTATATCGTTTCTTTGAAGCGGTCTTTTTGAATTATGTTGTGTACTCGCCAATGCCGAATTACCGTTATTCCGTCCTCGAACACGATCACGAAGCGCTTTACGATTAGCAGCTTGAAGTCGGCCTCGCTCGCGCCTATCATTGTGCGCACACGCTTCGCGTTTCCGAGAAAACCCTCGTCGTCCGCTCGCATTGAAAGGTGGAAGTACAGCGCTTGTGCCGAAAGCGGCATATCAAGGAACGCGTCGCTGTCGATTATTGATTTTGCGAACATTCGCCTTTCTGCCATTACTTGGTCCCTCCGTTAGAACGGTAAGTCGTCGTTATCTACGGGCTGCATATCGGAAATCGGCGGCGGCTCGTGGTCGGCTCGGTTGCCGTTCGCGCCGGTGGTGCTTTTAGGCGTAAGGAATTCCACCTCGTCGGCTACGACGTCGAATGACGTCCTTTTTATGCCGTCGCGGTCCTCGTACTGCCTACGCTGCACCGAGCCGTTAATTCCAACCTTGCTGCCTTTGAATAGATACTTTGCGCATCTATCGGCGAGCTGTCGCCAAGTGATAACGTCGAAGTAGTCCGCTACACGCTCGCCCGCCGAATTCGTAAACGGTCGGTTGACCGCTATTTGAAATCGGGTGAAGTTAACGCCGCTTTGCGTTGTCGCGTTCTCGGGGTCTTTGGTGAGATTTCCTATCAAAATTATTTTGTTCATGATTGCTCCTTTTTGTAAATTCTGTCGGCGTCCGTAAAGTCCGGATACCACAAGTCAAGGTGTTCTTTTACGCGCTTAAGCAAGCTGTCGCGCGCTGTTGTGTTGTCCATTAAATCGTGGCACGGGCGGCATAGTGTCACGATATTTTGTTCTATGCCAAGCCCGCCCTTGCTTCGCGGTATGTAATGCGCTTCGGGTAAGCCGGGCTTACCGCAAAGCACGCATTGTCCGCGATCGCGCTTATATACTGCGTCTTTGGTCGCTTTGCTTATTGCGCACGCCTTTGTCCGCTCGTTCACGGTTGGGCCTCCCAAGTGGCGATAAGGTTCGCCAACTCTTCGGGCGTTCTCGTTTCGATGCCAAGCTCTTTTGCTTCGTACACAACCCCGTCTATAAGCCGCTTCATTTCCGCTTTGTCGAGCGTGTGCGTATGTTTGTAGAAAACATATTGACTGTAAGGCTTTTTGTTCTTCGCCGTGAAATCGGCAATCCATTTCGCGTACTTGTAGTAGTCCGCTACGTTCGCGCTCTTTGGTAAAGCTACGATTACCGGCTCGCCGCACTCAGTTGCTATTGTGCCGTATTCAAGCACCATTTTCACTTTTGTTTCGTCCGCGCCGAGCTGCATCGCTTCGGCTATCTTGTCAACTAAAACGTGGAAGTACGCATTCGCATTCAAGCTCCGCTTTTCTTTGTACCACTCGACCGCCACTGTGAGCCGTTCTTTGCCTTTTGCAAGCCCCGTGCGTATCGTCGCGGCTGTTTGCTTGGCGGGGTACGTTTCGTCCTTTGCGACGCGTAACGATAGCACGAGCGAGCCGTCCGCGTCCGTCAAGCAGTTTTCGAACGTACAGTTAAATTTGCCGATTTCTTTTGCCAACTTACGCCTCCCGAATTGTTATCTTGACTGTGCCTTTTACTTGCGATATAGTCGTGTATTTTTCCGCAATTTCGCGGTGTTCTGCTCTTAAACGCTTGCCGTCGATGCCTTGCTTCGTGTACGGATCAACTCGTGTAATTTGCATCGATTTGTCGAGCGTTTCCCACGTCTTAATGCCTTGCGCGGTCATAAATTCGTAAAGTTTCTGACGGTAACCGTCCGATACTTCTTTCGCTTTCTTTTGCACTTCTTCCGCTATTTTAAGCTCGCGTTCCGCTGCTTCCACGCACGCTATTAGGTCACCCTCGACCACAAGACCCGGCTCGTGATAAATTTCGCCGTTGCGCTCGCATTCGAGCAGTCGGTCAATCTCGGCTTCGGGTATGCGTTCGATTTCGATAATCTTTGACGCTTCTTCTCGCAAGTGGAATATGAACATTCTGTCGAACTTTACGCCCGCAAGCCGTTCGTACAGCGAGAGCTGCCAAGCGCAAGAACGCACGTCCACTCTTTGCGTGGTTTTAATGTCGACAAGCGTCGAGCCGCAAATGCTCGTGCCGATTAGGTCAGCCGTTCCCGCTATGATATACTTGTCGATTTCGGTGTCGGGTATGTCGCCGCTCGGTAATACGATTTCGCTTTCTTGGGGCGCGAATTGTATCTCGTCCACAAGGTCGAGATAGCCCATAAATTCGGGCGTAAATCCGACCGCTCCGTTCTTGATATACTCTTCGATCTCGCTGTGAACGGCTGTACCTTTTTTCGCGGCTTTTTCCAAAACGTCCGGGTTTACTGCTGAATAATCGGTAGACAGCCCGTGTTTCTTCAAAAGGCGCGTAACGCTTATAAGCCGTTTATCGCCGAGCCAATAAGTATGCTGTTCTTCGTTGAATACTACTCTCATTGTGCTTTTCCCTCCGCATTTTCGGTTTGCTGTTGTGCCGCTTGTTGTGCCGCTTGTTGTGCCGCTTTTTTCGCTTCCACTTTTGCGATAGCGGCTTTTTGCATAGCGATAGCTTCCGCGACCTCTTCTTTGCTGATTTCGTCGACGCTCTTTTTGAAATGCGCGGCGATATTGTTCAAGTCCATTTTAAGGGCTTGGACCTCTTTCAACTGCTCGGGTGTAGGCTTCTCGAACGGCTTGTCCGCTTTCGGCTTGCCGTTGCTGTTCTCGCCGTTTCCGGTGCCGCCGTCCAATATGTCGCTCTCTGCTATATCGAACATAGCCATATACAAATAACGGCGCTGATACGTTTCGACCGCTCCGAGATTTTGCATATCGTTGCAGCCCGTCACTTTCACTTCGCGCATCGGGCTTGTGATCGTGAATGTTTGCTCGCTGTCGAAGTCGTATGCCGTAAGCGTCGCTTCGGAGGCTGTGAAATTGACAATCGCCGTAAATCTCTCGGCGAGCATTAGCTCGTTGAGCTGCGGGGTAAAGTCGGCTAACTCAAGGTACGGCTTGCTTTCGCGTCCGTTCATTTTGCCGCTTTTTTTCACTTCCGTTTTTTGCAGCCCTACGCGAACGCATTGTATCTTTTCGAACAGCGTCTTTTTGCGCGCCGACGGTTTGTTCTCTTCCGGCTTCGCGTTCGCCAGCTTCTTGGTGGCGGCGGGCTTCTTCGCCTCTTCCGCAGTTTGCTTTTCTTTTTCCATGTGTTTGTCCTCCTATTTGACAAATGGGTTTATTTGTGATAGAATGGCACCGGTTGGTGCGTTGGTAGTTTGCTTTGTTTCCAACCGCTCCGTGTGCCTTGTCGCGTAAGGCTGCGGAGCTTTTTTGTTTGCCGCTTCGTATTGGCTTTTGAGCTGCATCACGCAATAGATCACCCATTCGTTAATGCTTTTGAACCCGCATTGCTGCAGTACTTCTCTCGTCAATACCTTGCGGCAGTCATTGTTGAGCCGTACCGTCATTTTGTATTCGGTCGTTTCTCTGATTGCTTTTGCCCCACCGGTCGCTTCCGTCGCGGTGTTTGCGCTCGGTATAAGCCGGATCTCTTCGGGCGTGTAAATGTCGGTCGGCAAGCATTGTAACGCTTCGGTTATGCGCTCGAAGTCGGTCGGTATCGGTAAAGCTCGATAATTCTCAAACCGCGAGTACATTGTTGCGTCGATGCTTGCCGCATCTGCCACTTGCTTGGCTTGCAAGCCTTTTTGTTCGCGTAGCTCTCTATATTTCGGCATAATGACCTCCCTTGTAAATTTTCGCTACGCCTTTGCCAAACCGTCAATAATGAGCTTTCTAACTACGGCACTCACGCTCGTTTGCTCTTGCTTGGCGCGCTCGCTCAACTTGTCGAACGTGTCTTTCGGAACGCACAGCGTGAACCGCTTTTCTTTGCTCAATGTGCTGCCCTTGCCCATAAATTGCTTGACCTCCTTGTCGTATTTGGGTTGCCCCGAACGCCGCGCCGAGCGCGGTCGTTTCGTCTTAATTTTCAAAGACTCGTCAGCGGGGTTATGCGTTTTCTTTCAGCTTCTTCAAAATGTTTTTAAGCGTATAGCGGGCGTTGTCCGTAAGCTGCCTTTGCCATGCGTTTTGGCTCGGCGACCAATGGAACGCCGCGCCTTTCAGAAGCTCTCTAACTGCTGCGCTCGGCTTGTCCTCGAATATAACTTGCAATCGCATAATTTCTTTGTTCTCGACGACCGTCAAATTAAGCCCGTCGGTCACCCACTCGGTTGCTTCCGTGTTCTTTTCGCGCTCTAACGTGGCGAGCCTTTCTTTCATGCGTTTTATATTAGCGTTGTTGTTTGAAAGCTCCCACCCGGCGTGCGGCACTTTTTCAAGCGTTGTAGGAATGACCGCGTCAAGCTGTTCGGCGAGCTTGTCCGATATGCCCTCGCAGCCTTTCAGCGTTTTGTGTTTGCGGTAATATGCGTTATGCAGTTTCATTGCTTCTTGCGCTTCTTCCGCGCTTGCAATCTTCGCCTTGAGCTTTTCGATCGCGTCCGCATCTCCCGCAAGTATCGGGAAGCCGCCCACGCCGTAAGATTTGATTTTTTCTAAAATCGCGGCTATCTCGTTGTACTCGCGCATAAGGCTGTCGCGCCGCGCGTTTTGTTTTTCCTTTTTCTTGACGGGGAAGTTTCCGGCGCCGCTGATCATTACCGACGGGCAACTCGCTTCGTTTGCGTTGTTGCGGTTCGTCCAACTCGCTAACTTCGTGCAATATCTTTCCACAAGGCGGTCAAGCTCCGCGTGGCGTTCTTCGGGTACTTCTTTTTTGCGCTCTTCCGCTGCTTCGCGGGCTTCGGCGCATTTCGCGTTGTAATTGGCTGTCGCGCTGCCCTCTATGTAGTCGCTGAAGCTGTTTGCGTCTTTCGCCGCGCGCGCCGTTGCTTCGTTTATTTGTTCCATGCTTTCCTCCAAAAATGAAAAATAGGCTCGTAGCATTTGCTACGAACCTATCAAAAAAGGCTTGTAACGAATGTTACAAACCTATTCTAAATCAACAACGGGCAGTCTTTTTGTATTTGCATTTTATTTTGTCAACCGTTTGCGTTCCCATTCAAGCATTTTAAGTTCCAATAGCCTGCCGTTTGCGTCGTTTACGAATTGTATAAGAGAAAACAGGGCAAAAGCATATTCGTAACCGTATATATCCACGGGCTTGAGATAAAAGTTCCCGCCTTTCTTTTCTATGAGCTTGCCGATATAGTTCGGCGCGTTTGAAATGTTTTTTACGTATCGGTTGATTTGACTGCCCGATTTTATCGGCTCGAGCAATATCGCCGTTACGAACTTTTGCCACAGCGGATATTCGGCATCGCTTTCTTTTTCCGTAACGACAAGGTCGAATGCGTCGCATTTTACTTCGACGTTTAATACTTCGGTAAATAACGGCAACAGCCCGAACAGATATTTACGAAAACGCGGCAACATCGGTATTTCCTCGCCGTCGCGCTCCAAGCAAACGTCTTTGGGCGCGTCGGAAAATATCCGCTCCGCTTTCATAACAAACAGATCGCGCACATATTCCGCATAGTTCTGTTCCGCACTTATGCGCTCTTGCTCGTCTATATAGACCCCCGGAATATCTTGACGCGACGGAAAATCGTTTATGCTTAAGTGCGAATCTTGCAAATACAAGTCGATCGGCGCTTTATCGCCCGGATTTTCAAAGCCGAACGCCACGCGCTCGACAGCATATTCATTGATAATCGAGTTGGCGATCAGAGCCTTTAACGATCGAGTGATTCTCTCGGTTTCGATTGTTTTTTCCATAAATAATGCCGCTCCTTGCGGAACGGCATATAGCACATACCGACCGCATAGTTGCAACACTACCTGTAAGTTAGCCATCCCTTTTGCAAGAAATACTACCCAACGTGGATCGGTATGTAGCTACCAATTTTTAACGTTGGGAATATAAAATATGCAAAAGGAAAAGAGCCTACAAGTGTATAGGGGGATTTGGCTATTCGTTACAAGGTATTGTTGCAAAGCTATTGTACCATACTTAAACGAAAAAATCAAGTTTATAAAAGCAAAATTTATTATTGACAAACCGCGAAACAAATTTGCATTTTATTTCGCATATTTCAATCGACCTTTCGTTATCGTTTTTTATTTAATAAGGTTGAGATTCTTCGGCTGCGCCTCAGAATGACAAAAGATATTTGCAATTGTTCGGTATACTACTTTTGTCCTACGCAGCAGCCGCAGGCTATTCTGAGCGCAGCGAAGAATCTAAACTTTAATGCCGCGCTAGCAGCTATAATATGATTGCTTTACGTTATTACACATTATCGCATAGAGCCCCCTCTGTCACGGCTAAAGCCGTGACATCTCCCCCAATTGGGGAGACGAGATGTTACACATGTTCGGCTCTCGTTGTCCCCTTTCGGGGAAAATGTCGGCGTAGCCGACAAAAGGGGCTTTATCTTTTATCCTACGCAGCAGCCGTAGGCTATTCTGAACGAGCGAGCATGCGAGCGAAGTGAAGAATCTCAACCCTAATGCCGCATAGCGGCTAAATTACGAATATCGCATTAAGCAAGCATATAAAAACACCCGACCGAATTGCCGTTATTCGATCGGGTGTTATATTTACTCATTGATATAGTTTTCAAACCGCCGCAGCGTGCTTTCGTCTACGGACGGCTTGACGCACGCGAGCGCGTCGTCGATGTCCTGCATGATAAGCCCCGAGATAACGCCCGATTCGAGCGAACGACGGAGCGGCGCGTCGGTTGCTCGGTCCATGAGTTCCGTGATGTCCGCGCCCGAAAAGCCCTCGGTCTTGTTTACGGTGTATTCCACGTCGATAATGCCGTCCACGCGCGTTTTTTCGAGCTTGGACTTGATCATTGCGCGGCGCGCTTTATCTTCCGGCAACGGTATGTATATTTTTTGACTGAACCGCCCGGGGCGCATAGCCGCATCGTCCACCGCCCAAGGATTATTCGTTGCGCCGAGTACGGTAAGTCCCGCGCCCTTGCTCGAAAACCCGTCTATCTGCTGCAAAAGTTCGTTGACTCTGCGGTCGTTGTGCACGTCCTGTCCGCGCTTGAAAAACAGCGAATCAAGCTCGTCGAAGAATATGACCGCTCTGTCGTTCTGCCGCGCCGTATCGAAAAGATTGGCAATGTTCTTTTCCGATTCGCCCACCCACTTCGACACTATATCCGAGCACTTTACCGCATAGAACGCCGCGCGCGCCTCGTGCGCAGCCGCCTTTGCGAGCATGGTCTTGCCCGTTCCCGGCGGACCGTAGAGAAGTATTCCGCCGCCCGACTTTTTGCCGAGCGCCTTGTACACGTCGGCATGCTCCATCGGGTATATCATTTTTATGCGTATCGCTTCCTTGGCGTCGTCAAGCCCCATTACGTCGTCGAACGTGACGTCGGGGATCTCCGCCTTTTTGAACTGCGTTTCGCTGTCGTCGTCCGACTTATCCGAACCGCCGCGACGCTCGGAGGCTTTGCGCACGACCGGTTTTTTCGGCTCGGACTTAGGCAGCGAATCGGCGATCGCCAAAATGCGTTTTACGCGCTCTATCCGCGCCGCCTTGAGCTTTTCGCCCGAAAGCTTTGCAAGCTCGGTCATGTACTCGGCGGCTTTGTAATACTCGCGTTTCGCCTTGTTGTACTCGCCCGCATTGTGCGCGTCGCGCGCAAGCTTATAATAAGTCTCGAACGACTCGATCAAATTTTCTTCGGTCATGAATCACTCACTCCGAGATTCGGCTTTTGCGCGCTTGCTCAAGCTCCTCGTCCGACAGCGGGTCGGCGTCGATCTCCGCTTCCGAATCGAGCTGATCCTGCATCTCGAACATTGCCAAAAGCTCGTCGTCCGACTTGTTGGCGGAATATATAGGGCTGGTGTCGGCGTTTGCCGATTGCTCGTACGTGTCGAACATTTGATCCGCGCTGACGAGCGCCTCTTCCGCGGAAGTGCGGTTTTGGATAGCATCTTGCAAAAATGCCGAAAGCGCTTTTTGATCGCCCAAAAGCTTGTTGAGCGGCAGCTTTGTAGTGTTGTTGACGAACTGATTGTCGTCTATCGCCGCTTTGAGTTTTTCCATGAGCTTTATGTTATAAAGCAAGTACGCGGCACGGTTGGTGTCGCGTTTTATTTCTTCACGGAGACTCGTGACTTTCTTGGCGCACAAGAGCTTGATGTCGCGGTTCTTTTCCTTTTTGCCGCGCTCCATGAGCTTATCCACTTCCTCGGACTTGGTCAACACGCCGTTTTCCAGATCCTCTTGCTGTTTGGTCAGCTCTATGATAGCGTCGACTACTTCTTCGCGCTTAAGCTTTTTGAACTTGTTTCTTCCGAACATGATTGCTCCTTACTTCTTTGTTATAAACGGCAAGCGCGCAAAAGCAAGAAACGCGACGCCGATCGCGATACGGATCGCCCGAACGCATCGGCGCGCATTGCGCTGCTATGCCGCTATTTCGTATAAGAATTTCTTTCGACGATCGCCGTATCGAGATCGCCGACGATGTCCGCCGCCTTGACGAGCGTGCGTTCGCCCTTGCTCAATACTATCTTGAGATCGCCGGCAAGCGCGCCGATCTTTTTATCGGCTTGGATCGCGCCCGCTATCGTCGTGGGCGTCATATACTTGACCGCGTCGTACAGTCTTTCCACGTTTTTACGCAGTTCGCCTTCGGCAAGTTCTACGCAAACCGACAACACGCGCGCGTTGTCCGCGAGTATTTGATTGCTGTCCGCAAGCACGTCTTTCTTTTTGGGTGACGAAAAACAAAATCCCATGTTTACCTCCGAAAATACAATGCACAACGAACGAACTCGGTCGTCAAGTCGCCGACGGTACGTCGACGCCGTTATGTACATTATGTATTATTTTACAAAGTTTGTCAAGTTTATTTATATAAATGTCGATTAAATATACGATCAGACCGCTTAAGCGCCGCGGGCTTAAGCGCCGGTTCGTTTTCCGCATTGCGAACAGAACTTGGCGTTCGCGTCGAGCTTTGCGCCGCAGTTCGAGCAGTACGATTCGACGAGGTTTTCGCCGCACTCGGGACAGAACTTGCCGTCAAGCCCGACCGTAGCGCCGCACTTGCGGCAAGTGCGCTTGACCGACTTGAGTTCGGCGCGCGCGCGCTCTATCGCCGCCGCATCCGATTCGGAAATGTAAGTGCCGTTTATGGAGAACGAACACACTTCCAAGCCGTATTCGTCGTGCAAGGTTTCGTCTATCTTTTGCTTGAGCCGCACCGCTATATCGCCCTTGTACTGAGCGAACTCGGTATAGCTCTTGCGCTCGGTGCGCATGATGCTCGTAACAGCCGGCTCGATTATTCCGAGCAGACGATTGAGTATGCGACGCTTGAGCTTGTCGGTATTGTACTCCGTGTCCGCGCCGACAAGTTCGAGATAGAACTTTTTGGGCGTTGCCACGCGGAATTCGAGTTCGCCGTTTATGCCGACGGAGATAGCCACGTCGGTTATGGGATCGCGCGTTTTTATCGGCGAGCTGGTCCCCCAAAGCATAGGGAGCTTCGCCGTTTTGGACACGAACACGAAATCCACCGTCGCCACGTCGCTGTCCTTTCTCGCTCGGAACAGTCCGTTCTCTTTATCGAATATGTCGTGTCTGCCGGGCTGCAACGCCTCGGACACCACGCCGTCTTTTATCAAAAGCACGGTGTGCGTTTCGGGCACTATCACCTGCGCCGACGCATGGAGATTGTCCGCGCTCTCGCGGCAAAACAGCTCGTCGTTTCTGCCCGTGAATTTTACTATTTCTGCCATAATTGTCCTCCGAAAATCTGTTATTTCTTTTTGGGTTTATGTCTGCTTATCGCCATACTGCCGACTATGAACGACGCGACTATCAAACCGATATTCACAAACGAACCTTCGCCCGATATAAAACAAATTATTATTGCGAACGCAGTAAAGCCCGTAGCGATCAATCCGAAAATATTGAGTATGCTCAACTTCTCGTTTTTGACGCGCATAGACACCGAATCGCACACAATGCGAAACACAAGCGACGCAGTATAATATGCCCCCGCGCTCTCGACGTCACTCAGCATCAATATCGACGCCAAAAAGAACAATCCGAACGATAATGCCGCACTGACCGAAACTATTGTCGTGCGCGCTACAGAGCCGCGTCTCTCGACCGTTTGTTCGCGCTTAGCCGCATCAATGGCGTTCTGTCTGGCAACGTCTTGCGCGCGCTGCTTGCTCGCACGGTTTGCGTCGAGCTTTTCGAGCAAAGCGTCGTATTCGGCTTTCTGCTCGTCGGACGCTACCGATTGGGCGAGCATGAAATACTCGTTGGTGGAGATGTCCGCCGTGGAACAAGAAAGCTGCTCTTCCGTCATGTTCAATTGCTTGAGCATTTTACGGAAGTACATGAGCGACGAATATTTATTGTACACCGCGGGCGGAAGAATGTCCTTATTGTCCGCGAGATAGTCTATAAGCTTGTTGTCGTTGGCGTAGTTTTTGGAACGCTCGCGCAAGAACAACTGCGCGTTCTGCGACACCGTTTCGCGCGCCTTGCCGTATTCCTGCGCCTGTACGGGCGAAGCGTATTTTATAGCAAGCTCCCACTCCGATTCGCGCGTTATGTCCTCGACGCACACGAGCGGGCTTTGACCGTATTTGCTCCAAAGCTTGAGCCAATAGTATTTGCTCGCGATGTCGGGATATTTTTT
The DNA here is from genome assembly GCA_910587805.1 of uncultured Christensenellaceae bacterium. Taxonomy (GTDB): domain Bacteria; phylum Bacillota; class Clostridia; order Christensenellales; family Pumilibacteraceae; genus Anaerocaecibacter. The sequence goes on along the minus strand of CAJUNM010000010.1, from coordinate 44,497 downwards.
GAATATCAGACCGTTCTCGTTGTCGAACGCTTTGCCGCACTGCGCGAGCATATCTTTAAGCCCGTCGAAGTCGTCGGTGACGAACTTGCGTTCGGCAAGGTCGAGCGTGCCGCTCACGTTTTTTATCACCTTAGACGTAAATTCGTCCACAGCCTTTTCCACACGGCACTTGACCGCTGGATCGGCGAAACGTTCCGCATTTGCGTAGTAGCGGTTTACGGTAAAATCTATATCGAGCGCGATCAGATCCGCATCCGACTTGACTCTGTAATCGCACAGCATCATGAGCCACCACGCAAGCCCGTTTTCGGGGTCTGCGTCAAGCGCCTCGTCGATGACTTTTTCGGCGCGCGCGAAACTTCCCGAACTCAACTCGAGCTCGGCGCGCTTGAGCCGAGATTTGATCGTGGACGCGGGCGCGACGGTTGCCGCCACGCCGCCCGTAACGAGATTTTCCAAACGCGCTATGCGCTCCTGCTCGCGCTTGCGCATTTGCTCGGCTTCGATACGCTCCTTTTCGCGCGCGGCTATGCGCCGCTCCTCGAGTTCCGCTTTTTCGCGCTCGTCGCGGGCGAGCATGCCTTTTATATCGATAACGAGCTGTTCCAAATGCGCGAACGGATCGTCCGACGCGTCGAGCCATTGCACCGATTCGAGCGCTTTCTCGAACACGCCGTCGTAGGGCGTATCGTCGATTTTATAGCTGTAAAGCGCCTTGTCGGACAATACCGCCGCTTTAAGCTCCATTTCGCAGTCCTCGGAATATATGGACTTAAAGCTCGAAACGAGCAAGAACACTTTGCAGTTTTCCACGCCTTTCATTATGTCGCGCTCGTAATTCTGCGAGCCGGCGAGAATATTTCGCGGTGCGATCCAACAGCGCAAGCCGCGATCCTCGAGCCGCGAGCAAATCGCGTCGGCTATATCCTGATCGGGCGCGCTCGTGCGATGGCAAATAAATACGTCGCGCTCGCGCACCGCCGCGCTGCGCATTTTTTGTATGAATTTTTTTATGCCCGCGTCGAGCGCGGCATCGTAATTTTGACACGTTTGCGGATAAATGCGCGATATGAAACGCTTGACCGCATCCAAATACTTCGGTTCTACGGTCGCAACAAGCGAGTCTACTACCTCTTTGCGCTCGTCGGGCGTAACGCCGTCGAAACTCACTGTGTTAAGAAAGTTGACGAACGCCGTGTCGTTATCGCCGTATCTGTCGGCGAGCGCCACATAGTACTGCGCGCAAAAATCGTCGGGAAGAACCGACAGTATCTTTTGCGCAAACAGTTTCACTCCGCCGTAGTCGCGCGACTTCGTGCTTTCCTGCTGCATGTGCAACTGCTTGGCAAGATACTCGCGCCACGCGCGAATGTCCTGCGTGTGATCGAGCTGCAATTTGGAAAACGCCGCAGCGTGCGAAACATTGAACGTGCTGCCGCACGCGTCGCATCTGCAAAACTCCCCCGACCCGTCGGGGACTATGGCGGTACTGCCGCAATTTGTACACCTTACTTGTTCCATGATGCTTCTCTTTTCACTCGATGTCCGACGGTTTATTCGACCGTCCGTTACTCCTCCGATAATACACTATCATTATATCATTCATATTATTAGTAAACAAGGTATGTAGCATTAAAATTTGATTAAAAAATCACCGCCGACATTATGCCGACCGCATAAAATAAGCGAACCGCACGATCAGTCACGTATATTCGCGCACACGAACATAAGCGACCTCTACTTACTCTATTTTCTTATAACGCACCCGAAAAACTGTCAATAGCTGCGCCCGATCGTTTTTCGTTTTTTATCGCACAAAAAAGCGAGCGACATTACCGCCGCCCGCTCCGAATTTATAAGAGCCGATCATTTACGCGTTCACATCGCTCGGCAAGCGAAAATCCGAGCGCGGCGAGAACGATACCGAACCTATCTTGACGCCGTCGGGCAGGCACGAGCGTTTGAACTGCGCCGCAAAGAACCGTTTATAAAACGTGTCGAGCGCCTTTTGTATTTGTTCCTCACCTGCGCCGCCCCATGCCGCGCGCAGCAAAAACTCTATCTTATCGCGTGAGAACCCGTATCGAACGTAGTAGTAAATAACAAAATCCAAAAGATCGTACTTGCCCAATATCTCCTCGGTTTTTTGCGCGATCTTGCCGCCCTCGGGCGGAAGAAGTTCGGGCGAAATATCGGTGTTTAATATTGCCTCGAGCGCCATTTGCGCGGCTTTGGAATTTTTGCCGAGCCGCTCCGCCTCGTACGCGACGAGGTACTTGACGAGCGTTTTGGGCACGCCCGCATTGACTCCGTAAGACGACATATGATCGCCGTTGTACGTAGCCCAGCCGAGCGCAAGCTCGCTGAGATCGCCCGTACCCACTACAAGCCCGCCCGTTTTATTCGCTATATCGAACAACGTCATCGTTCTCGTCCGCGCTTGCGCGTTCTCGAACGTCACGTCTTTTTTGTCGTGCTTTATGTCTTTAAGATGCGAAATCACCGTGTTTTTTATATCTATCGTTTCGAGCTTGACGCCGAGCGCGGTGCAAAGCCGCGTAGCGTTTTCGAGCGTGCCGTCGCTCGTTCCGAACGCCGGCATCGTCACGGCGCATATCTTATCAGCACCCAACGCACGGTTGCAAACGAGCAGCGCGAGCGCCGAATCCAGCCCGCCCGAAACGCCTATCACAGCCGTTTTTGCGCGCGATGCGTCGAACCGAGTTTTAAGTCCGCGCACCTGCATGGACAATATCAATTCCGCGCGGTCCGCCTTTTGCGGTTCGTCGGGCACGAACGGGAATTTATCTATTTTGCGCATGAGCTTGAACGGCTTTTCGCTCCCGCCGAGCGCGAATCCGACGCGAACATACGGCGCGCGCAAAGGCTTGCGCAAGCCCGTTCTGCGCCGCTCGCAATCGATGCGTTCGACGTCTATATCCGTTACGGCAAGTCCGCCGCCGAACGGCGCGCTCTCGGCGATTATGCTCCCGTTCTCCGCGATGATATTATGTCCCGAAAATACGACGTCCGTGGACGACTCGCCCGCGCCGGCGTCCGCATACACGTACGCGCATTTGTTTCTGCCCGAATTGCTCGAGACGAGCATCCGCCGATATTCGGCTTTGCCAACTACCTCGTCGGACGCGGAAAGATTGACAACGACCGTCGCGCCCTGCCGCGCAGCCTCGACGGACGGCGGCAGATCCGACCACATATCCTCGCATATCTCGCACGCCACGACGAGCCGAGGATCGTTTCCGCACACGAACAGAATATCGCCCATAAGCGTGTTATCGAGAGCTTCTATATTGACTATGCGATCGGGCTTGGGCGTAAAATACCGTTTTTCGTAAAACTCGCCGTAGTCGGGCAGTTCGGTTTTCGGCACGGCTCCGAGTATAACGCCGTCCGACATCGCGACGCCGCAATTATAAAGCCTGCCTTCGTGCGCTATCGGAGCGCCCACGAAAACGAGCATATCGGACGGGGTGGCTTTGGCTATCTTTTTGAGCGCCTCGACCGTACCGTCGATAAGGTCGGCGGTATAGAACAAGTCCGCGGCGGTATATCCGCTTACGCACAGCTCGGGGAACACGGCTATTTCCACGCCGGCTTTGCGCGCTTTTTTAATATGCGAAATTATTTCGTTGGCATTGTATGCGGGATCGCCCGCCTTGATCACGGGCGTGATCGCGCACGCCTTCACCATACCGTATATCATAATGACATTATCTCCTCGCGTACGTCACGCCGTCGCGGCCGAACAGTTCGCGCGCGCGCGCAATATCGTCTTGAAGCAAATCCTCGGCGGTCTTATCGACAGCCGCGCGTTTTTCGATACCTATGCCGTCGAGCGCAGCGTTCAGCTCGTCTATAACGGGCTTGTCGCTCACGGACAAATAAATCTCGTCGGGCACAACGAACGAAATATAATCGTCGCGCTCCTTGACCGCCACGCCGCGCGACAACAACTCTCTCGCGCGCGCCGCGCCCGCAGTGCCTTTCTTGCGCAGAAACTTTGCTATCGCGCCTATAAGTTCCATACCCGATACTTTAGTCGCCGAAAAGTGCATAAACTCGCCCTCGTCGGCTGATTTAACGCTTTCGGCAAATTCTTTTACGTCGGGAGCTTTAACGATCGATTTGGGGGGTTGCCGTTCCGCCGCGGCGTATTGCGATGCCTTTGGCGGATTTTTCGCAGCGCTCGGCGCAGACTCCGTCATATAATCGGGCGGAGGCGGAGGCTCGGGTTCGTAAGCGTCGCTCGCGCTCGGCGCGTTTTGTACCGTTTTTTCCGCTTTTTGCGGCGCATGCACCGCTGTGTGTGCGGGCGGTTCAACCGCCGTCGTTATATTTTTTTTTTGCCCCGCGGGAAGCGGGTTGTTTGCGAGTTTTCGCTCGAGCGCAGTTATTCGTTTTGCAAGGTCCTGTTCGTCGACGCCGCAAACGAGCTTGACGAGCGCGGTTTCCAAAAACACACGCGGATTGACTGAGTACTTGAGTCCGCTCTCTGCCGCGCCGAAATGCTCGAGTATGCGCGATATCCTATCGAGATCGGCTTTGCCCGCCGATGCGGTAATGCGCCCGAGAGTAGCCTTGTCAGCGTTTATAAGCCCGTGCTCGACCGACTTTTGCGCGCCGACCGATTTAAGCACGAGCACGTTGCGCGAATAGTCGGTGACCTGTCTGCACACCGCGAACATGGACTTGCCGGCTTTGGCAAACCCGTCTATCGCAACGAGCGCGCCCGCAACGTCGCCCGTTGCGGCGCAATCGAACAGCTCGGATATGCCGTCGGCATCGCCCGAACCCGTGAGTTGCAAGACCACTTCGGGCGTTATAAGCTCCGCCGCCGATGCGATCGTATCGGCGATCGACAGCGCGTCGCGCACGCTACCCTCGCCCAATCGCGCTATCTCGCGCGCCGCCTCTGGCGTGTATTTTATCCCTTCCGCATCGTAAACGCGCGCAACGTGCTTTGCAAGCTCGTCTACGGAAACGAGTTTGAAATCGAATCTTATGCACCGCGACAGTATCGTTTGCGGCAGCTTTTGCGGTTCGGTGGTTGCGAGTATGAATATCACGTGCGCGGGCGGTTCTTCGAGCGTTTTGAGCAACGCGTTGAAAGCGCCGCCCGTAAGCATGTGCGCCTCGTCGATTATATACACTTTGTATTTTCCGACGACGGGCATATACTTGACTTTTTCGCGTATGTCGCGCGCGTCGTCGACGCCGTTGTTGGACGCCGCGTCCAGCTCGATTATGTCGACGTTTTCGGGCGACGACAAAGCTTTACACGCCTCGCACTCACCGCACGGACTGCCGTTTACGGGGTGCAAGCAGTTGACCGCCCGCGCGAATATGCGCGCGCACGACGTTTTGCCTATGCCGCGGCTGCCCGTGAATAAGTACGCATGCCCGACTCTGCCGAGCTTGATTTGATTTTCGAGCGTCCTGACTATCGGGTCTTGTCCTATCACGTCCTCGAAACGCCGAGAACGGTATTTTCTGTACAGTGTTGCCATGAATATATTATACGATAATTTTCCGCCGTTGTCAAGACGATTTTTTTCGTTAAATTTGAAGCAAAGTATTGTAATCATCGAATCGTTGTGATATAATGATACAAAACCGACGGGATAGGAGCAAAGATGAGCGAGCTACTCGAAAAAGATTATACGACAATATTAAAAACATTGCAGTCGACGGGTGTTTTCGTCACTTGCGGATTGGACACGCCGAATATCATGGTTGCGCATTGGGGCACGTTCGGCAAGATGTGGGGCAAACAGATTTTTACGCTGCCCGTGCGCAGTACCAAATATTCGTACCGAATAATCTCGCAAACCGAAAGCTTTGCGCTCAACGTTCCGGCGCGCGACATGCGCACGGAAATTTCGCTTTGCGACACCATATCCGGCTTTAAGTGCAACAAGTTCGAGACGCTCGGGCTTCACCCTAAACGCGCGCGCTCGATCGACTCGTACGTGCTCGGCGAATGCGGACTTATCGCGGAATTTAAGGTGATAGCCGTAATCGACCCCGAAAATATAGAAAGCAAGATCGACGGGCTTTTCGCATCGAAACGTCCGCACTCGCTTTTTATCGCCGACTGCTATAAACTGAAGTGAGTTGAAATTTTGACGTTCCGAAGGATCTCGACTTTAATGCGGCGACAGCCGCCAAACCTCTACCGCCCTCGTTCCTCGGATCTCTCCAAAGGAGAGGGCTGTTTTCTTAGGTTGAGACCTTTCGCTATTGCTCAGGGTGACAAAAGATATTAGCATTCGTTCGGCATATTATTTTGTCATTCTGAGCCATCGGCGAAGAATCTCCACTTTAACGCCGCGCAAGCGGCTTTTTCTATAAAAATATCTCACGCAAATAAAACCGTTACCCGAATCTTTCGGAAACGGCATTATCCCGAATCACATACCCACTGTATGTGATTTTTTATTTATCGATATTTTCTCTATAAACCGTAACATGAATATCGATTATATTATTCTCGTCGCCGCCGTAAAGCATGCGATCGGCGTAACTTCGCAATGCGTCGAACAGCTTCTTATATTCCTCGTCGCCGAACAGTTCCGCCGCATTCGCCGCCAATCCGTCCAAATACGCGTCTACTATAAACCACCCTATATCAACCCTTGCGGTTTGCACGTTCGGTAAACGGAGTTTTTTCAACGTTTCTTTTTCCATGGTTTGCTCCTTTGATATTGACGAATGCATCACACCATGTTGTCATAGAATAAGCATTATACACCAAATCGTCATACAATCGTTATGAGGTATGTTATGCAACAGTTATCTGTAAAGCTAAACAAATTCGGAGAGAAACTCGGCTATCTCTTATCCGTAAAAGGTTGGTCGCAACAATATCTTGCCGACAAATTATGCACCACTCAACAATGTATCAGCCGTTGGGTCAACGGAAACCGAGAGCCGAGTCTCGACGACGTTCTTTTGGTTTGTTACTTTTTGGACGAAGACCCAAATGAATTATTGGGCTTTAACGATATACCTAAAAAAGATTACGCAAAATTCGATAACAACAGTCGAAACAAATAATGTTTATAAAGTAACGCATGTTACACCATTTTGTCACCATTTAAGAATAACACACCACATTGTCACTTGTCAAGCATATCACACCGTTTTGTCGTAAAATTTTTACAAGGTGCATTATGAAACAATCAACAGCAAAGCTAAATAAGTTCGGCGAAAAGTTAGCTTATATATTAACGGTTAAAGAATGGTCGCAAAAACAGCTTGCCGAAATACTCGGAACTTCGCAACAATGTATCAGCCGTTGGGTCAACGGGAACCGAGAGCCGAGCCTTGACGACGTTCTTTTGGTTTGCAATATTTTAGACGAAGACCCGAATGAATTATTGGGCTTTAACGATATACCCGCCGAATGCTACAACAATTACGGAAATATTGCAAAACGCATAAAGTAGTGACTCTCCCAAAAATCACACGTTTATTGAGTATTTCTAAAAATATTGAAAAAAAGTCCGAACGAGCTTTTGGGATTTAACGACATCTCGGACGCAGAATTTGAAAAGTATGCATCCGGCAGCAAATCGAAAAAATAAAGTTGAGATTCTTCACTTCGCGCTATGCGCTCGTTCAGTCCCTGCGGCTGCTACGTAGGACAAGAAAAACGGGCTATTCTATAATACATATTTATCGATATATTCAAGTAACAATCGCATTACCTCATCCGGTTTCGCTGTCGCTCAACCACCTTCCCCGTAAACGGGGAAGGCTTGGGTTCTCGTTTACCGCGCAAGCAACAATACCAGAACCGATTGTTTTTTGTCATTCCGAGTGAAACGAGGAATCTCAACTTTATAAAAAAGAGTAAACGCAATATATTACGTTTACTCCATAAAGAACAGTAAAGATGTGATCCATCTGATTCTTAATTCTTAATTCCGAATTCTTAACTCACGGTTATCGTTTTGATCACTATCGGATCGAACGGAACGTCCGAGAAATGCTGCCATCTGCCCGTCTTTGCTTTGCCGAGTTTGACAGCGGTTTTGATACTCGCCTCGTCGGCGCACTTGCCGAATGCGGCGTAGTCTCTGTCCAAATACGGCACGTCCGCCACGCAGATAAAGAACTGCGACGACGCGCTGTTTTTATCGGGCGTACGCGCCATGGATATAACGCCGAGCTTGTGCGAGACCGTGTTGTTTACGCCGTTGCTCGCAAACTCGCCCTTTATGGTTTCGGCGTTCTTTTGTATCAAGCCCTTGCGCGGATCGTACACGAACCCGCCGCCTTGGATCATGAACCCGTCGATCACGCGGTGGAAACACAGTCCGTCGTAAAACCCCGCATTGCACAGTTTTACGAAGTTTGCGACCGTTATTGGCGCTTCGTCGGGATACAGTTCCAGATTGATCACGTCGCCCGACATAAATTCGATTTTCGCTTTTACCGTATTGTTCATGTTTTTCTCCTATGAATCTCGTATATTATAATTATACTACATCCTCGCGAATTTGTCAAGAACGTCGTGCACTTCTTTTACGGTTTGCGCACGGTTTACGCCCTCGCGTACGGTCCTGCCGCCGACAACGCCTTTGAAGTAATGCACAAAAAACTTGCGCGACGCATTGACTGTGTACCGTTCGTCGAAATACTTGCTCAACAATCGCAAATGCTCGCGCGCTATATTCAACGGGTCGACGCGCACGTCCGAAAATATCCCGGGGCATGCGAGCGCGCCTCTGCCTATAGCGACCGCGCCGAACACATTTTCAAGCTCCGTGATATTATCCCGAGTAACGTCGCCGTTATAAATTATAGGCACGCGCGACGTTTTTGCGAGCGTTTTTACCGCGTCTACGTCCGAGCTGCCGCCGTAACGCTGCGCCGCAGTTCTGCCGTGCACGGTGACCGCCGCCGCGCCCGCCTCGGCTACGCTTTGTATGAGCGCGCCTGCCGACCGTTCGCCGTCCGCAAACCCTATACGCGTCTTTACCGTAACAGGCTTATCGACAGCGTTTCTTATCGCCGCGACTATCTTTCCCGCAAGCTCGGGCGTTTTCAGCAATGCCGAACCGTCGCCGTTTTTCACTATCTTAGGCATCGGGCAGCCCATGTTTATATCGATCATATCGCAGTCGAGCATTTCCGCGGCGCGCGCGAACTCGTCGGGATCGTTTCCGAAAAGCTGCACGCACGACGGACTTTCGCGTTCGGAAATGCGCGTCAGTATTTCGGTGTTCGCATTGTCGCGGACCAGTCCGCGCACAGACACCATTTCGGTCACGGTAAGCCCCGCGCCGTAACCTTTGCACAGTTCGCGGAACGCAATATCCGTATAGCCCGCGAGCGGCGCGAGCAGTCTGCCGCCAACCTCGAACTTGCCTATTTTAAGCGTCATAGATTTTCTATTATTCCGCGCACCTCGGCGTTGAGCGCGACTTCCGCGTCCACGCCCTCATCCGCCATGATCGAGCACAAAGCGACTATCGCCGCGGCGTGGTTTTTGTTTTCGAGCGCGGTTTGCAAGTCCGCGTACGGATCGACGCGCGCACCCGATTTTTTGATTTTTTTATACGCCTTTTGACATCGCAACAGCGACGGGAACTCGTCGGGCAGTTTTTGCAATTGCGACTTTACGGTGTCGTAATGCTTTTCGGTCGCCTTTGCTTTTTCCCAAAGCGCCAACGCTTCGTCTGCGTTGCCGGCGTCGTCATCGCCGAATATAAAAGTATGTCTGCCGATAAGCTTTTTGCACAGCTCGTCGCAAACGTCGCAAAAATCGAACTCGCCCGCACGGCGCGCTATGTCCGACTGTAAGAGCGACTGCAAAAACACGTCGCCGAACTCCTCGCGCATATTCTCGACGTCGCGCTTGTCTATTGCGTCGACCGCCTCGTATGCTTCCTCGATCATGTTGACGCGAATGGATTCGTGAGTTTGCGCCCTATCCCAAGGACAGCCGTCATCGTGCGTCAAACGTTCAATAACGCGCATCGCGTCGAGCGCGTTGTACCGCGCCTTTTTGAAATCGCGTTGCGCCGAAACACAGACGTTTTTTTCATCGGCGAGATCGCAAACGCGCTTTTCTTTACCGTCCGCAATGATCTCAACGTCCGCGCCGTACAGCTTAACGAGTTTGGTTTTAACGGCGCAACTTTCTTTCGCGTTTATTTCAGCGATCTCCAACGCAAGCGAAGTATCGACCAATGGGATCGACAAAAATGTTTCGCCCGTAACTTTTATCACGTTTTTTTCGTTCATATCGGCTTTACCTTTTCACCTTTTTCACTAATTTTTTCCCGCTTTTTAATATATCCGCGGCGATCCATGCGTCGGACAGCATTTCCCCTTCGACTTCGTCGTCTGAATCGGGATCGCCATATACCCAACCGTCTGTATTTTCAAAAGCGGACATAAATATTTACCGCCGCGCTCTGCGACGAATTCCGTATCGCAATGCGGACATACGACGGTTACATAGTTCATTGCAAGTCCTCGATATGTTTCTCCACCGCCGCGCAAAGTTCTTTGAGCGCGCTGCCGTCGAACGGACTTTTAAGCCCCGCTTCTTGCGCGAGCACGTCTATAGTCTTGGTGCCGCCCGCCTCGACCAAGCCGAGATAGCGGTTGAGCGCGTCGGCGTAATCGACCGCCGCAAGCTCGCCGAACTGCAACGCGAGACACGTTGACAGGCAGTAATCGATATAATAGAACGGCACTTCGTATATGTGTTTTTGATACTGCCATCTGCCGCCGATATTTATATACGGAACGTCGCTCATGTCCACGTACGGACGGAACTCGCTCTCGAGCTTTATCCAAAGCGCCTTGCGCTCGGCAGGCGTCATGCCGTAGTTTTTATAAATCAGCTCTTGGAAATAATCGACTATCACGCCGTACGGCAAAAAATTGACGGCGTCGAATATCTGCTGATATGTCGCTTCTTTTTCTCTGCCGCCGTACAGCTTGCCGTTGTACTTGTTGCAAAGCGCTTCCATGCCCATCGAGTGAGTCTCGGCGGTCTCCATACCGCCTACGCCGAGATCGAGGTCTATGTCGTTATCGTACGCGCGCTTAAACGCATACGCATGCCCGAACTCGTGCGTGAGTACGCCCACGTCGTCCATAGTGCCGTTGAAGTTTGCGAATATAAAAGGCTGACCGTAGTTTTGTATTATCTCGGCATAACCGCCGCCCAGCTTATTTTCACGCGCGCGGTAATCTATAGCTTCCGCATCGCACATCTGCTTAAAGAACGCGCCCAGCTCGGGTTTCATGTCGTCGTACATGCTTTGCGCCGCTGCGAAAAGCTGTTCGCTCGTGCCTTCGGGATCGATATTTCCGCCCACGATGTAATTATCGTTGTCGTATATATGCACTTTATCTATGCCGAGTTTTTCGCAAAGCCTGCCTTTGAGCCGCGTTATCATGGGCACTACCTCGCGCAGCACCGATTCGCGGAATACCGCTATCTCTTTGCGCCCGTAGCCGAAATGCCCGATCGCCATGTCGCCCATTTGCGAATAGTCGGCAAAGCCCATTTTTTGCGCCATACGCGTACGCACCGCAACGAGCTTATCCATGTACGTATCGAGCTTATCGGATACCGACTCGAGGGTTTTGCCTATCACGGTAAACGCCGCTTTTCGCACAGACCTATCGGGGTCTTTGGTGTACTTTTGCATTTGCGCGAGCGTGAGCCGCTCGCCGCGCCACTCGAAAGTGAGGCTCGCCATGAGATTGTCGTATTCGGTGACGAGCTTGTTCTCCTCGACGCGCTCGGGTATTATGCGCTCGTCCATGACGCGCACGCCGTCGCGCGCTTTGTCTATGATAAGCGGATTGATCAGTGTTTTAAGCTCGTCTATATACGGCGAGGACAAAAGCGCCTTATTGAACTCGACGCCCGCCGCGGAAACGTTCGGCATATTCTCGTCGTAGTAATCCTTCTCGGCGAGATAGAACTCGTCCTTCACGTTGAGCGTGTAACGTATCTCGGATATGCAGTACGCAGTGGAAACGTCCGCGAACAGCTTTTGTATACCGTCGCGTATCGCTTTAAGCTCCGCGCCGCTTTTTGCGCTTTTTACTTTTTCGACAGCCGCTTTAATCGCCGCTGCCGCCGCGGAAATATCCGCGCGCTTGTACTCGAATTGACTTACTTTTTTCGTCATGATATTTATCGTTCTCCTTTATTTGACAAAACTCTTCTTATGCTACCGTAGTAGCATATAAGGTTGAAATTCTTAATTCTAAATTCTTAATTTTCTATGACCGCAAACGACATGGGCGCTATCTCCACGCCGTCCTTTTTGACTTTTGCGCCTTTGCCCGCCGAAAATAATACTTTCGCTTTGGGCTGCACGGCGAGCTTTGCGGACTGCTTTGTCTTGGTCGGATTGACCGCGACGAGCAAGCTCCCGCGCGAAAAGCACAGCGCCGCGCCTTCCGCATATTCCACGCAAAACTCTTTGCTTATAAACTCCGGTCTGCTCTTGCGGAACGCAAGCAGTTCTTTAACGAAATTGAGCAATGATTTTTTGTCTTTGAGCTGAGCCGCCACGTTTACCTGCTTGTCCCGCTCGGTCGGCAAGAACGTGCGCGCCGCGGTCGAAAAGCCCGCGTTCTCGCTCATATCCCACTGCATAGGCGTGCGCGAACCTGTGCGCGAAAATCCGCACTCGACCGACGGCAAATCTTTTATATATTTCATGCCTATCTCGTCGCCGTAATATATGAACGGCACGCACGGCAAAGAAAACATCGTGGCGTAAATCAGTTTCAACTGTTCCGCCGAATAGTGCGGCGCGAGGCGCGGCGTATCGTGATTGCCGCTGCTCAAGCCGATAAGCCCCGCGTCTTTCGTTTCGGAATACCATGCGTCGAACCCGTCCGCGAAAACTTTGGCGTCGCCGCCCGAAAAATACGCGTTTTCCGCGCGCAGCAAAATATTATACGGATTGCCCGCATGATCGAGCATAAAATCCGCATCGAATCCCGCCTTTAACGCTTGCGGGCTTGACCACTCGGATATAAGCACCGTATCGGGATATTCGGTTTCCATCATGTCGCGTATCTCGCGCCACAGTTCGCTCGTCGCCGATTTGTCGTCGTCGTTTTTAACGAGCGAGTCCGCCATATCGACGCGAAATCCGTCGCAACCGCGGTCGAGCCAAAACCGCATGACGCTCTTGAGCCACTCGCGCGTAGCTATCGCCGCATCGGAATTGTACGGCATTTGCCACGACGGATCGTCGATACGGTTAAAGCCGTAGTTGAGCGCGGGCTGTGTGGAAAAATAATTGACCACATAACTGCCTCTGCGGTCATACCTGCCGCAAACCGTTCTGAACCCTTGCGGCTTCGCCCAAACGTCGTTCATCCAAATGAATCGGTCGTACATATCGTTACGCACAGGCTCCGCGCTCTTCAAAAAATCCGCGTTCTGCTCCGACGCGTGACCCGAAACAAGGTCGAGCACGACTTTTATGCCCTTGGCATGCGCCGTTTTAACAAACGTATCGAAGTCGGCTTCGAAGCCGAACCGCGCGGACGTTTTGAAAAAATCGCGCACGTCGTAACCGCCGTCCATGAACGGCGAATCGTAATGCGGATTCAGCCATACCGCGTTCGCGCCCAACGTCTTGATATAATCGAGCTTTGCGGTCATTCCGACAAAATCCCCGTAACCGTCGCCGTTGCCGTCCATGAACGAGTTGGGATATATCTCGTAAAACACCGCCGATTTCAACCAAGTATTCGACATATCAGCTCCTTTCGATTTATTATTCGGTCTCGGTCTCGCCGCGCTTACGCCGCTCGATCGAGACCGCGCCTATTTATTACAGTATACCACTTACGCACGATAAAATCAACGATTTAACGCGCTTTATGCCTCGATACTAACCGTTTGCCGTGCAAGCATTGCGAAAAACCGTGCATACTATATATATGCAAAATAAAAACGTACTTATTATAGGCGGATCGTCCGGCATCGGGCTGGCGATCTGTCAGCAATGCGACGGCAACACGGTTTACAATATCTCGCGCACGGCATGCCCCACCGCGAGCGTTATAAGCTTTTGCGCAGACGTTACCGACTATGCCGCGCTCAAACGCGCGTTCGATAAAATACCCGACATAGACGTTATGTTCTACTGCGCGGGTACGTCGCTCGCCGCGCCCGTAGCCGACGCGGCGCGAAACGACTATAAAAACCTATTCGACGTAAACCTCGTCGGCGCAGTCGATTGCTGCAAACTCGCGCTCGGAAAAATGCGACACGGCGGAAAGATAGTACTGCTGTCGTCGGTCGGCGCGGTCGTGCCTATCGCATACGACTCGTTCTACTCGGCAAGCAAAGCGGGATTGTGCATGTTCGCCCGCGCGCTCGATCTCGAAAATAAAAACATAGACTGCACGGCGGCGATCATAGGCGGAGTGCGCACACAGTTCTCGTTCAAGCGCAAAATTTACGAAGGCTCGCAAGAACTGAAGCGCGCCGCAAACAGATTGATTCGGATAGAGCAAACCGGCTATACCGCGCCCGAGATCGCCAAGGAACTGATCAAAACCGCAGAACGTAAAACGCCGCCCGTAGTCACGGTCGGCGCAAAAACGAAAGTTTCGACTTTTATTTATTCGCTGCTGCCGCAATGTCTTAAGCAATTTGCGGAAAAGCGCGTATTCGGAATAACAAATAAGTAACCTTTTTAATAAAGTCGAGATTCTTCGGTACGCAGAACGCGTTATCGCGCTCGTTCGGATTAGCCTGCGCGAAGAATCTCAACCTTTTATTTTGTAAACTTTTATCTCAATTCGTCTTTTGTTCTCGGGAACTCCACGGTGTCGCGGATATTGCTCATGCCGGTAACGTACATGAGCATACGCTCCAATCCAAGCCCGAACCCGCTGTGCGGCACCGAGCCGTACTTGCGCAGATCGAGGTAATTGGCGTAATCGGTCAATTTCATTCCGCGCGAAGTGATCTCGGCGAGCAGTTTATCATAATCGTTCTCGCGCTCGCTGCAGCCTATTATTTCGCCAACGCCGGGCACGAGCAGGTCGGTCGCGGCAACGGTCTTTCCGTCGGGGTTCTGTTTCATATAGAACGACTTTATCTTGCGCGGATAATTGACCACGAACACGGGCTTTTTGAAATATTCGTCGGTGAGATACCGCTCGTGCTCGGTCTGAAGATCAAGCCCCCATTCCACGGGATATACGAACGTTTTATCCGATTTTTTTAGTATCTCGATCGCGTCGGAATAATCGACGCGGGCAAAATCGCTATCAACGACGTGCCGTAATTTTGCGATCAGACCGTTCTCGAACCGCGCGTCGAAAAACTCAAGCTCGGGTTGGCAATGCTCGAGCAAATGCCCGATTATACTCTTTATCATATCGGTTGCGATTGCGATGATGTCGTTTATATCCGCGAACGCGACTTCCGGTTCGATCTGCCAAAACTCCGCGGCATGGCGCGGCGTGTTGCTGTTTTCCGCTCTGAACGTAGGACCGAAAGTATATATCTTTCCGAGCGCAGTCGCCATGACTTCGCCCTCGAGCTGACCTGACACGGTAAGACCCGCGCTACGCCCGAAAAAATCTTTTGCGTAGTACTCGTCCTCGCTCTTGACGCTCGGATCGAAACCGACCGTCGTCACCTTGAACACTTCGCCCGCGCCCTCACAGTCGCTGCCCGTGATGATGGGCGAATGCACATAGTAGTACCCGTTCTTGTGAAAATACTCGTGTATCGCATACGACAGCTCGCTGCGCACGCGAAATACCGCGTTGAATGTGTTTGTACGAACGCGCAGGTGCGGGATAGTGCGCAAAAACTCCATCGTGTGCCGCTTTTTCTGCAACGGGTATGAAGTGTCGCTGCCGCCCAAAAGCTCCGCGTTTTTCGCGCGTATTTCCACTGCGCCGTCTTTCAAACCCTTTTCCACAGTGCCGGTAACGGTTATAGCCGAACCGAGCGCGAGCATTGCGGCGAGTTTATCCGCGGCTTTGAAATCGGCTTTATCGAAAACTATCTGCACGTGCTCGAGCCGACTTCCGTCGTTTAGCTCTGCAAACGCTACGTTTTTACTGTCGCGCGAGGTGCGCACCCAGCCGCAGACCGTGACCGTCTTTCCTACGAGCGCGCTCGTTATTTCGCATAAATCGATGTGTTTCATGATACCTTCCGTTTGTTTTTTATATTATAGTACTTTTACTCGGTCAAGTCAAACCCATAGGCGTATTATGCGCTGATTTTGTTTTCCAAGTTTTTTACATATCCGTAAATTATATTTTTGACAGCATGGCGCGCCAGCGTAGCGTCCACCGGATCGTCGAAATCTATATCGAGATTCGCAAGCGGCGCCATCCACATATCCGTGCCCGCTCTCAAGCCCCTTGCGGTATCCATATACTTATAGTCCGCAAGATCAGCGAAATCGGTCATGACCGTACCCGTAAATCCCCATTCCCCGCGCAATATATCGGTGACGAGCGCTTTATTCGCACCGATCCACTCCGAACCGAGACGATTTATCGACAGCATGACCGCAGCCGCTCCGCCCTCTTTTATCGCGATCTCAAAGGGCTTGAGGTATATCTCTCGCAATGTCTGCTCGGTCATCCATGCGCCGTAGCCGAGGTACGACTCGCCCGTCTCGTTGAGCGCGAAATGCTTTACGTAGCACTTAAGTCCGTGAAGCGCTGCGCCGCGCACAAGCTCCGCCGCCATCTTGCCCGTAAGCAACGGGTCTTCGCTGTACGACTCGAAGTTGCGCATACCGCACGGCGTGCGGTGTATATTCACGCTCGGCGCATACCAACCGTCTATGCCGAGCTTGCGCGCCGCTTTTCCCTGCATTTCGCCTATATCGAACGAGTTTACGATATTCCACGAGCACGCGATCGTAGACGGCGACGGGAGCGATAATTCGTTTTCTCCGTTAACGTTTCTTCTGAATCCGGACGGTCCGTCGCTGTCTTTCGTAGCCGACATAGCGATGCTTTCCACTCCGCTCGTGCCGAACCCGCCTTTCAAAATCAACTGCTTAGCTTCCGCTCTCGTTATCTGATTCAAAAACTCGTCCCAGATCGGATCGCTGTAATCGGCAAGCGCAGATATAAGCGTCTCGTTGTAAGCATATTTCTCCCCGTATCCGTCCGTCAGATAGAGACCGTTATCCGTACCGAACTGCGGCATATCGGTAAAATAATTGTCATAGCCGTCGTATTTATACGTATTAACACCGAACGACTTATCAGGATCGCTTTGTCGCGCGATCGGGAACGTATCGACGAAATCGGCGCGGGACAAATACTCGATATTGCCATGCACAGTCGAGCCGTCGATAGGCACGCCCGCATACGCATCTTTGCCCGTAAAGCGGTTAGTGGTTTCTACGCACGTATATGCGTCTTGATCAAAGCTTTGAATTTCCGTAAACGTGAGCTTTTTCGTATTGATAGGATCGTAAACGTGAACGTTATCACCGATATAAAACACATACTCGCCCGCGTCAAGCTCGTAAGTCGCTTTGCCGTTCCCGTTCTTGTCGTAACAATCGTAGCTCGCTATATCGCAAAGATCGAAGGTAAGCGTTATGTATTGTAACCCCGCGGGCGCCAAAGTCAATGTTTTCTCGAACGCGACGAGTTCGGTCGCGGGTTTTTCGATACCGTCTCTATCGTACGGAGGCTTTACGTAAAGCTGCACAACGTCCTTGCCCGGGAATGTTCCGCGATTCGTTACGCGCACCCGCGCTTCGCATTCGCCCGACTCTTTATGTATATTCAAGCTCTCCAAACGTTGCTCGAACTCGGTATAACTCAATCCGTATCCGAACGGGTACTGCACCACGCCGTCGTATCCGCTGCCGTACTCGTTGAACACGCCGTCGAAATAGCCCTCGGCGTCTGCGGTCTCGTACCAACGATACCCGACATAAATCCCCTCGTTGTAGTGAAGATTGCGGTCGCGCGACGCAACCTCGCAAAATGCGTTAGCATACGACGGCGCGCTCGCGTTGTCGTAAACGTACGTATCGGCAACCCTGCCCGACGGGGATATATCGCCGTAGAGGATTCTCGGTATGGCGTTAGCCCCGACGCTGCCGAGAACGCCTACGGACAGCGCCGCGTCTATGCCGTTACTTGCGGCAAACGACAGATCCATAGTGACGCAACTGTTGACGAGTACTATGACGTTATCGAACTGTCTCGTTACATATTCTATAAGTTCTTCTTCCTCGGTCGTGAGCTGTGAATATTTGCGCGAAGTGTCTACGCCCGATTTTTTGCGCTGCTTGTTTACGATACTCGCGGCGTCGCTGCACTCATGCGCGAACCTGCTCAAAACTATGACTGCGGTGTCCGAGAACGCTTCGGCGCCGGACCTGACCGACGGCGTGTATTCGCCTATTCGCGGATTTACGAGCATAGGTCCGTCATCGTTATACGACGAATCGGCATCGTAATTGCTGTAGTCCTCGTACATCTTTATAAGGTCTTCGTTATATTCTATACCGTAATTATCGAACGCATCGGTGAGCGTCACGCACTTTTCGCGCGGCACGCTCACTCCGCCCGAGCCGCCGCCCGTGAGAATGAATCCGTTGTCGGTGGCGTTCCAACCGAAAAGATTGATTCTTTTATGCGTATTTTTATCGAGCGGGAGCAAGCTATTTTCGTTTTTCAAAAGCACTATACTATCCGCCGCTACGCTTTCCGCCGTAGCACGGTCGTTTTGCGTGTACGCGTTGCTCACCGTAAAGCGCAAAACGTTGCCGAACGTCGTGCTTGCAACCTTTACCGTAACGGTGTAGCTGCCCGGATGGAAGTCGTGAACGTTCCCCGCAGACACTGTGACGGACGAGCCATACGAATCTTTGACTATAATATCGTAATACGCGACCGCGACGTCGGACGTATGATTCGGATCGAGATCGTCGACGTAATGCGCGACGACCGTTATGTACGACGCGAGATTTATGCCGACGCCCGACGAAAATTTCAAACTCGGATTTTCAACGTCGCACGTATAGCTATCGAGCGTCAAACCGCCGAATCTCACGTGATCGGCGCATTCGACGCTTTTCCCCGAGACGGAAACGGATATCTTATAGCTGCCGGCTTCGAGCACGGTAACGCTTTTCGGATTTATGAAAATAAGCGGTTCTTTTTCGTTCTCGCCCTCGTTTGGTATGTAAAAAAGCCTTAAAGGTGTAATCTTTCGTCTCGATCGAGTCTAAGCCGCTATTTACGACCACCTTTATGATTTTCGTAAAATCTATCGCATTGCAGACGGGTAAAACGTCGTCTGAAAGCAATGCCACGCCGAGCGTTGTCTCGTTGGAAACGACCGTTATTTTTTGTTTGACGCTCTTGCCTCCGTATGCTACGGTGATTTCCGTAATATCATCCGTCAACGCGCCCGTCGGCGAAAAAGTGCACTCCTCGGGCAAAATCAGTTTGCTTGTACCGTCTCCCAATATCGCTTTAAGAGTCATTCCGCTCGGATCGAACGATTCACCTACTTTGTATGCCACTTTATCGGGCTGCTCGTATATAAAAAGCTCGACTACGTTTGTTCGGTTTTCGTCGTTCGGTTTATTTTCACAGCCGGCAAGAGGAAACGCCGCCGCAAACAACAACATCACGACCGCCGTAAATACAGATGCGAATCTTTTTAACCTCATGACCGCCATTCTCCTTATGTTTTTATCGGTGGATTATATAGTACCATAATACTGCGTATTTGTCAACATATATTTTTTGCGAACTTTATTTTCGCATTTAACGCACGCATGAATTATTTACGCGCGACTGCGCATACTAAGGTCACTATGGAACAAAACGTTATTACATCGGAAAGAAGAAGATTGTCTGATATGTCGCTCTTCTGGCTGTGTCTCATAGGCACGGTCGGCGTGGGGCTTACGCTTTCGTACTGCTCCGGCATATTGCGCGGCATCAACTACCTCGGCGGACTGCCGTTCGCCCTGCCCGCTTGGTTCGTGATAGCGATACCGCCTATGCTGTTCGTTATCATGGGCGTAGCGTTGTTCATGACGGTGCGTATGCACGCCAACGGCATGCTGAGAGCGTGGACTTGGGTGTTCTGGCTCGCACTGCTCGGCATGACCGCTACGCTCCCGTACGCGATCTGCTACAATAACCCCGTAGGCGCTTACGTCATGAGCACCATCGCTTCGGCGCTCGCCATCGGCACAGCCATACTCATGTACAGACAGAGCATCGCCGCAGGCGTTATGATCACCGTCGTATTCGTATGGTTGGCGCTCATAATGTTATACCTCGGCTTCTGGGCTTTCGCGTAAGCGACGAACAACGAAAAAACAAACATAAAGACGACCGCACATACGGTCGTTTTTGTTTGTTACGCTATCCTGCGCAAAAGTACTCTATATTACCCAAGTCTTTCAAAAGTGCAGTGCGAATTAGGCAAGGCATTGACACAGCATAACGACGCATATACACCGTTGAAATGCAAAACGGTTGACTTATTAGGTCAACCGTCCTGCTATATGATAAGGGGGAAAATGATGAGCAATTTAGTGTCCTTGTCGCTAAGCACAGCAGCGTCACGTTCAAGGTAAGCTTAGTATACAACATATATATGCGAGCTGTCAAGCGTTTTGACACACTTTTTCAAAAAATTTTAAGAAATTTTTTATTTGTGTTTTTACTTGACGAACTTAGCCAAAACGCTCTTTACATAATCTATGTCGATAGGCTTTGCAATATGCGCGTTCATGCCGCATTCGAGACATTTTTTTATGTCGTCGCTGAACGCGTCGGCGGTCATGGCGATTATAGGCAGATCCTTATCCGCATGATCGAGCACGCGTATCGCCTTGGTCGCTTCATATCCGGTCATAACGGGCATGCGTATATCCATGAGTATCGCTTTATACGTGCCGGGCGCGGAGTCTTTGAGCATATCCACGCAAATCTGTCCGTTTTCGGCATGGTCGCAAACGAACCCTTCGCTTTCGAGCAACGCCTCTGCAATCTCCCAGTTGAGGTCGTTGTCCTCGGCAACCAGTATATGCATGCCGTCGAACATATTATCAACCGGCTTTTCGGGTTTTGCCGCAATATCCCGCGCGGCTTCGTCCGTCAGTTTTTTAAGCCCGTAGAACAGCGTCGACTTGAACAGCGGTTTGCTTATGAATCCGCTTATTCCCGCGTCGCGCGCTTCCGCTTCTATATCGCTCCAATCGTAAGCGGAAATAAGCAGAATCGGAATATCGTCGCCGAGTTTTGCACGCAATCTGCGCGCAGTTTCCAGCCCGTCTATACCGGGCAGCTTCCAATCCATGAGGATTATATCGTAACTGCTGCGCTTGGCGTGAGCGGCTACCGCTTTTTCCACCGCACTTTCGCCGTCGAGCGTCCATTCCGCGGTTATGCCGATCTCTTTGAGCGATTCGACCGCGGTCTGACAGAGCAGTTCGTCGTCGTCGACGACAAGCATTTTCCACGACGGCAGAATCATTTCCGCTTCGGGCACTTGCGCTCTTTCGAGTTCGAGCGTTATATGGAACTCGCTGCCCTTGCCGAGTTCGCTGTTAAGCTCGATAGTGCCGCGCATTGCGTCGACTATGTATTTTGTGATGGACATGCCGAGTCCCGTACCCTCGGTCTTATGCACGCGCTTGCTGTCCTCGCGCGAGAACGAATCGTATATCTTCTTTTGGAACTCGGGCGACATGCCTATACCGTTATCCTTGACGCGGATATGGCAACGTACGTAATCATCGCCGAGCGGCGAAGGTTCCTGACACAGCGATACTTCTATATTGCCCTCGTTGGAAGTGAACTTTATGGCATTGGACAAAAGGTTCAGCAATACCTGATTGAGCCGCACGCTGTCGCAATATACGTTCTCGGTGATTATATCGTGAATATACACGTCGAAATGCTGATTTTTGATCTTTATCTGCGGTTGAACTATGGTAGCAATACCGTCCATTACTTCGCGCAGAGAGACTTCTTCCATGTTGAGCGTCATCTTTCCGCTCTCTATCTTGGACATATCCAAAATATCGTTTATAAGCCCGAGCAAATGTTTGCTCGAAAGCGCGATCTTTTTGAGACAGTCCTGCGTTTGCTGACGGTTGTTTATGTTCGCGGTTGCGATAGCGGTCATACCGACTATGGCGTTCATAGGCGTGCGAATATCATGGCTCATGTTCGACAGGAACTCGCTCTTCGCCTTGCTCGCCTGCAACGCCTCCTCGCGCGCATCCTCCAAACGTTTGACGTTTTGCTTATTAAGTTGCATGTACACTATGAATATAGCTATCATAATGACCAACATAGATGCGCACGCGCCGATTATCCAACCGAGCCATTGAGTGCTCAAGCCCTCGATTATGTTGTTTATACTGCCGTCCTCCATGACGGTAACGAGATACCATTCGGACAGCATGAGTTTTTGGCTGTACAAATGCCGTCTGTCTTTCGTATTCAAGATGCAAGAATGACGTTCGGCAGTCGAGTTATTCATGAAATTGTAAAGCTCGTCGATGTGTTCTTTTGCATTCTCGGGATGACCGTCGGCGTCGAACACCTCTTGAATACGGTCGAAGTAATTTTCGTTTTGATCCTTATTGCTTCGTATAACGTACGAACCGTTGCTGCGAATGATGTGAGAATAGACGAGCGAGCCTTCCTGCTTGTCTATATCAAGCATCTCCACGATATCTTTATTGGGCATACCGAAAATGAGAGAAATACAATGTCCGCCGTTCGTCATCTGATATTTATCGGTAGGCACGCTCATAAAAACTATGCCTTTGTCGACTTTTCCTTCTTTATCCTTACCTTCGCCGACCGCCGCCTTTTTTTCGCCTTTTTTAAGCGACGCTTTGAAAGAATCTTTATCGAATATTTCGAGATCCTCGCCCAAAACCGGATCGAGAGCCATTTCTTCGTTTCCGTCGTATAACGCCACGTAATTGAATCCGCGCGCTTCGGCGTTCGTGCGCAGCAGTGTGCGAACGTGTTCCATCGTAGAACTTCCGTCGATACTTCCGTCTACGGTAATGATAATCGCGTCGATCATGTCGAAACGCAGATCGATTGCGGTCTCGTATCTTTTGGCGACCTGTCCGCCCATGTTTTCCATATACAGTTCGCCCGTTTGATCGATCGTACCGTAGCTCGACTTGTTCATAAATATACCGAGCGATACGAATATCGCGACGCAAATCAAAACGCCGACGCAAACGCTCGAAAGCATTATCGTCATCGACATATTTTTGAATTCTTTACCGGTCCGCTTTTTGGCAGCCATTGTCTCCTCCGCTCCAACGCTATGTATATACGGAATTATAGCGTTTATACCGTATTATATCATTAAAAAACGCGCGTGTCAATAGTAAACGACGATATGTTCGCCGACAAACTCAATATTTGATCGTACTGCCGTGCGTGTCGGTCGCTTCGCCGACTTCTACGCAAACAGGCATGCGCTCGATAAGCGCGGACGCGTGCGATATGACGCCGACCAAGCAATCTTCGGACAAAACGTCGAGCGCGGCGAAAACCGTGTCGATAAGCTCCTCGTCGAGCGTGCCGAACCCCTCGTCCAAAAAGAAAAACGCATTGTTGCCTTTGCTCTGCGCCCGAGCTATGGCTATCGCCACGGACAGCGACGCCAAAAACATCTCGCCGCCGCTCAGCGTGCTCGCTTTGCGCTTGCCGCCGCCGCTCAGATAGTCGGTAACGGAAAAACCGTTTTCGTCGTCGTATGCGAGCGTGTATTTCCCGCTCGAAAGCTCGGACAGTATTTCGCTCGCGGTCACGGTTATCTCCGCCATATATTCGGCGACCACGAAATTGAGCATCGCTTTACCCTTGGTTATATCGAATATCCTGCGGTAGTTGTTCTCGCTCTGCGCGTTGATCTTTCGCTCCGCGCCCAAATCCTTGAGACTTGCGCACTTTGCGGTCAGATCCTGTATTTGCATTTCTTTGACCGCGGCGTCGCGCTCGCACTCGTGCAGTTTTTCCACGATCGAGTCGAGCCGGCTCTTTTTATCCGCGTACGCATCCTCGTCGAACTCGGGCATATCCACGGGGCAATCGCGCCGCGCTTGTTCGAGCGTTTCTCGGAGCGCTGCTAAAGACGCGCGCGCAAACTCGCAAGCTTTTGCAAGCTCGGCGCGTTTTTTCTCGCGCTCGTATATTTTATCCGATAACTCGGTTATACCGTTCTTTACTTCGCAAAGCGCGCTCGAAGTGCTCCCCGCGTCGTCGCCGAGCTTTGCGCGAAGTTCCTCGATACGCGCGGTTATCTCGCGTTTTGACCTTTCCGCGCCGTCGAGTTCCGCCGCTAACCGCGCCGCTTCAGGCTCGCCGTCGCGCTTTTTGTTCACGGCGTCCGCATACAGTTCCCCGAGCGCGCGCGCATTATCGAGCAATGCGGCAAGCTCGCCGTGCGCGTCCGTGACCGCGCTCTTTTCAAGCCGCGCGTCGGCATCGGCAACGGCTGCGGAAACGCGCTCGAGTTCGTCCGCGGCGCGTTCGAGATCGCCCTTGACCTTTTCGCAAGCGCGTTCGGCGCGCTGTTTTTCGCCGTCCGTTTCGAGCTTTTTCGCCGTTGCTTTTTCAAGCTCCGACTTGCATCTGTCAACGTCCGCACCGCACTCGTACCCGCCGTGATACACACCGCCGCACACGGGGCAAACGTCGCCGTCGCCAAGCTCCGCGCGGATAGCCGCGGCGTGCGAACCCGTCTGCGCGCGTACAAGCGCCGCTTTGCACTCGTCTTCCGCCGCAGCTGCGGCGGAACAGCGCGCGGTTATTTCTTTTATTTCGACTGCGTAAGCCTCGATACGCGCGGCGGCGGAATCGACGGCGCTTTTTAATTCCGAAATGCGCTTGATATTCTCCGCGCGGCGCGCATTATCCGACTTGAAAGAATTGTATTCCGTATCGAGCGCATGCTTCAATTCGGCTATCATTCCTATCTTTCTGTCGGAGCCGTCGAGATACGAACACGCGCTATCGAGCGCAACCGAACGCTTAACTCCGTCGGCACGCGCGGAAAACGCCGCAATCGCCGAAAAAAATTCGTCTTTTGCTTTTGCCGCGTTTTTATCGAGTTCGGTCGCGCGCGCCGCGGCGCGCGCCGATTGCTCCGCACACGTCGCCGCAGTCTCGGTTTTTTGCGCAAGCTCCGCTATGGCTTTCGTCAGCGAAACGTCGTAGGCGTTCAGCTCGTTGAGTTTGTTCTGTTTGTCTCTCAGTCCGTCGAGTTCGGTTTTGTCCTTTACGTTGCGCTCCGACTCTGCGGCGTCGAACGATGCAAGTTCCTCGGCGGCTTTGTCGAACGCCGCTTTTGCATCGTCGCAACGAACCATGTGATTTTTGAGCGCGTTCGCTTTTTCTATGTACGACAAATACCCGTCGCGCGCTTTGGACAGCTCGTCGATTTCCTGCCGCGCTTTATCCGCCGACGCTTTGAGCGACGCCGCGGTTTTTTTGAGCGATGCGTGTTCGGAAACAGCCGCGCGCAAAAGTTCGGGCGCGTCCTCGCCTATATCGCCTATGCGCGCGTCGAGCGATTCTACCTTTACGCGGTACTCCTCCGCCTTGAGCTTTGCGCGCTTGTGCACCTCGTCATAGCGCAAAAGCGAAAAAATCTTGCCTATCGCTTCGGTCTGCTTTTGCGGGGTCTTTTTCAAAAACTCGGCATACTCGCCCTGCTCGAGCAAATACACGTTTTTGAACTCGTCTTTATCAAGCCCTATCACGCCGGCAAGCATTTCCGTAGCGTCGCCGCCCTTTGCGATCGGCTCGCCGTTTTTATACAGCATGCACTCTGTTATCGAATCGCGTTTGGCGGCAAAGTTTTTAGCCGCGCCGCCCGCGTCTTTTTTCGTCCTGCATTTAATCGTGCGCTCTACGGCATAACGATCCGAACCCGAGATAAACTCGAACTCCACGCGCGCACGGTTGAGCGACAGATTGACCATATCGGCAAGCGTGCCGCGATTGCTCGTGCCGTACAGCGCGAACATGATACTGTCGAATATCGTTGTTTTGCCCGCGCCCGTCTTGCCGCAAATGCAAAACAGATTGCTCCGCCCGACCGCGTCGAAATCGAGTTCCTGTCTGTCGGTAAAAGAATTTATGCCTTCGATGACAAGCTTAACGGGCTTCACTTTTCAGCTCCTCCATGAGTTCTATAAACGCCGCCTTGAGTTCCGCCGACGGCGTCTCGTTGTATCTGCTCTTGTAGTACATATCGAATATCTCGCCCTCGCCGAGATGCGCGCGCCGAACCGTTTCCGCCGCGCCTCTGACGGTAGCCGTTACGACAAGATCGTTGAACGCGGGATGAGATTTTATCGCCGCCGTCTCGTCGCGCGAGAGCGGCTCGCCGCCGTACTTGAGCCGCACGTAATCGTCTTTGAAAAAATCGAGCTTTTGCAAACACTCGTCGAAGTTGTCCGCGTCGGTTTCGGTGAGCTTTTTCCCGCTTTCGAGCGGAACGCTCTCGACCGAACGTTTGGCAGTGTCAATCACCGTGACGGACTTGGCTCGCACTTCGTCGTATGCGTACTGCAAAGGCGATCCGCTGTATACCGCGAGCGGCGACTTGCTTATAACGAGCCGCTTATGCACGTGCCCGAGCGCGATATAATCGGCGGATTCGGGCAATACGCTCACCGGCAACGCCACAAGCCCGCCGAGCGAATCGGCTTCGCTCTTGGTCAAAAACAAATGCGTGCACAGGATATTATACCCGTCGTCGAAGAACTCGCATGCGCGCGCAAGCGCTTCCTTGACGCGCTCGTCGTACGTTTTGTTATAATCTTGTTCGTACCAACGCGAAAGTCTGCTCTCCGCAGGATACGGCACGAGCGCGATATTGACGCGTTCGCCGTCTTTCAGCACCGTCACGCCACCCGTATGCCCCACTATCTTCAAACGCTGTTTCCGCAGATAATCGGACGCCGCAGCCACCTCGAACAGCGACGCGGGCGGAACAGGCTCGGTGAGCGCCTCCCCGCCGAGCGCGGAATAATCGAACTCGCCCGCAAGCACTATGCCCTGAAGATCGGCGAGCGGCTTGGCTGCGCAAAGCCTGCGCTCGTCGTCGTGATTTCCCGCGAGCGCGATGACCGCTCTGCCGCGCTCCGCGAGCGTGAGCATACCGCGGTAAAACACGCGCTCCGCCTCGCTCGACGGAACGAACGTGTCGAAAATATCGCCGGCTATGAGCACGACGTCTATATTTTGCTCGTCGCAAAGGTTTGCAAGCTCGCGTATAACGTCGCACTGCTCTTCGAGCCGCGACGCTTTGCTTATTCTTTTGCCGAGGTGCAGATCGGCTGTATGTAAAATTTTCATTGCCGTTTCCTTGAACGATTTACGAAAAAGGGTTGTAAAATTTCGCCGTTCATGTTATTATAGTACATATCGCGATATTTTTCAAGTATTATCGTACTGAAAAAATCACGAAATATCGACGCGGCGGCATAAAACCGACGCGCACAAGCACAAACCCAAAGGAAGAATCATGTTCAAATTTTCGTCGGAAGCGAGCCTCGACGGTTCGGTGACCGTTGAAACCAAGTTCATAGTCGAGTACATGCCGTATGCGGACGGAGACTACGTAAAGGTCTATCTTTACGCGCTTTCGCTCGCTGCGAGAAAGAACGATCCCGACGACAGTATAGAGCGGCTCGCGCGGCGGCTCGACCTCGACATAGCTACGGTAGACGCGGCGTTCGATTATTGGACGGAACAAGGTCTGATGTCGAGATTGGGCGACGAAGTGACTTTTTTATCGCTGCGCGCCGCGCGTCCCAAAATAAAAAAATACGACGTAGACAAGTACCGCGAGTTCAATCGCTTGGCGCAGCAGTATGTGGCGGCGCGGCAGATCGCGCCCAATGAATACAACGAATACTACTCGCTCATGGAAAAAACGGGGCTTGAGTGGCAAGCGATGGTACTCATTGTAAAATACTGCGTAAACATAAAAGGCGACAACGTGTCGTGTCCGTACATACTCGCCGTAGCGCGCAATCTCGCCGCAGACGGATACCGAACGTGCACGGACGTAGAAAACCGTCTCGAGGAATACGGCGTTTTTTATAACGAGCTTATCCCCGTGCTCGGCGCAATGGGCGGCAAACGTCCCGATCACGAATCGGTCGGGCTGTACAAAAAATGGACGCTCGAATACAAGTTCGACCGCGACGTGATACTCAAGGTAGCTCAAACCGTCAAACGCGGCGGCGCGGCGGCGCTCGATACCAAACTGACCGCCTACCGCGAACTCGGCTTGAATTCGTATGCGCAGATACAAAACTACGAGACAGAGCGGCTCGCCATGTACAAGCTTACCAAAAACATCAACAAGGCGCTCGGCGTGTTTTACGAAAACGTCGATTCGGAGATCGCGCTGTACGTAAAACCGTGGCTCGGCATGGGTTTCGCGCCCGACGCGCTCACCGCAATAGCCGAGTTCAGTATGAAAAACGGACTGAAGACACTTTCCGATCTCGACGCCGTGGTGCGTGACTTTTTCGCCTCAAACGCGCTCACCGCGCAAAAGGTGCGCGAGCGCATAGACTTCGGCGCGCGATTCGACGGCGACATACAAGCTGTCATGACCGCAATCGGGGTCATGGGGGCGATCAAGCCGAGCTACCGCTCATATTACGAAACTTGGACGGATAAATGGGGATTCGGCCGCGACGTAATAGACTACGCGGCAAGCCTTTCTATCGGCAAGCCGTTGAGCTATGTCAATTCGATACTCGCCGCATGGCGCGCGCAAAACGTGACTACCGTAGACGCTGCGAAAAGCATAAATTCTGCTGCGGCGATCGCGGCGACAAAAGATGCGCCGAACAGCGAGGTAGTGGAGCGTTACTCGGCAGACGAGCTGAACGCACTGTTCACCAAATTCACCGACGAGGAGTAATTTTGAAGGCTTAGCCGAATAATGCGAATTGACGCGCAGTCTAATTTTCAAAACATTTTACAATCGGGAGATATTTTTACAGATCATGAATATATACGAAAAAGCGGCGCGAGCGGTGCGCGACAGACGCAGAGCCGACCTCGACGAAGGCAGGCTGATTTGGCAAGACGCGCTCGCACGCGACGACGCGCTTTACAAAGCGTTCGTCGCATATCAAGCCGAAATGATAAAAAACGCAAAGCGCGAACCCAATGAGATCGAAAAAGCGCGCGAGCGAGTATTGCAAAATATGAAACGGCTCGGCATCGGCAGCGAAACGGTAGAACCCTCGCCCCGCTGCAAGCTATGCGGCGATACGGGTACGATCGGCGGCAAATACTGCAAGTGCGTGAAAAACTCGGCGATCGCCGCGAACGACGGCAACCTCATGCTGCCGCACGCGGATTTTGAAACCGTTAAGAAAACCGCGCCGAAAGCTATCGCGGGCGTGTACAAGCTCGCCGAAAAATACATCGACGCTTTCCCGTCGGGCAAGCCCACGCTGCTGCTTTCGGGCAGCAGCGGCTCCGGCAAGACAGTGCTCGCTTCCGCAGTCGCCGCGGCGTTTATGGAGCGCGGCGCGTCGGCGGTTACCGTGACTGCGTTCGGATTCGTGCGGCGCGCGCTCGACTATCACACGCAGTTTTCCATACCCGACTACACCGACGGGTTTACGCCCATGCTCGACTGCGACCTGCTCGTTATAGACGACCTCGGCACGGAAAACACGCTTAAAAACGTGACGAAAGAATATCTTTACACCGTTATAAACGAGCGATGGATACGCGGCAAGCATACGCTTATCACGACCAACCTCGACGCAAAAAGCATCATGACCCGATACGGCGAAAGTATCGCGTCGCGGCTATTCGACAAGAACAAATCTCAACTCTGCTTGATCGAAGGCAAAAACGACAGACTGAATTAAAAACAATGCCTCGACGTAATTTACGTCGGGGCATTGTTTTGTTTATAAGATCGTGAAAAACGCGGTATATTTTCAATAATGCGGTATTTTTGGGGACGCAGAAAACACCGCATATTTTTTATAATTGAGATTCTTCACGTCGCTTCGCGCATTCGGAATGACAAAACTATCTTAACTTTTGCAATTATTTATCGAGATAAAAGCAATATGCGCCGATAGAAATTCTGCCTTTTATCAAATTATCAAATATTTATCACGTTTACGTCGAACCCGTCGAAGTCGGCGTCGGTAGACGTTATCACCGTTTGGAATCCGTC
Organism: uncultured Christensenellaceae bacterium; assembly: GCA_910587805.1. Lineage (GTDB taxonomy): Bacteria > Bacillota > Clostridia > Christensenellales > Pumilibacteraceae > Anaerocaecibacter. Next base: position 14,220 of record CAJUNM010000010.1, on the reverse strand, counting down.
GAGCACAGCCAACAGTTTTTTGCGGCGCTTGCAATCGAGTTCGCTGAACACGTCGTCGAGCAGCAAAACGGGGCTTGTCCCGAGCGTATCGGTCAAAAGTTTCATTTCCGCAAGCTTAAGGCTCAATGCTACGGTGCGCTGCTGACCTTGAGAGCCGAACGAGCGCACGTCCGTGCCGTCCACAGAGAGTTTTATATCGTCGCGGTGCGGACCCGTGTGCGTAAACTTTTGACGCACGTCGTTATCGTAATCGGATTCGTATTTTGCGAGCAACGCCGATTTTATCTCGTCTACGGACTCGCCGCTCACGCCCTCGTACTCAAGCTCGAGCTTTTCCCCGCCCGAAAGATATTCGTGCAAGCTTTGCGCGTGCACGGCAAGCCTTGAAATATAACCTCTGCGGCTTTTAATTATGCCCGCGCCCGCATCCGCAGCGAGAATATCCCAAGGCGCAAGCGCATTGCGGCTTCCGCCGCTTTTGAGTAATTTGTTCCTGCTCTGCAATATCTTATCGTATCGCGACAACAAATTAAAGTACGTCTTCGAGACCTGACAGAGCGCAATATCCATAAAACGCCTGCGGTCTGCCGGCGCTTCCTTTACGATCTTCAAACCCTCGGGGCAAAACAGCACCACGGGACAAACGCCCATAAGCTCGCTCATGCGCGAAATGGGAACGTCGTTTACCGCAACGCGCTTATTCGCCGCGCGATCGAGCACGAGCTTGACTGTTTCGTTGCCCGTATCGCGTTCGGTCTCCACCGTAATAAACGCGCGCGAACAATCTCGGTTTATTAGCTCCTTATCGCGCGGCGTACGGAACGATTTTCCTATACCCGCAAAGTAGATAGCTTCCAAAAGATTGGTCTTTCCCCGCGCGTTCGCGCCCACAAACGCATTGCGCCCGTCCTTAAGCTCCACCGTGCGCTCTCGGGCATTGCGGTAATCCTTTACCTTGAGCCGTCGTACGATCACCTTCTGCGCCTGCCTCCGCTCGATCGTCCGCCGAGCGCAGTGAACGTCATTTGAACTACTGTTATAACGACGAGCACGGCATAGCCGCACCACGCGACAACCGCCCATTTAAGCTCGATGCTCCCCGCCGTCTTATACGCAAGCTCATACTCGGTCTTGAACCCGTTGCAAAACAGCTTGAACGCGCCGTTATCGCTGCGCACGGACAGCATGAAATCGCCGTCCTCGTCGGTGCGCAAAACGTTTTCGTCGGGAACGCCCATATTTTTCAGTCTGTCTACAGTCTCCGAATGCGGATGACCGTAATCGTTGCCCGCGCCGCAGGAAATTATATAATACGCCGCTGCCGAGCCTTCGGGCGTGGTAATAGCGTCTATGTAAGCTTGCGAAGTAGACGTGCGCGAACCGTGATGCCCCGCTTTTATAACGTGCACCGTGTAATCGTCGGTGAATACGTCGTACTTATCGTCAATGCCGTCCGTCTTTGCCTCGGCAACGCGCTTCACGAATTCCGCTTCGTTCTCCTTTTCCGCATCGCCCGAAAACGCGAACCTGAACCCCTTATACTCGAGTATCATTATAGGCGAGTAATTATTCCAATCGGTGTATTTTACGGACAGCGGAGAATAGAACGTGAACGTATACGCGCCGTCGCCCTCTCCGCCCGTTATCGTCTGGCTTTCGTCCGCAGGGTCTGTCACGTGAACTACGGGCGTGAAATCGTCGTTGGCTTTATACATCGCTTCTATGCAATTTTTATACGCAGCGGTATCTTTTGTCTTTGCGCCGCTCGTAAGCTCCGACTTGCCCGGATCGACGTATCCGTCCTTGTTCGCCTCGACGTTCGGGCGATAGCTCACTCGCGCGGGATACGCCGCGAGCACGTCGTCCATACTGCCGCAGTGGTCGCTGTCCGGATGAGTCAATATAGCATAATCGAAATACTTAAAACTCGCGTCGAAATTTTCTGCCACGTACTCTACGATCGCGCTCTTGACCGACGCATTGTTCTCGCCGCCGTCGATTATCATGGTTTTGCCGTCCGGCAACTGAACAAGCGTGCAATCGCCCTGCCCGACGTCCACGAAATGCACTTTCAGCGCGTTCGTATAATCCGCATCGGCGTCGCCCGTAGGCACGCGCACCGCCTTTTCGTACTTCAATCCGAGCGCAAGCTCTATCGGTTCGCAAAAAAACATCGTCACAGCAAGAACCGCCGCAACAACCGCCAAGAATATCACTTCCGCTATTATCATTGTTTTTTTCGATGTCTTTGCCATTGCTTTTCCTCGCGTAAAATATTATATGTAGAAAAAACTCGCGGTGCACCTCTTATCTGCAGTGCGCCGCGAGAAACATTTACACCTTGTTTTCTATCATATTGCAGAAATATCTGTGCACGCGGTTATCCTTGGTCATTTCGGGGTGGAACGCCGTTGCCAAAACATTGCCCTGCCGCACCGCCACGGGCGCGCCGTCGAGTTCCGACAAAACGTCGACGTCTTCGCCGACCTTGGTTATTTTAGGCGCACGAATGAACACCATGTTAATATACATATCCGCAAAATCGCCCTCGGTGACAAAGCTGTCGATCTGTCTGCCGTACGCATTGCGTTTGACCGTCGCATCCAACAATCCGAAATACGGGCGTTCGCCTTCTATATTATTGGCGAGCAGTATCAATCCCGCGCACGTGCCCCAAACGGGCATGCCAGCCTCGACGCGCGCTTTTATGGGCGTGTACAGATTGGCGTTATCCACGAGTATGCGGAGCGTTGTGCTCTCGCCGCCCGGGATTATAAGCCCGTCCACGGTGGCAAGCTCGTCTATAGTGCGAACTTCCACTACGTCTATTTTTTTGTTTACCGATCTTATGAGCTTTGCATGCTCGCTGACCGAACCTTGCAGAGCCAAAACTCCTACCGTCATTGTTTGCTCCTTAATGCTTAACTCGAAATTTATCCTTTATTCTGAATTCTGAATTAAATATTACCAACCGCGTTTGGCAAGCCGCTTATCATCCGGCAAGCTTTCCACGTCTATACCGCGCATAGGCTCGCCCAAGCCGTAACTGACGCCCGCGAGAATAACGGGGTCGCCGAAATGCGCCACCGCTTTGACTATAGCCTCCGCGCGCGCTTTGGGATCGGCGGACTTGAATATACCGCTGCCGACGAATACGCCGTCCGCGCCGAGCTGCATCATGAGCGCGGCGTCCGCGGGCGTCGCAACGCCGCCGGCCGCGAAGTTGACCACGGGGAGCGCTTTATTCTTTGCAACGTAACGCACAAGCTCGAGCGGCGCGCCTATATCCTTGGCGTAAGTCGCGAGCTGTTCGGTAGGCAGAGCCGAGACCTCGGCGATTTGCGAGCGCATTTTGCGCATGTGCCGCACCGCCTCGACCACGTTGCCCGTGCCCGCTTCGCCTTTGGTGCGGATCATCGACGCGCCTTCGGCTATACGTCGCAGCGCTTCGCCGAGATCGCGCGCGCCGCACACGAACGGCGTTGCGAACTTGTTTTTATCGATATGATACATATCGTCGGCGGGAGTGAGCACCTCGCTCTCGTCTATGTAATCGACTTTGATCGCCTCGAGTATCTGCGCTTCGACGAAATGTCCGATACGCACCTTAGCCATAACGGGAATGGTTACGGCGTTTTGTATTTCCGCTATCATTTTGGGATCGGACATGCGCGCAACGCCGCCCTCTTTGCGAATATCCGCAGGCACGCGTTCGAGCGCCATGACCGCCGTCGCGCCTGCGGCTTGCGCGATCTGCGCTTGCTCGGCGTCCGTGACGTCCATAATGACACCGCCCTTGAGCAACTGCGCAAGATTGCGGTTGAGCAATTTTCTGGTATCTGCCTTGCTCGGTTCTTTAACTGCCATGATCATATCTCCTCTCGACAAAAGTCGAATTTATATTTTTATTTATTGATTTGCTTTTTCAGTGTTATTATGAGGTTGAGATTCTTCGCCGATGGCTCAGAATGACAAAAGAATAAACAGAACAATTACAAATGCTTTTTAGCAATCTCAACTTTAATGCCGCGTACGCGGCTAAATAATTCTTAATTCCCGATTATTCTCCCACCACGTTCACTTTGAGCTTGCCGCTCACCTCGGCGAACGGCTTTATCGCGACCGTATAAGTGCCGAGCGATTTTATGGGGTCTGCGAGAACTATCTTCTTTTTATCAAGATCTATGCCCTGAGCTTTGAGCGCGTCGGATATTGCGGCGGTGTTGAGCGCGCCGAACAGCTTGCCGTTCGCGCCCGTTTTTATCTTGACCGTAACGCTCATGCCCGCAAGCTTTTTGCAAAGCTCCACCGCCTCGTCGTGCTCTATTTTGCGTCGTCTGACTTCAGCCTCTTTGGCGAGCTTGATACTGTTTAGCGCCGTCGCCGTTGCGGGCTTTGCAAGCCCGTTCGGGAACAGATAGTTCCGTGCGTAGCCGTCCGACACGTCCACAATGTCGCCCGTTTTTCCTTGTGCCTTTACATCCTTAGTCAATATAACTTTCATATCCGTTACTCCGAGAATATTATACCCGACATCGCCCGATTTGTCAAGAATTTTAACGCGTGTTCGCCCCGCTCCGCCGCGCGCCGAACGCAATAACCGTCGAAAGAACGGGAAAAGCGCGAGCCGCGAATATTTTACCGTACATGGGCGATACTATATATAAACCCAAGAGTGACCGCCGGAAACAGATAAGTTTTCAGAGCATCGGCAAGCCACTCGCAATAATTTCAAGGAGACTAATACCATGTACGATCTCAAATGCGGACAGAAAGACTGCAAGCACAATTTCGGATACTGCTGCTGTGCCAAGGATATCGCGGTGTCGCAAGGCACTTGCTGCACGACTTACGAAAAAGCCGAGGGCGACGCCGACATCGAAGCCGCCGCCGAATTCAGCAAGCCCAACAATTCCGTCGACACATGCGTGGCATGCAACGCGGATTGCCTATTCAATCGCTCATGCAAGTGCATTGCCAACGGCATAACCGTTTCCACCGCCGAGAACGGCGTTGCGGAATGCCTTACGTTCATTAAAAAATAAATATGATTCGACAAAAGATCCCGAGAGCATAAGCTCTCGGGATCTTTTTGCGCACTATGCGACTTTTTTCACGGTGTATCCGTCGTAACAATAAAGTCGGCAGTCGTAATCACTCGACTGAACCGGCTGCGCCGCGGCATAAGTCACAACCGATCTCAGCCAATATAGTTTACCGTTTATTTCGTCAACGCCGTTGGCAGGCACGGAATCTATACGATCTACCGCGCCGCTCGCGGTATCGAGCACAAACAAACCTTTGGTCTTACTCTCCGACGAAAAATAAAGCTTATTCCCGATTATGCGCATATAGTTTATCGACACGTTTTCACTGTGCACTCTTATGTCGCCGCCGTCGAGATCGCACGATTTGAGATTATCGTCGCTTGCGTAATAATACAGTCTGTTCCCGAAGTACGCAAGGTTCTTTGCTTTTATTCCGTTTAAGTCCGACGCCGTACCCGTAACAGCATCATACTTATAGATATATTGATAGCCGATTTTAGGGTTCATGATAAAATAAAAATCATTGCCGATCTTCTCAAACCCTACTATGTTGGCGGGTTTATCAGAGTAAATCTCGTTCACTTCGCTCATGTCCGCATCGAACGAGCAAATTATATTCTTACTCAATCCGTAATTGACACCGTAAACCGTACCGTCAACAAACTTGAGATTTTCGTATCTCTTTGACGAAAGCTTTTCGACGACGTTGGTCTTCAAGTTAATACGCCAAAACGCATAGTTCGTAACTACGAAAGTGTTATAGTACATATAATCGCCGTCGAAATAAAATCCCGATACTCCCGACGAGATCACGCGCAACGTGTTGCCCGTATTCGGATCGTACTTGTAAAGCGCGCTCGAATCGTTAGGGTTGGTATAATAGATCTCGCCGTTGTGCGCAGTAAGATTGGAGAACCCGATCGGTATCGTTGTTTCTTCGGGCGGCACAAATCCCGCCATAACATCGGTTTCGGTCTTTCCGCTCACCGAATACTTGTATAAATGCTTGTCGTTAAGCTTGTAATAGTATAGATTAGATCCGTCGGCAGATAGCGAACAATACCCGTTATTATCTGCGGACAGTACTTTCTCACCCGGCAAAGAACTATCGGCGGTCAGATCTGCCGACACTCTGTAAATACCGTCGCCGAAAACAGCCGACGTTAGCTTATCGTTATTTACGTAATAAATATATCCGCCGAGCTTGACGAGATACTTGCCTGCATCAGTAGTGAGTTTTACGGCAACCGACTTTACCGTATCGTATTTATACACGGCTTTGGCTATGTCTATTACGCCTGCGATCTGTTTTGCGGCGTTGAAGTATACCGCAGTTTGATCGGCGATCAGATCGGACACAGACTCTTCCATTATACGTTCCGGCGTTCCGCCGCCCGTCGCAACGCGGTATAAATAACTTTTATCCGACGACGCGGAATAGTAAATGTATCCGTTGCAATAAACGAGATATTTCGCCTCGCATGCGGCAAGCCGTTGCGGCTCGGCGTCGTCAGTCGGCGTTACGGGCAGTCTGTATATCCCGTTGCCGGATTTATCGAACAAGGAGTTCACAGCATAATATATGTAGCTTCCGTCGGTTGCGATATATTCGCCCGACTGAGAATAAAGCGTATTCGTTGAATTGCCGTCATAGCTTTTTATAGATTTAGTCCACACGCTTCTATCGAAATAGTACAAAGTCGACGCAAAGCTCACGAACGAATCTGGCGTATCGTTGCTTATCTTTTTCACGCCCGTTGCCGTCGACTTGTAAAGCTTATTGCCGTCAAGCGAATTTTGAAAACAAACCGTGCCGTCGAGCGCTGCGCAAAACAGCAGTTCCTCGGTAGCCTTTATCGTCAATACCGCATTCAGTTCCTCTGTTACGTGGTTCTTTCCCGAAAGCACGCATTTCACTTCGTGCCGCCCGACTTCGGTCACGCTTTCGGCAATAACGCCGTCGTAATAGTATACTACGTTTACCGACGAATGCAGATTGCCCGTTATACGTAGAGAATGCGGTTTGGAATCGTATTCGACGGTTGCGCCTACAAGCTCCACGCCCGTTATCCGCGCTTTTGCTATCGACCAATCCAACGGCGATACGACGGGCGCATTGTGGTTTACGGTGTCGTAATCGAATATAGCGGTAGCCGTATAATCTCCCGCATCGATTGCCGCCGCATCGTTATACTTTTTTACGGACACGCCCTGCGGAAAATCTCCGATAAGCGCAACGCTCTTTTCGTCGCCGTCGAAAGTGTACTCGACGTATTGCCAATGCACGCCCGACATGTCGTAATCGAGCTTTTCGATAGTGAGCGTCGCGGAAAGCCGCTTCGTTTTGTACCCCGAGCCGGAAAGCGTAGCCGTAGCGTTGTATACGCCTGCGTTTGTACCTTTGTTGCCGTCATACTCGACGGTCACGCCTTGCGGTATCTCGCCCGTCACTTGCAATACTTTTTCCGCGCCGTCGTAATCGTACGTTGCCGACTCGAACGTAACGCCTTCGATCTCGAGCGCGTTAGGACCTTCGTTGTCGGGCTTATCCCCGCATGCCGAAAACACGAATGCGGCGACAAAACACGCCGCGACGGTACAAAGTACCGATAAAAGAGCTTTACTTTTCATTTATATTCTCCTTATAAAATATCTTCGTCTTTCCTATGTATTTTGATCAATAACTGAATGAACGTGAAAACGCTCACTATCATTCCGAGTATCGACGTTGCGCATATCAGCAAAATCGAAATGATCCAAGACAGCGCCGTTAACAATATCTTCATTACTATCAAGAATATCAGTCCGTCCAAGTCGGCGGAAAATATTATCCCGGGCAGCTTGATCACTTGCATGCCCCAACAAGTTACTGAACGCGCAACGCCGTCCCAAAATAACTGAAATACCCAAGTGAATACCATGATCGGCACGAATATACACATACACACCGACATCGTAACGCCCACTGTTCCGTCGTCGTACACCGCGCCTATTACAAAGGTAATAAGCGATCCCAGCGCGATAAGTCCGCCTATCGCGCACGCAAGCGCTACGCGCTTTGTGAACTTTGCTCGCATGTTCGCTTCCGCCGCGGCTTGCTTTTTTATTTTATCCGCCTTTACCCGTTCTTCCTCGAGCCGAGCTTTTTCGGCTTTTGCGCGCGCTTGCGCCGCACACGCCTTACAAAGCAGTTTCCCGTCCGTACCGTCTTGATCGCCGTCTCTCAATATCCTGCCGCACGCTGTGCAAACTCCCAACATATCGGCTTTTTCATCGGCGCATGATTGTTCGTCTCGTTCGGTCGCAACGCCGCATGCTCCGTCCGCGGCTGCCGCTTCGTCGGTATCGCACCCGTCGTTTTCAAAATACGATATGGGCACTCCGAATATCTTTGCTATTTTGCATATGGTATCGAAATCGGGCTGCGATTCGTCGCGTTCCCACTTCGACACGGCTTGGTAAGTCACGTTTAGTTCCTTGCCGAGATCGCTCTGCGTCATACCTTTGGCTTTTCTTAATTTTACGATTTTGTTTGCGACATTCATTTCATTCCTCACGTCGAGTTGTTTGTACACTCATTATACCATTTGCAACGCCGGCATGCAATATTTCCAACTCAACCGTTATTTGAATTTCCTCGATTTATAGTAGTATTTACCCTTAATCGTACTTTTTCTTACACATTTCCACAAAAATCCGCAATTTTCATGCGCAAAATACGGCAATGCAAGCACAACAAAAAAATTACTTACAACCCGCAGTCGTACGCGTACTCAACCGATAATTTAGTCCGTTTGTACGCAAATCTTATTTAATTATCGTATTATCGAACTTATGAATTTTATTTCGTTTTAACGCACGGAACAAAATCAGAGGTGTTTCTCCGTTTGTTTTTATCTTCGTTTTTGCTTATAGAGCATGGGCGAACTCGCGTGCGTACAATAATATTAAGTTTCGCTTATGCTCTCGGGATTTTTTATTATTCGTTCGGATTATTTTCAAAAAACGTAGTTTCGCCGTTTGTGCATTTTACCTTGTGTTCTTCGCGTGTATCTTCGACTACGATCTTGCGTATGGCGTGCCATTCTTCTATCGTGCCCGCATACTCTACGACAAGTTTTTCGCATTGCATGAACGCACTGTCGGCGATTGCTGCGACAGTCTTCGGAATATATACGATCGAAAGATTTTCGCAACCGCAGAATGCCGATCCGTCAATCTCCGTAACGCCGTTCGGTATCGTTATTTGCGTAAGTTTGTCGCAATACATAAACGTATATGCGCCGATCTTCTCTATGCTGCCGTCTGTCGGCAACACGCTTGTTCCGCACGCGCCTACCAAAGTTTTCGTTTGCGTATCGACAATGCAATTGCCGATCCCTGCGTACCTCGCGTTTCCTTCCTCTACCGACAAGCTCGTCAATACACTGCTCACACCGTAATTTCCGCAAGCAAACGCGCCCTCGCCGATCTCTTCAACCGAATCGGGAACGACTATGCTCGTCAACCCCGTACAGCTCATAAACGCGCCGACGCCTATTGATTTTACACTGTGCGGAATACGTACGCTCGTCAATCCCGAAAAACGAAAAGCCGTTATGCCGATATACTCCACGGTATTCGGTATGACTACCGTACGAATATCTTTATCGTCAAACGCGCATCCCGCAATGCCGACAACGGGTTTTCCGTCGTATTCCGACGGAATGATAATAAGATCGGCTACGTCCGCCGAATAATCGGTCACTTCGTAACCGATTACTTCCGTGTTCTCGCCGATCACCTCGCCGAAAGTCAAGCCTTGAGCGATAGGCGCGTTCGGATCGAGCGTCTCGCAAAACTTGCATTGATAATTCACATATATATGATCGGTACGCGAACCGACTTTAGTGCGCGTATCGGTTTCGTCACAGCCCGTGCATTTGGCTGTTTCCGTACCGTCCGCTTCGCACGTAGCGTCGTTATTGTACACATAATTTACGAACGTATGACTGTCGTGTTCGGGTTCGACGGGTAGTTCCGTTTCTTCGTATTTGCAAACGATACATTTATCGCCGTCGAAAATATGTAACGCTTTATCGCCCTGCTCGTCGGTATGCTCGCAGGTTGCTGTATGCCAATGATGCGTAGCGTCGCTCGTCCAACCCGACGAGAAAGAGTGCTCATGCGGCGTTTCTTTGTCGCAAGCGACGAACCCGACAGCGCAAACAGCCAAAGCCGCCGCGCATACAACAGACGTTATTTTTCTTTTCATGAGAATTCCTTCCTCCGAATTTTTTACAGCACAATACTATCACATATTTTAATTTTTGTCAAACAAGTTTATTGTCCGCCCGATTTCAGTTGTTTTTGCATCAGCTCGGCGAGCTTTAAGTATTTATCGAGCACGGGCGAACTTGCGTGCGTTGTATAGTCGCGCAAGTCTATTATCAGTTCGGCAAGCGCCTTTTCGTCGCGGTCGCGCGCGACGGTCTCCGAACGCGCCGCAGCGTTCCAATTCATTAAGCTCGTATTTTCGGGGTATAGCTTGAGCATTTCGCCCGAGTATTCGGCAACGAAGTCCACGTCGCTCTGCATTTTTTGCTCGAACATGTCGAATATATGAGTTCTGCGGTATTGAATGAACGGCATGTAAAAATCGCACAGCTTGCCCGCGCCCAGCTCTGCCTCGTCGCCTATGAGCATAGAGCCTTTGACATACATAGCGTCGCGATACACAGGCTCGGTGTGCAACAGCTCCCACAATTTACCGTCGTATTCCTCATCCGGTTCTTCGTTGGTCGCGTCGAGATAAAAATAATAAGTGTACCACAACGGGCGCAATTTCTTGAACATATTGGCGCACAGGTACACCGCCTTATACAGCGACAGCGCCGCTATAGGCGCTCTGTCCTGCGGCGGGATCACGCCCGCATTGAGCATGCGCTCGAACAGCGCCGAGCCGAAATCGTATTTTATAAAGTCCTTGCCGCGACGCGAATACCACCTGCCGCCGCCGCTCAAAACGTCCGAACTCGCCGCAGTACGCGTAAATTCGGGATCGTTTTTATCGTAATCGGGATGACGCTCCGGTTCGATCAAAAAGCAGCAGCCGTACTCGAAAAGCGTATTGCACGGCGCAGCCACGTACCCGGGATACACCGCGCACGCAAAGCAGTAAAGATTATATAAAAGCTCGCGTTTCAGTTCGTATTTTAATTCGCTGTCGCCTATCGCCTCGAAAGTCGGCTCGAACAGTTCTTTTACGGTCTGTATCACGTTCATATCAAAACTCCTCGGCAAGCCTTACCGCCGCCGCAACGATCGCCGATTCCGCATCGGTAGCCGTGGGATCGAGGATATAATTCGGTTCCCATTTATCGCCGGCAAGACTGTCCGCGGTTATAAAAAACGTGTAAAACTCCTTGCCGCGATAATCGCACGCCGCTTGCAATGCCGCGCTCTCCATATCCACCGCTATACACCCGCGCGCCACGGCGTTATCGACCGCGCTGCGCGTTTCGCGGTAGAACGCGTCCGTAGTCCAGCAACCGCCGACGGCGCAGTCTATGCCGTAAGACGTCAGTTTCGTTCTTACGTATTCCGCATTTTCGAGTTCGATAAACTCGCTCGGGGCGGCGTAGCTTTTGCTCGTGCCCTCGTCGCGCAAAGAACGCGTCGGCACGACGATACTGCGCACCGAAACGTCGGTAAGCGCGCCGCAGATACCGAACGCTACAAACCGTTCCACTCCGCACGCGCCTACCTGCTCGAGCGCGCACACCGCCGCGGGCGCGCCCACGGGACTCATATACACGCCGTACGTACTCCCGTGTTCCGTAAAAGTGTACAGCTCCACTTCTATCGCGCCGGCAAGCGTGCAAAGGCGTTTTGCGCCCGTACGCGAAACCAGCTCGTCGAACAAGTGTCTGCTGAACGTCGTCAACGCCGTTTTTATCCCGAGCGGTCTTCCCTCGGGCGATATCATTCCTATTTCGTCTATGTACTCCATGCCTGCTCCCTAATTGCGCGACGCGTTCGAGCCGCGGCAAAAATTATTTCGGTTCCGATAAACCGTAAACAAAAAAACCGCTTACGCGGTGATTTTGTATAAGTGCGCCTAACTACGGACGCTTGAAACCGTTTGCGTATTGCGCGAGCGCCGCGTATGTTTCCGTGGTGTCCGCTCTTACGGTGATGCCCGTCACATAGTACGTAACCGCCGAAAACTCATCGTCGGTCGAGGTGTTGACGGTGCGCGCATCGATATACGGCCACATGGTGATCGTTCCGATCTTGCCGTCGGTGTTGCCGATAATTACCTTAAGTCTGTCGAAGTAGACCGTCTCGCCGTCGACTTCTATTGACTGCGCCGTTGACATATCGAGCGTGCCGCGATCGTTCTTGACGTCGTCGTACACGAATTCGACCATGTACTCGTTTTCACCCGGGGTTTTCAAAAACGCCTGAGCGCCGAGGATTTCGTCCTTTTCTCCTTCCGCGTCGCGCATGAAATTATACGAATAATCCCAATGCCCTTGCAGTATCGCGCTCATGATGGAAAAGTCCATTTTGTCGAGCGCAACGCGCAACGCGCTCGCATCGTCGCCGCTCACGGAAATCGTAGAACTTTCTCCGCCGGCATCATAGAAATCGTAACGCGCGGGCTTACCGATCTTTTCGATGGGATCGATACGCACCGCGGAAAGCGCCGCGACCGCTATCAGGATGAGCGCGGCAAGACCTATGACCACGAACATTACGATGTTCGCGGCGCGTCTCGACGCAGTATTTGTTACCGTTACGCTGTTTGAACTTTTGTTTGATTTTGCCATGATATTCTTCCGTCCGAATTATTTACTTTTTTTATCGTCGTCTTTGTCGTCGACGCGCTTGATCGGCTTTTTGCGCGGCGCAGCCGCCTTGCCGACCGTGTTATCGATGTTCGTCGTTCCCGTTATATCCGATGCATCCGTCGGTTTGTCGACATCATCGGGTTTTTCTGCCGCATTTTCGACCGCATCGGTTTTTGCTCGATCGTCGGTGCGCGGCGGTGCGGCGTTTGTTTCGGGACGCTTTATAACGTCCATATCCGACAGCTTTTGCACGGGCGCTTTTTCCATTTCGACTTTTCGCTCCGCTTTGTTTTTGAGCCGCTCGCCGAGCGCCGCTTTCACCTCGTCGGGCGATGCGCCGTTTATTATCATTTCGACTTCTTCGCTGTAGATCGTTTCGCACTCTATGAGCACGCGCGCCATCGTATCCAAAATCTTACGGTTTTCCGTAAGCACCTTAACGGCGGTTTGATGCCCTTCGTCTATAAAGCGCTTGATCTCCGCATCGATCTGCGTGGCGACAGTTTCCGAATACGAATGTTGGGTCTGGTAATCCCTGCCGAGGAACACCTCTTGCCCGCCGCCGTAATTGACCGTGCCGACCAAGCTCGACATACCGAATTCAGTGACCATTTTGCGCGCGATGTTGGTCGCTTGCTGAATATCGCCCACCGCACCCATGGTGTAGTCGCCGATTATTATTTCTTCCGCGGCTCTGCCGCCCATCAAGCTCGCCAACTTGCCCGTAAGCTTGCTCACGGTATTGAAGTTGCCGTCGTTTTCGGGACGGTACATCGTAAAGCCGCCCGCATTGCCGCGCGGAATGATAGTGACTTCTTGAACGGGATCGCAGCCTTTTGTCTTGCACGAGACGATAGCGTGCCCCGCCTCGTGATAAGCTGTGATGCGCTGATCGAACGGCGTAACGTGCCGAGATTTTTTGGGCGGACCCATTTCCACTTTGTCGATAGCCTCGAATATATCGTCCATGGAAATGCGCGTGCGGTTATCGCGCGCGGCGAGTATTGCCGACTCGTTAAGCATGTTTTCGAGGTCCGCGCCCGAGAACCCGATCGTTATCTGCGCTATGCGCTTAAAGTCTACATCCGGCGCGAGAGGTTTGTTGCGCGCGTGAACTTTGAGTATCGCCTCTCTGCCGCGAACGTCGGGAAGATTGACGTATACCTGCCTGTCGAATCTGCCCGGACGCATGAGCGCGGGGTCGAGAACGTCGGAACGGTTGGTAGCCGCCATTACGATGATATGTTCGTCGGACTCGAAACCGTCCATAGCGACGAGCAATTGGTTGAGCGTTTGCTCGCGCTCGTCGTTGCCGCCGCCCATGCCCGCGCCGCGCT
>CAJUNM010000009.1:61041-62689 GCA_910587805.1 uncultured Christensenellaceae bacterium | reverse complement strand
CGGGATCGAGCACGTCTTTTATATTGGTAGCGGCAATGATAACTATGTTCTCGGACGAAGTGGAAAATCCGTCCATCTGTTTTATGAGCGTCGGCACCGCTTCGGCTGCGGTTTTGTTTTCGCCGCCGCGGCGCTGCGCGAGACAGTCTATCTCGTCGAGAAACATAACTACGGGTTTGCCGCAGTTTTTCGCGTAAGTCCGCGCGCTCGAGAACAGTTTATCTATGTTCTTTCCCGTCTCGCCTATATACGAATTTATGAGCGAGTTGCTGTCGATCTCCGCAAACGGCACTTCGAGTTCGCTCGCCGCCGCCTTTGCAAACGTTGTCTTGCCCGTACCCGGCGGACCTTCGAGCAGTATGAATCCGCCCGCCTTTATCCCGTACCGTCCGTATATCTCGGGGCTTTTGAGAGGGTCTATCAATATTCTGTGTATCGCCGCTTTTGCGTCCGCAAGCCCGATTATATCGTCGAACGATATTTTTTCATTCGGGTCGGCGGGCTTGAAAAACTCGTCTGCATCGGCATCGCCGCGCGCACCGTCGGCGTCGGTTTTGCCCGCGCTCTTGTTTGCCTGCTTTTTCGCGGGCGCGAGCGAATCGGCTATGTCGTACAAACGCTTTGCGCGTTCGCGCCGCTTTTCGGAAAGCTCCCGCGCGCCCGTAGCCGCCTGTTCGTCGGCGAGCCTTGCCGCTACGAGAAAAAATTTCCGCGCAGTCGCAGTATCGCCTTTTTCGAGCGCTTCGTTCGCGCGCGTATACGCCGCCAAAAACGCGTTCTCGTCCGACATTATGCTTTACCGCCCGATTTGAGTTTCTTTTCGAGCGCGGCTATCTCGTCGTCAACCTCGCCGAAATCCACTTTGCTTTGCTCGTTGATCATGTTGTCTATATCGTCGCCGCTTGCGCTGTTCGTATTGTATGCAATGGACGCAAAACCGGCTTCGGTAGCTTCCATAAACGCATCCGCCTCAGCCTGCTTGATCTGTGTGGAGACCATGGCTTTGTTTATTCTGTCGGTCGCCTTTTCAAAGTTCATCGACCCGTTTGTCTCGGTTATGGCTCCGCTCAAGATTTTCATGCCGTCGGCAAACGATTTGGTCATTTCGGAAACGTCCTTGATCTGCGCGGACATCTGAAGATTGAGCAGCATTTGATTGACTATCGCCTTTTGCTCTATCACAACGCGTATCGCGTTTTTAGCAAGATTGTATTGGCTCGCAATGCCGTCGGCTTTGGCGATAGCCGCCGCCTCGATATACTTTTTGCGGCTGTTTTCCAAATCGTTGAGCTGTATCTTTATCGACGAAATAGCTTGATTTATGAGCATTTGCTCTTGAATACGTTTTTTATCGCCTATCACAGCACACCTCCGCTTTGCGCGGCGATTATCGCCGCTTTGAGTCTCTCGTCAAACTCGGGTTCGGCATACTTGCCCGACCCGTTCATAGTGAATTCGTCGCCCGAAGCAAAATCGATACGCGCCGCGCCTATACCGTCGAAGTCCGACGATATTGCGTTCGCGTCGCCCGTATAGAGTACCGTATATATTCCGACCGCGCCCGAACTCTTAGCTATGCGCAAAAGCTCGTTTTCGGTACGCATATCGTTCGCGACCTCGCCGAACTCGTTTATTACCAAAACGATAT
>CAJUNM010000009.1:0-61031 GCA_910587805.1 uncultured Christensenellaceae bacterium | reverse complement strand
CGGCATTTTTCCGCCCGCCGCGATATATTCGTTTATATTGTTTACGCCCGACGCCGTAAACAGATCGTATCTGCGCAAGGCTTCCGCTTTAAGCTCCGAAAGCATCGGCGCGAACTCGTCGGCGTCCGCTATAGTGTTTGCGGCAAGCTGCGTCATGCCGTCGTAATTGCACAGTCTTCCCGACCCGAAGTCGGCAAGCACGAACCGCAGCCGCGCCGCGGAGAACGACGAGGCAAGCGCGCACACGATCCTGTCCTGCATGGCGTTCGGCACGCCCGTGATTATTATATGCGGAAATTCCGAAAACTCTATGCCGACCGAATCGCCGTTGGTTTGACGTATAAACACGCACGGCTTTTCAATATCGCCGAGCGTTATGTCCGATATGAGATTTTTGACGCTTGCTGGCATGGGTTTGGATTTACCCGCGCCGAAATCGAACGCGCCGCTCGGCGCGGGCACGGGCTTGGCTATAGCGGGTTTTGCGTCCGTTTCGTTCGCTTTCGGCGCGCTCGCTCCGCCCTCGCGCATGCGCTCCGTCTCTTGCGTTTCCGCCGATTTCTTTCCGCCGTTGAGTTTATCCTGTAACTCTTTTATCTGATCGTCCATCATAAGATCGCGTTCGGTGACGTGTCCGTTGATAAGCTCCTCGAGCTGATTGTCGTTGAGCGCGCCCGGCGCTTGCGAAATAGCCGCAAACGCCGCGTCGGTGTTTTTCAAAAACCCGTCAAGCCCCGCCTGCGCCTGCTCGACGCCCGTAAGCGCTATGTCGATCTCCTTTTGCAGTTTTACGAAATTCGACTTACGGTTGATCTTGCTTATGCGCTTGGCTATCATGGACATACTGCTCAAAAAATCGGCGTTGCTGTCGCCCATGCGCTGCAATTCCGCGGTAATATCGAGATTGAGTTTCATCTCCTTGGCTCTGCGTATCTGCGTTATCGTGGCGTTGATACCGCTCTTGCAAAGATTGTACGACGCAAGTTCGCCGCGAGACTTTGCCTCGTTCGCGGACTGTATGTACTCTGTTTTCATACGCTCGAGCTTGGCGATGGTTTGATCGATCTGCGACATGGTACGCCTGATCTTGCCGTTGCGCTCCGCGCGTTTTTTAATATCGCTCATTATATCCTCCGATAATTTCTTTTTTTGTATCGTTTGCTATTCGGCTATGTCTACCGAAAAAGACGCCGTATCGTCATATACGTAAGGCTTAGGATGTTTGGGCTTAAACAGCACCACTTGACGCTCTTTGCCCGAAAACAGCTTTACGAGATTGCTTCTGTGCGCAAACAGAGTAAGCACGAACAGTGCGAACAATAATACCGTTTTCGCGATCGCGGCAGAACCGCTCGCAGCGGCGCACTCGCCTTCGACGGTGAGCGACGCGCACATCATGATAAACGATGTGAGCGAGCCGACCTTGGCAACGATCAAAAACACCACGCCCGCGAGAAAAAATCCGACCGTCCACAGCGGCTGCATGGTTATGCACACGCCGAGTATGGTGGCTACGCCTTTGCCGCCCTTGAACTTCATGACCGCCGGAAACACGTGTCCGAGCGTTACGCAAAGTCCGGCTATATACAAACCGAGCCTATCCGCGCCGAGCGCACAAAACTCGTCGACGCCCATAAACAGCCAACCGAGAATACACGGCGCTACGCCTTTGGCAACGTCCAAAGCGAGATTGAACAAGCCTATGCCTATACCGAACGTACGGAGCATGTTCATAGTGCCGGGGTTGCCGCTGCCCGATTTGCGAATGTCCTTGCCTTTCAGCTTGCTTATGATAACGGCATTATTTATATTGCCGATCAAATACGAGCAAACCGCGACTATCGCGCCTATTAAAATTTGCTTTTGTACGGGAGTCAATTCGGTTTCCTCCGCATCATTCCGATCTGCCGACAAACTTGAGCCGAACGGGAGTTCCCGAAAAATCGGCGGCTTTGCGCAACGAGTTTTCGAGATAACGCTCGTACGAAAAATGCACGAGTTTTTCGTCGTTCACCTTGAATACGAACAACGGCGGACACACGCTCGGTTGCGACGCATACAGTATTTTGGCGCGCCTGCCCTTTCTCGCGGTCGGTTCGGTCATCGCCACGGCTTGACCGACTATCTCGTTCA
Organism: uncultured Christensenellaceae bacterium; assembly: GCA_910587805.1. Lineage (GTDB taxonomy): Bacteria > Bacillota > Clostridia > Christensenellales > Pumilibacteraceae > Anaerocaecibacter. The sequence continues at coordinate 58,898 of CAJUNM010000009.1, read as the reverse complement.
ATAACCCCGTGGGTATGCGACGGTTGGCGTTTTCCCAAACGCGCCGCACTTCGCCGAACAATTTTTCGAGCCGAAGTCCTGTTTTTGCCGACACCGCTATGCTCGCAAAATAGCTCATAAACGCAAAGCGTTCCTTTAGCTCGTCGGTCTTGTCGTTGAGTGTGTACGCATCCTTTTCTACTGCGTCCCACTTGTTGAGCACAAACACGGACGGCTTGCCCTCTTCGTGCACAAGCCCCGCTATTTTTTCGTCCTGTTCGGTCACGGCGCACGATGCGTCGAGCATTATCAAAACCACGTCCGCGCGCTTTATCGCGGAAATGGTGCGAATGACCGAATACCGTTCTATCGAATTGGGTTCGACGTCGCGTTTGCGGCGCATGCCCGCCGTATCAATTAGTATGTAATCATTGCCGAACAGTTCGATAGGCGTATCCACAGCATCGCGCGTAGTACCGGCAACGTCCGATACTATAGTGCGTTCGTACCCGACAAGCTTGTTGACGAGCGAGGATTTGCCGACGTTCGGCTTACCTACTATGGCTATTTTGAGCGCGTCGGGATTTTCGTCGGTCACTGCCGCAAAGTTTGCGCACACTTCGTCGAGCACGTCGCCGACGCCTCTGCCGTGCTCCGCGGATATGGGCATAGGCTCGCCGAGTCCGAGCGAATAAAAATCATAAACGAGTTCGGGCGACGCCGCGTCGCATTTGTTCACGGTGAGCACTACGGGCTTTTTGCTCTTGCGCAAGATCTCCGCGATCTCGCGATCGCCAGAAAGCACGCCTTGCTTGAGATCGGTCACAAAAACAACAGCGTCGCATAGCTCCACTGCGTCAAACGCCTGACGCTTTACCGAACGCGAAATATCGTCGTCACCGTCGTCGATGCCGCCCGTGTCCACAAGTGTGAACGATTTTCCGCACCACTCGCAATCGGCGTAAAGCCTATCGCGGGTAACGCCCGGCATATCGTCCACAATGGCGACGCGTCTGCCGCTTATTCTGTTCATCAACGTCGACTTGCCCACATTCGGTCTGCCGACTATAGCAACGGTTGGTTTCATTTCGACTTTCCTACATAACCCGAAGTTATATACTTGTACAGTTTAACACATAACGGGTCAAAAGTAAACGATTTTGTCTACTTCTTTTTCAGAAAGAAGCGAGCAAGAAAACTTTAATTCGATTTCGCTGCGATGTAAATTGCGTGTACTTTCTATAATAAATGTTTGATTTTTTCAAAAGGACGCATTCTACTCGTCGAAATATTTTTTATACTCGTCGGGATCGCAATCGCAGTCGCGATCGGGATCGAACTCTTCGCTCGCTTCGGCGTTTTCGCACGCCGTTCTGCCGTGGCGACGCACTGTCGCACGCTTTATCGCCGCAACGAGTTCGTACAGCAAAACCGAAAATACGGCGGCTATTATCAAAGCGTCGAATACGGATTTCGCACCCAACCGCATCACCTCGCCCGCATAAACGCGCACCGCCGACGATATAACTTCGCCGAGCGCGAACCCGCAAAATACCGACGTGAGCGCGCTCACTTTCGTTTTGCCGAGCAAGTATGCGCCCGCGCCGCACAAAAACCCGAGCGTTATGCTCGTTACGAGTTCGCTCGTTATCGGCTCTATCAACAACCGAACGGCAATATACAGCGCGGCGGTCGCAAACGATGTCACGAGCGCGCGCCACGCCTCGCGGTATCTCGCCGCAAGCACAAAGAAAACCGCGGCGAACACTACGGGCACAACGAACCCGCCCACGTAAAATATCGCGCTTCCGAGCTTAAACGACGGTATAAACGCGCAGCCGATAAGCGCTCCGACCATTAAATACGCGAACGGGTACGAAACACCGAAGCTTTTGAACACGCGCCCCGCCACCCCGAAAAGCAACAGCAACGCAACTATCGCCAATAATACAAGCCCTATGATCATACCGTAATTATCGACCGAAAAGCGCGTAATCATTCATTGCCGCAAACAAAAACCGCCGCTGATTTCGCGACGGCAGTTTGTAAAGCAACTAATATTTATCTTTTTTTATTTGGGTCTTATACGAGACCCGTCCAATAATTGAGCAAAGTGTTTCCTGTTTTATCGTCCTTTCTGTTTATATACTCGATAAAATCGAAGTTCTTCCACTTGGATTTATCGAGATTATACACTCGCACGCTGTTGATATAAATATTTCCGTTTTTGGTCGGCGGTTTCCACAGATACCCGCTCGTTATGCTCGTGTTGTCCTCTGCGTCGCTCGCTATCTCGGCGAGCTTGTCAATGGTCTCTTTCGTATCGTCGCCGAACGGATAGCCTACGAGCGTGGGCGACAGCGTGGTATTTGTACCGTCCACCGAACGAATATCGTTTATGGGCTGTTCTCTGTATGAAAATTGAAATTCGGTAGACGTGTCGCTGTACAAAAACGCGAGCATACCGGCGCGGTTGAGCATTTCTTTGTTTGTTCCGTCCGTATCGGCGCGCAAGCGATAACCGAACTTGTTCATCGTATCTTTGAACCTATCATTGGGCAATGCGTCGAACGCCTCGACGTATTCCTTGTTTCGCGCTTTATGGTGCGTGCGCGTGTAATCGGTAGACGACCACGACGACAGCGACGGCTGTTCTTCGTATCCGCCGAAACGCAGCCAGCCGTTTTGCGCGTCGAAAAATACTGTGTTATCGAAGAACTTGTTTTTAGCGAGAAAAATAAAATTCGTCGCGGCGGCGTTGTAGTGTTCCTCGTCTATAACGTATTCGAGCGTCATGCCGTTGGACAGATTGAACCGCGCGATAACGTCGTCGTAACCGCGATAAGGATTAACCAAGAATGCGATTACGGGCGTGAGTATCGCAACAAGCAAAATAACTGCCGCCGCCGCGGATAAGCCGCCTATGAACGCGGCGGAACGCTTGACTTGCGTCTGCTGCGTTATCATTTGCGCCTCGGCGTCCGCCTCGGTACTTTCGGGTTTATTCCGATTTTCGGCTTGCGCGCGTTTTTGCTTGCGCTCTTTTGCCGTCAATGAATATGTGCGTTTTTCTTTCAAGATATGCCTACTTTCTCAAGTTTTTTATTCGTTCCTGACGCTCGCGCCTTATCCTATCGGCGCGGCTTTCCTCTTTCGGTACGTCCGTTTCGGCTGGCGCGGCGGGCTGTGCGACCGCCCCGTTATCTCTCGCAAGCGGACGGCGCGGCGGCTCTCTGTCCGGTCTGACGCGGCGGTCGGGCGCGCGCTCCGTATTATCCTTGTTGCGGGTCAACGGCTTGAACTCGTCCGATTGCTTGGGCACGCCGAAATCGCTCATAAAGTCGTCGAAAGTATCGGCGTTTTTGAAACTGTCCTGTTCGGATATGATCTCGTCCATTCTCTTAGACACTATATCCGCGTCGGCGACCTCTTGGGTAGTCAACGGCTTGACCGTCTCGGTGAACGCATCGGCGTCTATAGGTTCTACGCTGCTTACTTCCGCATCCACGCTCACAACGGTTGCCGAATTATCTTCTGCGGGTCTCGCGCTTACGGGCGACGGAATAACCACCTCGCGCACCTCTACGCCCGTAACGTCGCGCGCCGCTTCGTTCAGATTTTCGATGTCCGGCGCGGACAGCGTGTCGATCGGCGCTGCGCCATTGGGATCGATATTGCTCCGCTTACCCTTGGATTTGGGCGAAGGCATAAACCCGCCCTCCGCGTAATTCTCGTGCGGCGCGCTCGGCGCGGGGCTTAACGGCTGAGCTTCCACTACGTATTGCGCTTTATCGCCCTGCAATTTGCGCTTATAGTATACCGTTTTGGCAAGGTGCATATACGGTAAAATAAACACGAATCCGAACCCGAGCGTCAATATGCCGAGCAGCCACCAGCCTATAAACGAACAGCTCAACGCCAAATACTCGCCCGTTCTGCCGGACATAACTTTGTTGGACGCTTTGAGCGCCGTCCCCGCCTTCATTTTGGGATTGGCTATAAGCAAATGGTTAGCCATCGACGTGCGAACAAAAAACACCACGCCGGGAACGATCAGGCACAACAACAGCAAAAAGCCGAGCAGTGTGCGAATGAGATTGAGTTTTAGTATTTCGGTAAGTCCGCCGCGGGCGAGAGTTTCGCCGAGCCTGCGAATGTTGTATTGCTTGCATTTATACGATGCAAGGTAAAAATCGACCATTGCGAAATCCAGCATGCCGCAGCCGATAAGCGCGACCAAAAACAGAACTATGCCGTAACACAGCATGATCACAGCCGCAACAACGTTTGCCGATTGCAAACACATGCAAGCAAGCGCAACGAGAGCGACGAGCGTAGTGACGATTACGAACTCGATCGTGTACACTATTATCGCCTGATGCACGTTCAGTGCGAGTTTATGACGCGCTTCCGCTTTGATGTCTTTAATACCCATCTACTCTATTTTACAGTATAATGCGCATTTTGTCAATAAAAAATTTTGTTATTTTTTAAGCCTTTCGATCAAACGTTCCGCGAACTCGCGGTCATAGCCGCTTTCGGTCTCGAACCGCCTGCCGTTTATATACGCGAGATTTCGCAATCCGTAAAACTCGATACACGTAGCTCGCAGCAGCTGACTGTCCGCGCCCGATACTTCGCGTCCGCCGTATTTGGGATCGCCTACTATCGGCGAGCCTATAAAGCTCAAGTGCGCACGTATTTGGTGAGTTCTGCCCGTGTGCGGATACACCCGCAGTACGGCAACGTTATCTACGCGCGAAATCACTTCGTACTCGGTTATCATTGTTTTATGATCGGGTTTGCGCACGGCGTTCACCGCGGCGACGCCGTCGTGCATTTTTACGTATGCCTCGAGCGTGGCGCGGTCGGCTTTCGGCGCGGGCGCGACCACAGCCTCGTACGTCTTTTTTACGTTTCTGTTTTCAAACGCGCGCAAAAGCTCGTCGCGCGCCGTTTCCGTTTTGGCAAAACAGATGACGCCCGACGTGTTTGTGTCCAGCCTATGCACGGCATAGAGCCGCGCGCCGTAAACGCTCGGCACGGCGTCGAACGCGAGCCGCTTGGGTTTATCGAATATAACGATGTTATCATCCTCGTATACCGTAGGCAAATCCACTTCGTTTACAAGAATGTCGGGAACGAACGCGGTGAGCGTATCGCCTACGTCGAGACTGACGTTGCTCTTTATGCGCACGCCGTTTACTTTAACTTCGCCGCTTTTGACGAGCTTGTCCGAGTTTGCTTTGGACAAACCGGCGACGCGAGTCGATAGCAATTGCGCCGCTTTGCACGGCTCGTCTATTGAAATTTCTATGCGTTTTCCCATCGTCACCTCACAACGGCTTTTTTCTTTTGCCGAACGGACTTTATCGTTGCGTACAATACGGCGGCGAGCAACAGCGCGGCTATAACGCTCCACACCGTCGCAAACAGCGGAACGTTCGTTTCGATCCACTGCGTAGACCCGTAGTACAAAAACGAACATAGGTATGCGACGAGCATATGCACCGCGACCGACGCCGCGGCATATCCCGCGCCAGCCTCCTTGCCGAGCGCCGCTACCGTTGCGACGCACGGAATATATAAGCACGTGAATATCATGAACGACACCGCGCCGGCTGTAGAGCCGAATACTGCGTCCGCGCCGCCGAGCGACGCGATAGCAGAGATCACGGTTTCCTTTGCGGCAATGCCCGATATGAGCGCGCTAACCGCTTTACCGTTACCGAACCCGAGCGGCGAAAATATCGGCGCGAGGGAATTGCTCGTTGCGCTCATTATGCTGTTTTCCGCATCGCCCGTGAATCCCGCGCCTATTGCGAAATTATTGAGCGCCCACATAGCAAGCCCTACCGCCAAAACAACCGTACCCACGCGCTTTATAAACGCCCAAACATTACCGAGCACCGTCATAGTCACTCGACGCGCGCTCGGAAGTCGGAACGGCGGCATCTCCATTAGAAGTTCGTCGCTCTTTTCGCTTTTTCCGAACAGACGCATTACGCACAGTACCGCAAACGCCGCGATCACTCCGAGCATGTACAGCGCGAACGTCACCAAACCGCTCAAACCGAAGTACGCCGACAACGCGGTAAATACCGCAAGCCGCGCGCTGCACGGCACAAAAGGTATCACGAAAGCCGTTCGCTTCCGCGCACTGCCGTTTGCCGAGCCGCGCGACGACAGTATGCCCGTTACGGAACAGCCAAGCCCCAATACGAGTGAAAACGCCGCGCGTCCGGACAGTCCGAGACGCTTGAAAAACCCGTCGCTCAAAAACGCGACCCTGCTCATATATCCGCTGTCTTGCAGCAGCGCGGTGAGCACGAACAGTATGCACACCTGCGGTAAAAACGCGAGTACCGAACCGACGCTCGATATGATCCCGTCGCCGAAAAGCGACCGCCAAACGGCTTGCAAGCCGCTGTTATCCACTGCGTTTACCGCCGCGTCCACCCCCGCTTGCAACAACCTCGACAGCGGTTTGCCGCCCTCGAAAGTTATGACGAACACCAACGCCAATACCGCAAACAGCACGGGCAATGCGAACTTGCCGAGCGTTATGCCGTCGAGCTTTTCGGTGCGCTTGTCCGCCCTTTTTTCGACTACGCCCGATATGATCTTATCTATATAGGCGTATCTGCGCATCGCGGGCAGATCGAGTTTTTCGCATGCGCCGCACTCGGCGCAGCTCGAAAGTTTTATACCCGTCATATCCGAAATATAAGCGTCGCGCTCGCACAATTTGATCGCCGCAAAGCGCGGATCTATCGCAGCGCATTTATCGGAGTTTACGAGAGGTTTCACCGCGTCAAACTCGCCGAGATAGTCAAGCTTCGGCGCCGACGCGTTCTGTAACGCCCGCAACAGCTCTTCTTTGGGACTTTTCATTCTCTCCGACGTGCCTACCACCGGCACGCCGAGCCGCGCAGCGAGCAGCGGAAGATCGACTTTGCCCTTAGCTTCGTCGAGCATGTTCACCACGAGTACGACCTTGCGCCTACACTCGCCGAGCTGTGCGAAAAGATAAAGATTGCGCCGCAGATTGTTGACTTCCGCGACGCACACTACCGCGTCGTAACCGCCGAAAAGCACTTCGTCGCGCGTGGTCTCTTCTTCCTTGGACCGCGCGGTAAGGGAGTATATTCCGGGCAGATCGACGAGCGTTATATCGGTGCCGGCAATGCGCTTTTTTACGGAATCGACCGTTACGCCGTGCCAATTGCCCGTCGGCGCGTCCGAGCGCGTCAGCCTGTTATACAACGTCGTTTTGCCGACATTGGGATTGCCGCAAAGCGCGACTTTCACAGCTCTTTCACCGTTATGCGTTCTGCGACAGCTTTATCGGTGACGGCGCAAAAATCGCCGTAATCGACGAGCAACGCGCCGCGCTTGCGAACACGCACGCAATAATTCGAGCCGAGCAAGCCCATATCCACAAGTCGGCGGTGCATATCCGCATCGCCGCCGACGGCTCGGATCGTGCCGAATTTTTGCGTGCTGTCGAAAAGATTCATATCACCTACTTGAACTCGTTGATAAATTCTATAAACGTGGTAACGTCACGGAACTGACGGTACACCGACGCAAAGCGAATATACGCGACTTGATCGAGTTCTTTGAGACGTTCCATTACCATGCCGCCGATCTTCTTTGACGAGATCTCCTGTTCGAGCGAGTTGTACACCTGTTTTTCGACCGAAGCGACGAGCGCGTCTATGTCTCTTATCGCCACGGGTCGCTTTTCGCAAGCTTTTATCACGCCGGACTTGACCTTGAACGGATCGAACGGTTGACGCGTGCCGTCGTTCTTAACTACAAGCACGGGCGTAGACTCGATCACCTCGTACGTTGTAAAACGCTTGCCGCACTGCAAACATTCGCGGCGGCGACGGATACTGTTGCCGTCGTCAGTCGAACGCGAATCCACTACCTTGCTTTCCGCATTACCGCAGTAAATACATTTCATAATATGCCCGTCCTTTTGTTTTTAGACCGAAACCGATCGCTTAATAAATACGAGTATATTATACTATATTTTTTTGCAAAAGTCTACAAATTAGCGCACGTATAAACGAGCGCGAATTATGCGCTTTGCCAACGGTGCGCACAGTCGAACAGCATGCACTTTTCGCATTTGCCGTCGCAGTCTCGATCCGATCTCGGCGGAGCGGGCGGGCGCGGCGGGCACGGACGGTTAGGCGCGCATTCGCGCTCGGGTTTGGGCGGCGCGCTCGGACACTCGTTGATCTCGATGATAATTACGTCCTCGCCTATTTTTTGCACGCACTTCCAAGGCACGAACAAGTCTTGGTTTTTGGAAAATATCCCGCGCTTGCCGTACGGGATAATTATGCCCTTGACCTTGCCGCTATCGCACGAAAAAACAATATCGGTGATGTGACCCAAACGTTTGCCGTCGCTGCCGTTTATGACCTCGAGTCTGCGCAGTTCGCAAAAAGATAAATCGTTGCTTTCCATATCATTTATATATGCGCCGACGGCAAATGTGTGACGGCAAATAGCGTTTCGACAATGTTTTCGAGCCGTGTACGGTCACACACGCCTATTATCGGAATACATCGACGCGTCGAGATACAAACTTCTTTTGTAAGGTCTTCGACCCAAAACAAACGAATATCCGCATTGCCGAGCCGATACGACGTCGCTCGAACGATGCGGACGTTCTTAACAAGAGAGGTTACCAATGAATACACGAGTTGAAATCTGCGGGCTTGACACATCCACCCTCCCGAAGCTCAAGCATGAACAAATGATGGATCTGATCGTAAAAGCGCAAAACGGCGACGAGCAAGCGCGCGAACAATTCATCATGGCAAACATGCGTCTCGTACTCTCCGTATCGCAGCGCTTTGCGTCCAAAAAGCAGAGCATGGACGATATTTTTCAAGTGGGCTGTATCGGACTCATAAAAGCCATGCGGAACTTCAACGTTTCGTACAATCTTCGCTTTTCCACTTATGCCGTACCGATGATCATCGGCGAGATACGCAGGTTTTTGCGCGACTGCTCGCCGCTGCGCGTTTCGCGATCGGTGCGCGATACGGCATACCATGCGCTTCAAGCGCGTCAACAAATAGAGCACGATACGGGCGACGTGGCGTCGGTCGAGGATATTGCCGCCGCGCTCAATATGTCCGTTTCGGACGTAGTATACGCGCTCGACGGCATATCCGATCCCGTTTCGCTGTACGACCCCGTTTATCACGACGGCGACGATACAGTGCTCGTAATGGATCAGCTCGCAAGCGAAACGGATGACAATCGCCTCGTTCACCTCGATATAGACGACGCTGTGGGCAAGCTCACCGAGCGTGAACGCAAAATACTGACAATGCGCTTTTTCGAGGGCAAGACGCAAATGGAAGTCAGCCGCGAAATAGGAATATCCCAAGCGCAAGTGAGCCGTCTCGAAAAGACGGCGATCGCCGCCATACACGACAAGGTTGCGTCGGAATAACTAAATAAACGATAGCCACACGGAGCTAATGCAAAAGGACGGGCATGCCGTCCTTTTTGTTTTGCTTGTTTACATATCGAAAAAACTCAATTGTTTCGGCTCGTTATATATTTTCCGCGCGTCTGTCGGATCGAACTCTTCGTCTATAGGGATCGCGCCGCGCCGTATAAGCTCCGAATTGCCTCTGTAATCGTCGCAGCGTCTGCAATACGTGCGCGACCATCTGTTGCGCAAATTTTCAAGCGCGCCCGACCATGTTCCGCCTACATTGTAATCGGCTTTGACTATAACCGTGCCGAGCGACTGCGCGTATATGTATTTGTTCCGCTGCATGCCCATGCCTACCGTAAACGACGATTCGGGCGATATATACGAGAGCATGAGCAGTTGCCCGTTGCGTATGCGCTTTTGCACGATCTTGCTTTTTATCTTGCGCGACATTGCGTCGGCGAGATACTCCACAACAATGCCGCCGTTTTTGACCGCAGTGTCCGCGGCTACCGCATCCACGCCTTGCGCGCCGCCCGTCACAACCGAAAACCCGTTATTCACGCTCGTACGCGTTATCTCGGCTACGAAATCGTTGTCGAATTCGGTCACATTGCGCGAGCCGACTATCCCGATACACTCGTTTTTCGTTGCGCTTATATCACCCGCATAATACAACAGCGTCGGCGCGGCGCTGCCGAGCTTGGACTTGAGCGCATGCGGATATTACGAGTCAAAGCGCGTCACTGTATTTATGCCGACCGACGCATACCGTTCGGTCTCTGCGACGACCGCATTGCGACGTGAAAGCAACCGCATCATGCGCGTCGCTTTGGCGTCGTCGAAACCGAACGTACTTTTGAAATCTTCCGCGCCGAAACCGAGTATTACAGACGGAGTTTTGCCCTTTTCGTTCAGTCTGCCCTCTATATACGCCCACTCGTTTATCTCGACCGGCGTAACGCCGATCACAGGACAAATATAACTGCACAGTGCTATTACGGCTTGCGAATTTTCGTTCATGATGTTTACCGCGACCTCCGATCTGTTTTTCACAAATCATATTATACCATAACATACGTAAAAACACAATAAAAAATCTCTCATCAGCAATGAGAGACCTTTCGTTATACAGATTACGCTTGCATCACTTTGGTTATATCTTTTTTGAGCCTGAATATTATTTTCTTTTCCAATCGCGATATATACGACTGCGAGATGCCGAGAATGTCCGCAACTTCCTTTTGCGTTTTTTCGGACGAACCGCCGAGACCGAACCGCATTTGCATGATGACGCGCTCGCGGCTCGGCAAGCGATCGAGCGCCTCGCTCAACAGCTTATGCTCGGCTTGCGTTTCAAGTTCCTTGCCGACGGTATCGGGCTCGGTGCCGAGTATATCCGCCATTACAAGTTCGTTGCCCTCTCCGTCCACGTTGAGCGGCTCGTCAAGCGAAACTTCGGCGCGCAAACGAACTATTCGGCGCAAGTACATCAATATCTCGTTTTCGATACAGCGCGACGCATAAGTCGCGAGCTTGATGTTTTTGTCGGTGTCGAACGAATTTACCGCTTTAATCAGCCCTACAGTGCCTATAGAGATCAAGTCCTCTACGTCTACGCCCGTATTGTCGAACTTGCGCGCAATGTAAACCACAAGCCTGAGATTGTGTTCTATAAGCGTGGTTTTGACCTTGGGATCGGTCTTTAGCTTTGCGAGCGCGGCAGCCTCCTCCTGCGGCTCGAGCGGATGCGGTAATCCTTCGCTCGCCGTGATATACTCGAGATTGACATTGCCGTCGACAGCGCCGAGCGCGCGTCCCAACCGTAAAATAAGATCCAAGAATTTCATACGCCCTCCGCGAATACAGCAGGGTTCAAAAGCATTTCATGCGCAGAGCCGAAAACGTTTCCGCGCACAAGACCCACCACAGCTTCTATTTTATGCGGCTGCCTGTCCGTATAGACCGTTACAGCCGTCGGCTTGACTATAAAAATTTCGCTCTTGCCCGCGGGAGTAGTTACCGCCGTCGTGGGCAGCCTGTCCGCGTTTTTCATAAATTCGATCGCGCTCGCACCGTCGAGTTTATCCGAAAACCGCTTTATATCCGTTATTATAACCGGCAAGCCGGTACGCTCGTCGAACACGCAGTTGCCCGTGTCCAAAAACGCCTCGAATTTTATTTTTTTTCCGAACACTTCGACCACCGCACCGTAATTATACGGCGCACGCGCGCGCACGAGCCGCAATCGCTTGATAATAAATCTCGAAAACAAATAAACAAGCGCACCGCAGCCGAGCGTTAAAAACAGCGGAAACTTTTCGCAAAACGCGTTTGCGCCTTCCGCGCTTTGGAAAATCAAATACCCGAGCGCATAGCTCGCCCCGCCGAATGCAAACGTGCAACCCAAAAACAACAGAGCGGAAATAATAAATCGCGGCGTCTTTATGTACATAACGACGCTCAAAACGAGCCAAAGCGCGATCTTGAGTATAAACTGCAGCCAAAACCCGCAACGCAAGTACGGATAGAATACAGCGACTACCGTGCCAGCAGCCGCCGCACCTATAACTCGAAATACGTTTACGCGACTGTGACACAGCCGCGCCGCGACAGTTCCGGCAAGGAAAGTGAGTACGAAATTATCCAATATGACGAATTCGATATACATACGCCGATTATAGCATTAAATAAACGCAATGTCTCAAACATTGTGTCGAAACATTGCGTAATTTTTGAAATAAAACCGCTTGTTTTGTCGGTATCGAATACTATTACCGTAGCGCACTTTGCTTTTAAGCTTTATATACTTAGAGCGCGTTATGTAAACTTTCACATAAAAGCAGCCCTCGAATTAAATCGAAGGCTGCTTGCTTTACATTACATATTATTATTCGTCGTCCTCGTCGGACTTCGATCTCAAGCGCTCGCGCAGTTTGCTTTCGGCAAGCTCGTTGGCGAGTTTGCGCACCTGCTCGGACTGCTCGTCGAGCGCGACGGTGGTCAGCTCATTGGGCAGATTGCCTAATATTCTATCCACTTGATCGTCCGTTTTTCCGTCCTCGCCGAGCTGTTCGACGAGCTGTTCTATTATAAGCTTGTTCGCAACGCGTTGCGCGAGCTTATCGAGCCTATCGGACACGACCTTGGTAGACGGAATATCGTCGTAACGGTTTATGCCGAGTTTTGCCGACTGTTCGTCGATCTTGGCTTCGAGCGAATCGTTATAGATCGGAGTCTCGGCTACGGCTGTATCGTTTACCGTAGCGGCTTTGGGTTTTCTGCCTCTGTTCGACTTTTTACCCGAAGACGCGCCGCCGGATTTTTTGCTGCCGGACTTGCTCTTCGACGCAGACTTGGACTTAGACGAAGCGCCCTTCGGTCTGCCGCGCTTACTCGGCGCGGGTTTTTGCGTTTCCGATTTTTCCGGTTCTATTATATCCGCTATCTCGTTGAGCTGGCTCTTGAGATCGGACAAGGAGTCGGAAAGATCGGCGTCGTCGACAACCGTTCTGCGGCTTTCGCGCTCGCCGAGCGAGGTCATTTCGTCGCGAAGTCTTGCGATCTCCTGAAGGATAAGCTCGTTCTCTTTGCTCGGCTTTTCGGCGTTCATCTGCTCTTTAAGCTCTGCCAATTCATTCAATATCGCGTCGTTATCGCCCGTATTTGACATGAACTCGCGAAGTTTCGCAATCTCCTCGGCTACCGTGTCGGTCGTGGCAAGCTCTGCCTTAAGACTTTCGATCTCGTCGGAGATCTTTGAACCGGTATTCTGCGCGATATAGCTGTTTTGACGTTCCAACAAATGCGCCATTTCGGACATGAAGTTGAGCGTTGTCAAATCCGCCTCGCGCTGGTTTGCAAGCTCGCTATGGAGCGAGTCGAGCGCCTCGAGTATCTTGTTGTTGGTAGCGTCGTTATCGAGCCTTGCCACTCTGCGGGCGAGCGCATCATACAAAGCCTCGCGTTTGTCTATAGACGCTCTCAAATCCGCAAGCTCGTCGGTGATGCTCTGTATCTCGTCGGACGAACCCGCCGCGGCAATACTCGCCTGCAACGATGTAAGCTCGTCGAGAATGAGGTTGTTGTAGCTTTCGTAGTTGGTCTCGCCCGACATAGAGTCGTTTACGTTAGCCATGCTTATAGCAAACAACTGATCGCGCAAGGACTGAACCTCGGCGAGGATTTTCTCGTCAGACTGAACGTCCGTTTGACCGGCTACGCGCTTAACGTCTTCTATCTCCTCGCGCAAGGCTTGGAACTCGTCGCGCAACGCCAATATTTCGTTCATTACGCCGAGATCGGGTTCGTCTTTGAGCGTTTGAACATCCGATCTTATTACGGTAACGTCTTCGGCAAGACCGTACAGATTATCGGAGGACGAGAGCATCGAACGCAGTTCGGCAAGCTCGCTGCGCATAGCCGCGATCTCCGCAATGCTTCCGCTGTTGTCGGCGGTAACGGTCGCGAGCGAGCGCAATTGCGCGATCTCGTCGCGTATTTCGCCGAGTTCTTCCGCGAGCGGCACGTTCGTTTCCGTCTGCTCAGCCAATGCGTCGCGCAACGATTCGATAGCGTCGTTATCCATAGACACGACCGCAGGCGCTTTGGACACGGTCATTTCGTCGCGGAGCGCGCGTATTTCGTCTATAAGCGCGGCATACGACGTTTCGCCGCTGTCGGTGACCGTCGGCGTAGCTATAGCCATATCGCGTATCGCCTCGCGCAATTCCGCAAGCTGTTCGGAAATGCCGTCGTTCTGCATACTGCGCAGTTGTTCGTTTTCCGCGCGGAGTTGCTCTATTTCGGTACGAAGTTCCGTGATATCGCTCGAAACGTCCGCCGGCGCAATCGCCGATACTACCGCTTTCAGCTCGTCTATTTCGGCGTACAAACCGTCGAACTTTTCGGCGAGGCTGCCGGAAACGTCGCCCGTTTCCGCGGCTCTGTCGAGCCGGATATCGCTTATAGCCGCATTTATGTTATCGAGCTGTTCGGAAATAACTCCGAAGTTTTCGTTTATGCTTTCGTCGGGTTCTGCAACCGCAGGCTCGACATGCGCGGTCTCTATAAGTTCTCTAAGCTCCGCGACCTGCGCCGCTATCTCGTCGAATCTGTCGGATGCGACGGTTTCGCCGACTTGCTCTATCTCGTTCTTGAGATTGATTATTTCGTCGAGAACAACATTCAGCTCGTCCGAAGTTTTGACTTCGCCGTCCGCAGTTTCCGTGGTTTCGAGCTTGGTTCTGCGGCTTATGGCGTCCTTAAGCTCGTTGATGTTTTCGCCGAGCGTGTTCTGATCGACGCGCAAAGCGGTAAGCTCGTCGAGTATGATCCCTATGCTGTCGTCGGTCTCGACGGGTTCGGCTTCCGCAACGGTCTCGGCTTCGTCGGACTGCTCGACGGTTGCATTGAGTACTTCGTCGCGCAGAGCGAACACTTCGTCGCGCAGCGACACTATTTCGTTGAGTACGAGATTCAACTCGCCGCCCGTGGGATTGGACGCATCGCCGGATATACCGCCGCCATCGAGCGCCGCTATATCGTCGCGCAGTGCGCGAACTTCGTCGAGAATATTGCCCGAAGAGATGGACGCGAGTTCGTTCTTGATAGCTTCAAGCTCGCCGGATACTTCGTTCTGATCGACTATGCGCGCCGCCTTTACGTCCTCTCGGAGCGAGAGTATCTCGGCAACGGCGTCATAATCGGCTTGAGCGTCTATCTTTTCCTTGATAACGGCAAGACCGTCCGCTATCGCTTGCAAACTTTCGTCCTGCGTTTCGTACGAAGGCGTTTCCGTTTGCGTGCCGAGCAACGCGTCGAGCTTATCGCTTATATGCTCGAGCAATTCGCCGTTCGGCGCGGACGCGGCGCTGCCGCCCTCGAGCGACTGCGCAAGCGCGGTCAAACGCTCGCTTATATCGTCGAGCAACGTTGCGTTGTAGTCGTTTATGGACTGCGTGGCGCTCTCGATGTTTGTCAAGCGTTCGCGCACGTCCGAAATTTCCGTTACAAGCGTTTCACGCGTTTGCTCGTCGATGCCGACTGCGGTCATCGTTTCGTCAAGCTCGTTGATGTGGATCTTTTCGCGAACGCTTGCTACCGCGTTGACTATTTCTTGTTTATTGTCGGCAGCCGTCTGCTCGAACGATTCCAATCTGTCGAGTATTGCGCTTATATCCGCCACTACCGATTCGAGCGAGCCGCTCGTAGGTTCTTCGAGCTTTTGACGGATAAACTTGACGTCCTCGGGCAACTCGGCGATGCTGTCTCTTATTGCGATCACATCCTCGCCGAGCGATTCGGGTACGGACGAGAGCAACGTCTCGGTGTCCGCACGCAATACAGCAACGTCTTGCTCGAGCGTATTTTCGCTCGCCGCGCTACCGCCGTTGAGACTGTCGGAAAGCGCGCGCACGGCGTCGAGTACCGCAGCCACGTTGTCGCGTATTGTCGCGACGTCTTCCGAAGACGGCATGGTCGTGAGCGTGTCGAGTATGGAATACGTATTGTCGCGCGCGGTGATCAAATCGTCGCTCTGCGGCAACAGCGGCAGAGTGTCGAGTATTGTGTTGAGATTGTCTTTTACTTCGTTGATATCTTCGGTAAAATCGTCTCCGCCGTCGCCTATAACGACCTCGCCTTGTTCGTCAACGTCCACGCTTTCGGACGCGGCGTCGAGCCTGTCGAGTATTGCGCTGACCTGTTCGCCGATCGGAACGAGCGCATCGAGCGTTGCCGCCACATTCTCGTTGATCGGAGTGAGCGTGTCGAGCACGGTAGCGACGTTATCGGAAATAATGCCGACCGTATCTTTGGTCTGCGCGGCGTCTTCGGAAATATTCGCTATAAGCCCTACGCGCGCCGAAATATCGTCGAGATAAGAATATACGCGATCGTCGGCAACGGTTTCCGCATCTGCGTCGACCGAAGCTGCCGTATTTCCCGAAAGCGCGGCTTCCGCCTGCTCGCGAATGAAAGCGACGTCCTCGAGCAACTTTTGCCTGTCGGCGGTGGAAACGTCCACATTAGCCGCAGTGAGATCGGCAAACGCCGAAAGATCGCTGCGCAAGTTTTCCACTGCTTCGTTGAGTTGAGTATTCGACACCGCGTCGTTGATCACGTACAGCGTGTCTTTCAATGCCAAAGTATCCGCCAATATCTCGGCTTTGGCGTTTTCGACTACCTCTACGACGGTCGCGGGATCCATATTGACCACAACGTCGTTGACTGCGAACAGGGTGTCGCGTATGGTCTGCGTATCCGCCAATATTTCGGCTTTCGCACCGTCCACAACTTCCACTACGCCCGCGGGATCCATATTGACCACAACGTCGTTGACCGCAAACAAGGTGTCGCGTATGGTCTGCGTATCCGCCAATATCTCGGCTTTAGCGCCGTCCACAACTTCCGCAATCCCCGTTGAGTCCATATTGACGACAGCGTCGTTTACTGCGAACAAGGCGTCTTTTATCGTTTGCGTTTCAGCCAAAATTTCGGCTTTTGCGCCGTCGACCGCCTCGACGAGACCCATGCCGTCTATGTGATTGATCACGTTCGTTTCAGACTCGATAACTACGTTGGAAATATCCTCGTACAGTTTATCGAACTGCGAAGCGATCTCGTTGAGTTGCGTATTGAACTGTTCGGTAAAATCGATAGCGCTCGAAATATTGGAGACGTCTTTACGGAGTTCGCCTATCTGCGACAAGAAAGCCTCGTATTCGTTGAGTTTGTCGCGAATAAACTCGAGATTGCTCAAAAGCTCCTCGTTGTTCGACGTTTGCGCGGTAGCGGCGGTATCGTCTACGCGCTCTACAGCATATTCCGTATTTTCGGCTTTTTCCGCCGTCGGCTCGGCGCTGCTTTGCGCAGGCTCGAGTTTGGCTATGCTCTCGCTTATTGCTACGAGCCGCTCGGACAATTGGACATAATTTGAACGAACCTCTTCAAGCGCGTCGCCTACGTTATCCGTGCCCGTATTGGCTTTTAACGCCTCGCGAAGCTCGGAGAGCGCTACGTTTACTTTATCGAGAGATTCTTTATACTCCGGCGAAACTTCCGCCGTAACGACTGTAGTCCGCGCAACTTTGTCCGCGTCGGGATCTGCCATGAAATCGTCTTTAACTTCGGTCTCGCGTATTTCTTTGAACGGGAAATCGTCCTGTTCCGATTGCTTTTTGATCGCTTCGTTCTGCGCTTCGATAGCGGAACTGCCCTTTTCGATAGCCGCGCTCTGCGCCTCGATGACCGATTTGTTTTCGGCAATGGCTGCGCTTTGCGCCTCTATCGCGGACTTGCTGTCCGCTATTACCGCGCTTTGCGCTTCGATAGCCGCTTTCAATTCGGAAAGCTTGGTAAACAAGCTCTCGCTGCGCTCCGCGCCGTTCTCGTCGGACGGTGCTGCCGCCTTAAGTTCTATAGCCGGCAACGTAGCGATCGCACCGATACGAACGAGCTGAGCTTTTGTGACAAGGCTCTTGATAAGCATATCGTCGCGTTTTTCGGCGGCGAGCTGCTTAGACAGTTCGTTGGCTATCTCGTTGTTTTCGGCGGCAAACGCATTGTTCTCGAGCTTGTTCTTTTGCGCTATCAATTCGGGGAACGTTTCGGAAATATTTCCGCCGAGCCTATCGCAAAGCGTGAAGAACTTTTCCGCATCGTCGCGCGTCTGCTGAGGTATGGCAGCCGCGCCGCTGTCGGAACAGAATCCCGACAGATCGGAATAGCTCGAACGCGTAAGCGGATAATCGCCGAGCGTAGCCGCAAGCGCATTCACAGCGTCCGCAAGCTCCGTTGCGGACGGATCGTTCGCTTCGACGAGCTTTTTGCCGAACGACGAAACGGCGTTGAGCTTATCTCTGTAAGCAACGGATTGTGATCTGACCGTGCGCTCGACCGTCTTATACTCGCCGACAAGTTCCAAAAGCTTTTGCGTATGCGATACCGCGTCGTCGGACGCCGCGCCGAGCGCAAGCTTTATCTCGTAAAGCTGACGCAACAGCTCGCTCGACGAAACGTCGTCGCCGTTATTCCCGCGCTCGACTTTCAGTTCGATAGGATTGCGGTTTACGGAAGAATATTCGCCGAGAGCCTTTTTGATCTCCTCGAGATCTTTCGCGAGCTTGCCTACAAGTTCCGCATCCGCGCCTTCCGTTGCGGACTTGGCGTTTTCGACAAGCTTACTCAAAGCCTCGCCGGAAGGCAGGCTTTCGAGTTTGGCTTTGAGCTGCTCGATCTCGTTGCGAATATGCGCATCGCTGTCTTTCGTAGCACGCAAAACCGCCTCATTTATGGTAATGAGCTTATCGAAACTTTTTCCGCCCTCAAGGCGCAACGGCTTGTCCTGCTGCGCAGGAGGAAGCTGCTCACTTTGAGGGCCGGGCGCGTTTTTTAGTAGATCGTCTATACGATCCTGCAATCGCTTGATCTCGGCATTGTATTGAGACTCGGCGAACTTTTGATCGCGCGCCATATCCTCTTTCATGCGAGTGATTTCCTTTTGCATTTCGAGACTGCTCTGGTTCTTGGCAAGCTCGTCGCGCAAACGTGAGATCTCGTTGTACATAACAACCTCGCTGTTCGCCGAAGGTGTGGGCGAATTGGGCTGATAAATGTACTGCGGGATAAACGGCGGTTGCGGCTGCTGAGACGCAACAGCCGTAGACGGCGCCATACCGCGCTTGATCTCGGCGATCTCGTCAAGGACTTTGTTCAGACGGTCGTCGTAATAATCGTCGCTGTAACCGTCGTCGTAGTCCTCGTCCTCGTAATCGCCTTCGTCATCGTAGTCTTCTTCCTCGTCGTACTCCTCATCGTCGTACTCGTCGTCATAGTCGTCGTCCTCGTACTCCTCGTCGCGGTCGATAACTTCTTCTTCGACGATCTCCTCGTCGGAGTCGTCCAAGGAAAAATAGCTCTTGTCTTGGTCTTCCATAAAATGTTCCTCGCATTTTGTATTGCATATTGGCTCGGCTGCCGCCGATAATTTGTATTGTAACCGATATATTTTATGCCATGCTTACTATAGTATTTGCAATTTGCGCGATTTATCTCGGTCTTGTCGGACGCGTGCCGGGTCTCGCGCCCGGACGGCCGCCGGGGCGTGCGCCGGGACGTGCGGGTCTCGCGCCCGGACGTGTTGCGGGACGTGCGCCCGCGGGTCTGTGCGCGCCGCTCTTTGCCGATGCGCTCGGTCTGCGTTTTGCCGCGCCGGGTCTGCGCTTGGGGATCCTGTTGACGCGTTCGGTGACCTTGCGAACGATGCGCTTGGGCTTTTTGGCGTTTTCCGCCTTGAGCACCGCGACTTCGCCGGCGTGCTGTATATCGTCCATGGTCTTGTTGTAGAAGTCCATGAGTTCCGTAGAACCGCGCTCGTCCTCGTCAAAGGTGAGCTGAACGGAATACAACTGCTCGCGCAGGTTCTTTGCGTCCTCGTCGTTCTTTATATCCTTCATGCGGTCGCGGAAATTGATGATCTTTTCCTTGCGCGCCGCGACCTTTTTGGCGATCGCCTCGTTGCGCTCCGCTTCGGCTTTTTGACGCTCTTCTTCCTCTTTGCGCTTGGCTTCCGCCTCTTCTTCGGCCTTGCGCTTGATCTCTTCAATCTCCTCTTGCGCCTTGCGTTTAGCTTCTTCGGCTTCCGCTCTCAACGCCTCTTCCTGTTCCTTGCGCAAGCGCTCTTGCTCTTCGGCTTCCTGTTTTGCCTGCTCCTCCGCGGCAATGCGCGCCGCCTCGGCAGCCTCGGCTTCCTGACGCTGTTTCTCCTCGGCTTCTTTGCGAGCTTGCTCGGCGGCTTCCTCCGCTTCTCTGCGAGCTTGCTCGGCGGCTTCTTCCGCCTCTCTGCGCGCTTGTTCCGCAGCTTCTTCCGCTTCCTTGCGGGCTTGCTCGGCAGCCTCTTCGGCTTCTTTGCGAGCGCGTTCCGCGGCTTCTTCCGCTTCTTTACGCGCCGCTTCGGCGGCTTCTACTTCGTTTCTCGCGCGCTCTTCCGCCTCGAGTCTTGCGGCTTCGGCGGCTTCCTGCGCCTCTTGAGCCTTGCGTTCCGCCTCGGCGCGCGCCTCGTCGGTGGCACGCTCGGCATCGAGACGCGCCTGCTCCGCTTGAGCCTGAGCCATTTCGGCGGCGAGACGAGCTTGCTCGACCTCGTTCTTGGTGCGCTCGAGTTGCTTTTTGAGATTTTCCGCCTCTATCTTCTTTTGGTCTTGGCTTATCGGACCGCTGCCCGAAGTGATAAGATCGAGAGGATTGGTGTTTTCGACAGCGTCGCAACGCGCGCACGCTTCCTTGAATTCCTCGTTCGCACCGTCGAGCGCGACGTGCGCCGCCTCGAGCTTTTCGTCGTATTCGGACTGCGCTTCCATCTTGCGTTTCGTTCCGTCGACGTGCGCCGCCTCGAGCTGCTTTTTAAGCTCTTCGATCTTGTCGGACTTGTCGCCCTGCTCGACCATGAGCATAAGCTTTTCGTCCTCTTCCACCTCTTCCATCTTGGCGTTGATCGCGTCGAGTTCCTTTTGCGTGTCCTCGATCTCGTCTTCGATGTCTTTAACGTTTGCGGCAACTTCCATTGCGACCATGGTGACGTCGGCGGACGACGCCGAAAGATCGTCGTAAACCGCTTGCGCATTGGCTACGGCTTGCTCTGCGTCGCTGCGCGCGGCTTCGCGGTCGGCGCGCAACAGCCCAAGCTCGATGTCGCCGATGACCGCGTCTTCCGCGGCAATGACTTCCTCGAGCGGGATCTCGTTCTTGTCGATAAAGTCGTTCGCCTTGCGACGCTGCGCTTTCATATCGAGATTAAGCTCGGACTTGCGCTTTGTCGCTTTGGTTATGTCTTTCTCTATATCGGACAAACGTCCGTTGATGTCGGATATGCGCGTATTTAGATCGTTGATAACGTCGAAATCGTTCGCGCCCAATATCTGCGTCTTGACGGTGGCGACTTCGGACTTTAACTCCTCGCGCTCTTTTTCCATACGCTCCGTGCGGGCTTGAATGTCGCGCAACTCGTAATCGGTCTTGTTGACGTCTTCGAGCAACGGTTTCAGCTCGTCGACTTTCGCTTCGAGTTCCTGACGCGCGCGCACCTGCTCCAAACGCTCTTTATACGCCGCATACGCCGCTTGCGCTTTTTCGAGTTCCGCCGCGACAGCGCTCTGCTCGTCGGTCTTTTGATCCTGCAACGCGTTGAGCTTATCCAATATCGCGGACAGCGTAATGCCGTTTGCGAGCAACGATTCGAGATCCGCACGGTTTTTGGCGAGACTGTCGGCGTTGCGCGCCATTTGCTCTTCTTTTATCTTGATGTCGCGAGTGATCTTCTCTTTTTCTTTGGCTTTAGCCGACGCAAGCTTGAACTCGAGATCCTCGATATCTTTTTTGAACTGCGCGTCGTCAGCTTCGCCGCGCTCGATCTTTTCGCGAAGTTCTTGCTCGAGCGTCTTGTTTTTGTCGCTTTCGGGACGAACCTTGTCGAGACGCGAATGCAATTCCGCGAGTTCCTTGGAAAGTATATCCGCTTTCTTTTCGAGCTCTTTGAGCCGCGTTTCCTCGGGCGATACGTTGATATCGATCTTTTCGTCCGCGAACTCGTCGTCCGAGCCGTTTTCGGGTTCGACGTACAACGGCGAATCGGGATCGAAATCAAGCTCGAACGCGCCGAACGGAGCTTCTTCCGCGAACGCTTCCGCAGGCGTGCTCATTGCGGGCGAACTCATCGACGTTGCGCCGACCTGAGATTCGCTCATTATAGCCTCGTCCATCGGCATCGGCGATTTGTAACGCTCGATTATGCGCTTCTTTTCCTTTTCGAGTTCGCGCGCTTGCAAATCCTTCGACTTGAAGAACGTGCGGCGAACCATGCCCTTAGGCTCGTATTTTTCGGTATAGATACGCTCGAGCAATTCGTCGTCGGAGATATACTTTGCGATGAGCGCATCGTAATCTTCGCCGCTGCCGGGCTGACTGTACATGCCCGTCATGCTCATCGAAGGCGTGCTCATTGCGGGAGACGACATGCTTTGAGCGCCGCCGCCCACGCCCGACGCCAAAGCGAGCGTATTGGGATCTACGAGCGGCGTGCCGCCGCCGGGGATATTTGCGCCGAGCAACATTTGCGAGTTGGTCTGAGCGAGCGCCATTTGCGACATGCGCTGCTGCGCCTGTGTAGCCGCAATTGTGGCGTTGAGCTTGACTATATACGAAGATACGGGCGCTTGCGTCGCGTTTTCTTCCTCGCGGCGTTTGGACAGCGCGCGAATGAACAGCCATACGATCAAGAGTATGAGCAACAGTCCGCCGAGCGCAGCCGCGGCGATTATAAGTCCGCCTTCCCAATCTTGGAAACGCGCCCAGAAACTGCCGACTGTTATATCTATGTCGAATACGTTGGTTTCGAGTATTACTTTTTGGCTGAGAGTGTTTATAAACTCGAGTCTTAACTGAGCCTTGGCTTGCCCCGCGATGTTATCCACTTTCGGCAAAATCGTGAGCACATTGGTCTTGTTATCGAAACTCGCCGATAAAACGTCGCGGTACTCGTCGACGACTTGAGCGGAAGTCATTTGGAATCCGTCGGCTACCAACGCCGCGAAATAATCGGACGTTTTGGTATCGAACGTGACGGCGCGCTTGCCCTCGATCATTTTCAATTTGATAGCGTATTTGCCGTAGCCCGAGAAAGAGACAGTAACGGGCGAATACGTGCGCATAGAACCCACAAAGTATTCTACCGCAAAAGTTATGTTAAAGTTTGCGCCCTCGCTGAGTCTTACAATCAACCGACTCGGACGAATCTCATCTTTTTCGCTCTCCATGCGCTCTACTCTGTATCCGGCGTCCGGCGACGGGCGCATTGACGCATACTCGTCGTCTTCGGACATGAAGAACCGCAATTTACCGTCGCTGCCGCTCGTGTTTTCGGGGAAAGAAAACTCTACGAGATCGGTAGGCCGAATGACTACCGCGCTGAAACCCGCGTCGGTATCGAGCGTGGACTCGTCCAAAAGATCCATAGTTGTCGTATCGATATACTTGCCCGACGATATCTCTTTTGCGTAACTTGACGTTACGTTCAAGCTCAGCAAGCTCGCATCGATCGTTTTTATCTGAGGTTTGTTACCGGGCGAGAACTTGACGGGTATGATGACGGTATACGTCGTAGTACCGCCTATTTGACGGAACGATACGAGGATCTTGTGTATATCGCCCCAGAACTGCGTGGTATGATCGCCCGTAGACGGGTAATTGTTGTCGGGTCCCATGTAGCTGTTTATATTGCTTTGCGTTATATGCAACATAAACGTAGCGCGCGGCGAAAAACGCGAGCCGATCGAGGGATTGAACGCCGTATAGTTTATCGTGGTCAAACCGTTGTGCATGGTCACGTTGGTGATCTCGAAATTGGAGACCGACTGCAACGGCCAGAATTTGCCTGTGGTTTGCGTCAAAGGAGTAGCATTGTCGGTGGGGTCCGCGCCCTGAGCGACGCGGCGGTTATAATAAAGCGCTCTGTTGACGAGAAGTTCGCCGAGGTCGAGCGTGACTTCGGTGTTGTTCTCGATATTTTCGATTACAGCCTCGTGAACGGTGTCTTCCGTCCAAGGATTTATCTCGGTCAATTCGGACGTAAGCTTGCTGCCTACGAGAATATTCGTTTCGGTAGCGGAAATATCGAGACCGCTGTTTGCGCTGCGCTGCACGAACGTATCGTTTACCGTAACGCTGTAGTACACCGTGATCTCGCTCGCAGGGTTGCCGCTTACGGCGAGACGAACGGAGAATCGAGCGGGGTTATCGACTTCGGTACGATTGAGAGCTTTTACTATAAGATTGATATTGCCCCCGTCTTGGATCTGCACGTCTATCTTGGAGCTGCGGCATTTGATCGATCCGTCGACGTATCTGTAAGTGGCTGCGCTCGGCGTCGTATCCGTAATGTTATTGATCGTTCTGTATCCGTCGACTGCGGCGGTTGACGATATAACGCGCCTGCTCAAGCTCTGACCGTTCAATGCGATCGTGGAATTGGTAGCGTCGCTTATGCCGCCGCCGCTGTACGAAATGTCCTCGAGCAAATTGTTGAGCGTAGCGTCTTTACCGTTTACGTCGAGCGTGAGCGCGATACTCTTATCCGATGACGCGTTGTTTCCGTCCTCGGCATGCGCGGCGCGGTTCGGCAAAACGAACGCTGTCGCGAACATCGCTATGCACAGCGAAAGTATACCTACGATAAGTAATATTTCGATTGCTTTTCTTTTTACAGTTAACTTTTGCATAATACCACCTAACCTTGCGCACCGTCGCCGATGTCTCCGGCATCGAATATTATGGAATTGCCGTCGATGTCTTGCGCCTCGAAAGTTTGTTCACCGCCGAAATCGCCGCCGAAACCTTGGTTATCGCCGAAGCCCTGATTATCGGCAAAACCTTGATTATCCGCAAAGCCCTGATCGCCGCCGAAACCTTGATCGAAACCTTGCGCGTCGTATGCGGGCGCGCTGCCGAAGCTCTGCGCGTCCACGTCGACCGCGTTCGCGAACGGATCCATACCGTCGCTGGTAGCCTGCGCAAACGCCGCCTTTTTCGCCTCGAGTTCCGCCTTAAGCTCGGCGATGGACTTTTTGCCGCCCTTCTTTTTCTTCTTCTTTTTGCCCTTTCCGTCAAGCTCGTCGCCTTGAGCGTTCTTAAGCTCGTTGTATTTAGCCGCAAACTTGAGATTTTCCATTTTCAGCTTGGACTTAACAAGCTCGTCGCGCGTGGCGGACGCGGTTTTGCCGTGTATGCGGTCGCGCATCTTGATAAGTTCTTTATTGCGCTTGATGAGCGAACGCTGCTTGGCTCTCTTGTTCCAATACACGATCATCATGCTGAGGAATATCACGAGCAACAACGCAAACGACACGCACGCCGCAACCAACCATATGAGATTATACGTATCTTTGGGGAGCGTGGTGGATATGCCCGTGATACCGACGCGGAACGACAGAATCATTATGTCGTTGGCGTTGTTCTTGTTTTTGATCGTAACATTGACCGTTACAGGCTCGCTTATGCCCTCTGCGTTTACGGGCGTGTTGTACTTAGGCTCTATAACTACGTTAGTGCCCGAAATATAAACGTTGACGTATTCGGACGCCGCGCTGCTCACTTGAGCGAGCTTGCCTATATACTGATCGGCGAATATCGTTTCGCCGCTTAAAAGCCCCGCGAGATAGCGTATGGGCAACACGATCTTCATATTGTCGTTGATACCCGCTTTGCTGCTGTTTATAGCCTCGGTATGCCAATCGGTATCTATCGTGGAAAGTTCGGAGTTTTTAGGCTCGTCGCAGTTCACGTTGAGCGTGAACACGCTCGTCGACCCGTCGGCGTTCGTTTGAAGCAACAGCTTGAGCGACGAGCTGATAGCTTGGCTCGTTTCAAGCACGGGCAAGTTGTGCGATTTGTATTCTTCGTACGTTTGATAGCCGTTTGCCACGGTGTCTACGAATTTGACGCGCATGTAGTAACTGCCCGTCGTCTGCGTTGCGTCGGTCTTGAGTACGAGACGGATACGCGCGTCGGAACTCGCTTGACCGTTCGACAAGCCCGCAAACGATACGGACTCTATAAACTCGGGATAACCGTCGAGCGTCTCGCCCGTTGCGGCATTGACGAACGTCACCGCGTTTATCCTGCCCGCCGACGAAATATCGTTGTACAGAACGTTATAGTTCTCTTTTATGGGCAGATTGGGGTTGGATTTGGAAAGCTCGTTGAGCAGATTGTTGATGTAAACGTACTTGACGTTGTCCAGCTTGATCTCGCCCGGGATAGTTGTCAGACCGGACACCGTAAACTCGACGGTAAACGGCAACGTCTTACCGAACAGCGTAGCCGAGAACATAACGACGGCGCTGCCCGACGATACGGGAGTGATCCTTACGCGGGTGTTCGTATCGCCGTTTGCGGCGCGAAGAACGCTCGTGTTGGTACTCACGATATTGCTTATAACTATTCTGCTGTTATAGCCTTCGCCGAGCGCGGCGGAGATCATGCGCTCGTTATTGATCGCGCCCTCGCCGCCGAGCAAGTCGAGAAAACCTTCGAGCGAAATGCTCGTGTGCATTTTCCCGTCCGTAAGCGTCGAATCGAACGTTACGCCTACGACGTTTACAAACGATACGTTGATAGTTATCTTTTCGTCCGTTGCGGCGACGCTGCCGAACAAATGGCTGTTGTCCTCCGCATAGGCTATCGTTTTGAACCTCTGAATGGACAGCGTGAAGAATTCGTCCGCATCGGTAACCGGCGAGAATACGATCCTATCCGAACTCAAAGTAACGATATTCTTGCTTTTATCGATCTCGCTCGGGAACTTGTTCATAAAAGCGTTGTATTCTTGCTGTCTGTTGGAGTTGTTGTACGTGAAGAATATACCGTCCGTACAATTGATGTAATCGGACAGATTGATCGCATACGACGAGCCGACGGATACATTCGGAATGCTTATATCTATCGTGTTGCCGTTGTCGGCTGCGTCGTGCGCACCGTACTTCGTCCCGTCCTTAAAGCGAACCGACGGCTTGGAGAACACGTACGCCACGTTGCCCAAGTTTTCCACGGCTACGTTGCCCGCGCCCGTCATGGGACGCAACGGGTAATATGTATCGGGGTCTATATCGCCGGCGGAAACGCCGTACGTATAATTGCGGAACTCGTTAGTGCGGATATTAAAGCTGATACTGTTGCCGTCGCTTACGGTCTTGTACGAATCCACGCTCGCGCTCGCGTATTCCAAATTGCCCGTCGCGGCGACAGCGTTCATGCGAACGATGTCGTACTTGAACGACATGGAAGTATACTTGTCTCCCGTCTTTGCAAACGCGATGTCGTACAAACCATACTTATTATTGAAGTCGGTGGAAATCTGCTGTACTTTGGATTCTGTGAGAGAGATGCCGCTCGGTATATCTACGTTGACGGTAACGGCTACCGGCGATACTTCTACCGCATTGCGGTTAACCGTGCCCGAAGGGAGTATGCTCACCGCGCCCGTCTCCGCCAAACGCACGAGATCGGCGTCGCGGTCTTCTATGAAATACATATATTTACCGCTGTACGCCCGCGCAGCTTCCGCCGCGCCGAGATAATACTCGAGATTTCCGTCGGCTATCTTATCGGCGTCGGGGAAACCTTTATCGACAGCCTTTATTCTTTCGGTTATAGCGTCTATAAACGCGCTGTTCTCGTTTCCTACCAAGTATTCGACGAGCTTGTTCACGCCGTCCGAAACGTTTTGTATCGCAACGGAATAGTATTTGTTGTATTCGTTATTGGGATCGAGCAGCGGTATATACGAATTGCCTTTGCCCTTGCCTTCCGCCGTGCCGCCTTCCAAATCGCGGAACGCTTCCAAACGCTTGTACGACGGGGTATTTTCCACCGTGAACGAGAGCGTGACGAGTTCGTAGTCGTAATAGTTGGCTTTGTCCGTTACCGTAACGCTCGAGCCGGAACCCGTCACCGAGAAGTTCGCGGAGCAGTCGTAACGCGCGATATAAAGCTCTGCCGTGACAGTTCCGCCCTTGGACGATTGTTTGGGAGATATTTTGAGGCCGACGCCTTCGTTTTCGCTGTAAACGAACGAATAATCGAACATATATTCGCGTTGTGCCTTCGTCATTTCCACGCCGTTAAGGTAGAATCTGGGCGTGAGCGCGTCCTTGCTCAAAGTATTATTTTGAGCGCTCGCCGTGAGGAACGTTTTGTTCGCGTCCTTATCGGGATCGAGCAATCTGTACCTATCGCCTATATTATTGAGATTGACAAGCGATTTGCGATTGCCCGAATATGCGCGTTCTATCGACTCGGTGGTTATAGTTTCGGGCGCGGTTTCCGAACTGTTGTTTACGTACACTGTATTTTGCGAGGCTACCGCTTTATCGAGATAGAACGTAAGCGAACCGAGCGCAGGCTCGTTTTTATTCGTTTCGTCGTTTGTGGCAACGGTAAAGCGCGCGGTATTGCCGTTATTTACGCGCCAATTCTCCATCGGCGTAGCCAACCCCGCGCCGTCGCGCGTTTTGAAAGCGTCGTATATTTTTTGACGGTAACTGCCGCAGGTAATAAATCCTTTATTCTCTTCCGCAGCGCCGTGCTGTATCAACACCACCTTGCCTTGAGCAGTCAAAGCGATTATATTGTTTCCGTAACCGGAATAAACAGCCGCGAATTTGGAATAAATGCCGCCGTCGGTTTTATTTCCGAAAGTGATTTTTTGGGGGTCTTGCGTGCCGTTGCTCCAAACGTAAAGCTCGCCGTTATCGGTGAGCGCGCCGGATATATAGTCGACGCCGTTTCGGAATGCGGGATCAAATGTGACGTTATCCGTGCCCTTAAAAGTATTATCGGTCACAAACGCGCGATTAAAGCTGTCCGTTCCGTCTGACTTATATCCCGAATACTGCTTGCCCGCCGCAACGGAAATATATTTGGTGTCCGCATTTTTCGACGGAGTGAATTGCGTGGGCGCGGAATTGCCGACGGACGCAGTGCCTCCGCCGCCCTGACCGAGCGAGTTATCGCCCCATGCGTAAATCTTTCCGTCGTTGGCAATGCCGTAACCGATATCGTTTCCGAGCGACACGTTGTTCAACACTATCTGCGAATAGTTATTCGCGGCTATTGTAGTGCCGTCTTCTTCCATTATGCAAAGCCTTTCGCCCTGCGAATCGAACACGAACAGGTTTCTGCCGTCGAAATTGGCGGACGGCGCAAACGTAAGCGCGCCCGTCGCCGCCTGACGCGCATAGTACGATTCTTGATCGGGATTAAGACTGGTTTCAGAATCATTGAATAATATGCCGTTAAGCTCGGAAGAATGCCTTCCGCCCGCGATCGCGCCCGTGATTTTGTAATTACCGGCGGGGGCGGACTGCTCATAACTGAGATATACTTCGTCGGCGGCGTTGTATAAATTCGTCGTTTTGACGGCGGCATATTCTTTTACGCCGTCCGCTTCGGTCATCGTGACGTTTCCGCTCGGCATAACGAAGTTTTTGCCGTGCAACAACAGCGACGTGCTGCCCGAAACAGCCGCCGCGCCTGTGTTTATACCGACGGTATATCCGCCCGCTACCGCTTTCGCTTTCACTCCCTCGCCGTTCAAGCCGGTGTCGTAAACCATACGGTAGTTATCTTCGATCAATATGCCGTCGTTGCTTCCGTTCACGGAATAAAACTCCGCGCCGCCGCGGTTGGTAACGCCGTACAGCAGCGAACCCCAAACAAAGCTACGGTATGCCGACTGACCGCGTTTGTAAACCAATATGTAATTGTACTCGCCGCCCGCGATAGACATATCTACAAAAGCTCCGCCCGCCGAAGCATAGGGCTTAATGTTCGCCATAGGTTTCTTAGCTTCCGAGCCGTCGGTAAACGTGTAGTAGTCGTAATTTATCATGTACGGCTCTAATAACGACGGGCTGTGTCCGCCCGTGCCGTCGCGCAAAAGCAAACGCGCAGATTTCTCATTGCTCGTATACGGCGCGTCGGCAACGTCTTTTCCCCAAGTATATATCGCGCCCGTTTTGGTTATAAACGCGGCGGTATAGCGCGTAGCCGCTATTTGTACTATGGTATCCGCTTCCGTTCGCGCGGTATGATATTCGTTTCCTGACCAATCATCCGTATCGTCCGAGGGTCCGGTGATCCATTGCACGTTTATTTTTGTTGGAACAGTAGAGTAATATCGCGAAAGCGAGCTTGCGTTTTGGCTGCCTACTTCCGACGAATCGGCGTCGAGCAAGCTCCAGCCGTAAAGGTCGCCGTTGTACGTCAAACCTATGGCGAAGTCCTCGCCCGTCGCTACTTGTACGAAACGGACGCCCGCTTCGTTTCTGTTTACGGTATCTCCTTCCGCTGCTCGTCCGTCCAAAAAGCAGAACGATGAAAACACGGCGCAGATAATAAAAGCCAAACTGACAAGCAACGCAACGGTGCAAGCCTTTGATTTCTGGGAAATTCGCATCGAGCTCATTAGATTGAAAACACCTCTTTTTGCTGATGTACACCGAAAAATTCGGGTGTGCAAACTATCGAATGTATACTATTCGACAATATGCACTTAAATATTATAATACATTTATACACCGTTGTCAATGTTTAAGCCTAAAAATTCGCACACTTTTTTCGGCTTTATTCATATATTATTCATATTCTCGGCGTAACAAAACTCGAAAAACCGTGTTTTTACATACATTTGCGTTCTTTTGAGATTTTTTGCTTTCTTTTGCGAATTTTCACGGTTTTTAATATTCTATTCGATTTTCCGCCGTTTTGCGAGTATTCGGCTATTTTGGGACGTTTGCGAGCAAACGACGCATTTATGTTGACGTGCGCGCGCGTTTATGATAGAATGATAACATCATAGCTTACTTAGCTGAAGGAAGGTTTTTTATGCGAGTTTACAATTTTTCGGCAGGACCTAGCATGCTGCCGCTCGAGGTTCTCGACAAGGTTTCCAAAGGAATGTCCGACTACGGCGGCAGCGGCATGTCGGTCATGGAAATGAGCCACCGCTCAAAACCGTACGAGGCGATAAACGCCGAAACGGAAGAACTGCTACGCGAGCTTATGCACATTCCGAGCGATTACGACGTTTTGTTCGTTCAGGGCGGCGCGACCAATCAGTTTTCCGCCGTACCGCTCAATATCGGCACGGCGTCGCGCAAGGCGGATTACGCCGTTACGGGCAACTTTGCGAAAAAGGCGTACGAGGAAGGAAGCAAGTTTCTCGACGCGCGCTGCGTCGCCTCGTCCGAAGACAAGAATTTTACGTACGTGCCCGAGCTTACCGCGGATATGCTGCGCCCCGACGCCGATTACGCGCATATATGCTACAACAACACGATTTTCGGCACGCGGTACTCCGCCGTTCCCGATACGGGCAAAGTTCCGCTCGTCGCCGACGTCAGTTCGTGCATACTCGGACAGAACATAGACGTCGGCAAGTTCGCCCTGCTCTATGCCGGCGCGCAGAAAAACATGGGACCCGCGGGCGTGACTGCGGTCATAGTCAAGCACGAGCTTACCGCGCGCGCCGACGAGCGTTGCCCCGTAATGCTGCGCTATGACAATCAGGTAAAAAACAAGAGTCTTTACAACACCCCGCCCTGCTTCCCTACTTACGTGGTCTGCGAAGTTTTGCGCTATCTCAAGGCGCTCGGCGGCATAGACGCGATGGAGCAAATAAACGAGCGCAAAGCCGGCAAACTTTACGAATATATAGACAACTCCGATTTCTACTCGAACCCCGTGCAAAAGGAATTCCGCTCGATCATGAACGTGCCGTTCGTATCGCCGTCCAAGGAACTCGACGCGCTGTTCGTAGCCGAAGCGGAAAAGAACGGGCTGATCTCGCTCAAAGGACACAGACTCGTCGGCGGTATGCGCGCGTCCATATACAATGCCATGCCCGAAGCGGGCGTGGATAAACTCATTCAGTTTATGGACGAGTTCAAAAAAGCACACAAATAAACCATATAAGGAACGCTATATATAATGAAAGAGATACTAAAACTCAACGCAATTTCGCAGAGCGCCGTCGACGTACTCGGCGCGGACTATAAGCTCACCGATAAGCCGAGCGCGCCCGTAGCGGTCATGCTGCGCTCGTTCTCTATGCACGATTACGATCTGCCGCAGAGCGTGCTCGCAGTCGCGCGGGCGGGCGCGGGCACAAACAATATCCCGTCCGACGCGTACGCCGAGCGCGGCGTGGTCGTGTTCAACACCCCCGGCGCTAACGCGAATGCGGTCAAAGAGCTTGCGCTGTGCTCGCTGTTCATGTGCTCGCGCGGGATAGTGGACGGCATCGAATGGACGCGCACGCTCACCGGCAACGACGTGGCAAAGCAAGCCGAAAACGGAAAAAAACAATTCGCAGGCAACGAGATAATGGGTAAAACGCTCGGCGTGGTCGGGCTTGGCGCGATCGGCGTGCTCGTCGGGAACAACGCGGTGCGGCTCGGCATGAACGTTCTGGGCTACGATCCGTATATTTCGATCGATTCGGCGTGGAAACTCAACCACAACATAGAAAAGACCGAGAACCTCGACGAACTGTTCAAAAAGTCGGACTACATCACGCTGCACGTTCCGCTCTTGCCCGCAACGCGCGGAATGATCAACGCCGAGACCATTGCCAAAATGAAAGACGGCGTGAATATAATCAATCTGTCGCGCGGAGAGCTTTGCGTAAACGCCGACGTTGTGGACGCGGTAAAATGCGGAAAGATACGCTCGTACGTGACGGACTTCGCCGCGCCCGAACTCTTAGGCGTTAAAGGTATAACCGTTATGCCGCACCTCGGCGCGTCCACCGACGAGGCGGAGGATAACTGCGCGGTCATGGCGGCGCGCGAACTGCGAGATTTTATAGAAAACGGGAACATTACCAATTCGGTCAACTTCCCCGCTTGCTCGAGTCCGCGCGCGGGCGTTTGCCGCATCACGGTGATACATCGAAATGTGAAAAACGTTATAAAGACCATCACCGACGTTATTACGGGCGGCGGCATAAACATAGAGAACTTTGTTTCTCGCTCGCGCGGCGAATACGCCTATACCATTATCGACGCCGCCGCAGACATCGACGCGAAACTTCTCGATAAGATCGACTGCCCCGATATTCTGCGCATAAGAAAAATATAGTAATTTACGCTATAACCCAAAAAGCAATCGCACGGCGCGGTTGCTTTTTTTCTAAGGTTGAGATTATTCGGCGCACCTCTCCCGAGCGCGCTTTGCGCGCCCGCACTCTACATATGAGAGAGCTTTTTTACGAAAGGACCGTAAAGAAATCAAATTAAAAAATTCTTAATTATCATATTACGCTGTTTTCTTTTATTATAGGGGTAAACACGTCGCCGTCTACGTAATAACGCTTGCCGAGCTTATTATAGTACATAGTCGCGTTGAGATATCCCGTGTATGCGGAAAACAGCGGCAGTATTATTATCATGCCTACGCCGAGCGTGAACAGCGTTATAAACGCGCCGAGCGACAGCATTATCAATATCGACACAAGCAGCATCGAATATATCGCGCCGAAATTGCGGAACGCGATCTTTGCGGCTCTGAAAAACCCGCGCGCGA
The DNA here is from genome assembly GCA_910587805.1 of uncultured Christensenellaceae bacterium. GTDB lineage: Bacteria > Bacillota > Clostridia > Christensenellales > Pumilibacteraceae > Anaerocaecibacter. Next base: position 25,312 of record CAJUNM010000009.1, on the reverse strand, counting down.
CGCCGTGTCCTTCGTTCACTATGCAAGACGCCCAACACGAAAGCAGTGTCGAACGCAACGCCGACAGCACGACCATTACGAGCGTAAGCACAAACGGCAACGCCCAATTGTTCCCTACCGCGAGGATAATGCCGTATGCTATGCCGCCTATAACTGCGTCTATAAGCACCGTCACGAGCAGTTTTGCAAACGAATAACGCACCGACAGCCACAGCGTGGAAAAGAACTTACCGCCGAAACCGTATATGCAATTGCACGACATCGCGCCGTCGATAACCGTCATCATAGGGATTTCGTGAAGTCCGAGAAAGAACCTAAACGCTATCACGACTATAAGCACAAAAAACCACACGGTCAATGCGGCTACCGCGTCGTTATCGGTGAACACGCCCGTCAAGGCTTGATACGCCTCATAAAATTTATCGGTAAATACGGTAAATCCGCCTTCGCCGAACAATGCGTCGTATGCGGCTTTCAATTCCGTAAATACGCCCGCATCGCTCAACTCGCGCATGACAGGCATGATAAACGGCAGACTCAATCCCGTAATGAGCGCGGCGAACAGCAAGTAATAAACGAGCATCGACCATACAAGCCCGAAATGCGACACGAGGTTTTTAACGGCGTTTTTGATCGACATCGTCGCCCTCCCCGCCGCGTTTCTTATTCGGCTTTTGCTTGCGCTCGGGCTTTACCGCGCCGTTATGCGATTTGTCGCGTTCCGTATCGTCGGCGTTTGCGCTTTTTGCGCTTTTTGCGCTTTTTGCATTCTTTGCATTCTTTGCGTTCTTTGCGTTCTTTTCGTCGGTCTTTTTGTCATCGGGCAGCGGCATGGGCAGAGACAGATTTTCGTACGGCAAAACGTCTCTGCGCTCGAGCTTGCAGATTTTATAAAACGAGAGTATGACGTACACGCACACATACACGTTGGTAAACATGAATACAACGAAATTGACCGCACACGATATTGCGGGGTGTACTTGCAAAAAACCGACGAGCAATTGCAATCCCGCGCAGATCACGAGCGGGAATACGATACCGCGGTGCGCTTTTTGCCGCGCCAAAAGCTTGAACGACGCAGCCGCCGCGTCGCGGAATCTGTAACCGTATACAAACATGACGGGCGCCCAATACATCATTGACGTTATTATTATTACGTGCGCCAAAAACAGCGCAACAGCGATCAGCGATATTACGGCAAGCCCCGCTACGGCGCCGAAAGACGCCGCTTTGAATATGACTTGTACGAGCATCACCAAGCCGAACAGAACGAACCGCTCCACTATCGACACCATGCACATGACCGCAAACGATATAAATATAGGGAATATCGAGTAGTTCAATAACCGTATCGGAGTTTTCAGCGACAGCAAGCCCGTGCGGAAATGCCTGTCTACGGCGGAAATAACGAGCGACGAGCCCAAGACTTGCAACACACTGATTATCACGACGCGCCAACCGTGCCGCCACGAATCCCCGAATATTATCGCAAACGTTTCGCCTATCGACCGATACGGGTCGTAATCGAACGCCGCAACAAACGACACCTCGTAATACGGCGTGGATAAAAGACACGCCGCGACTGCGGGAACAAGCATCACGACGAGCGGCAGCCAAAAATGCTTTTTCAAATATGCGAATGTCTGCGCCCAGTAATTCACATATATATTATACCGCTTTGCACGCGAAATTGCAACCGTTTGCAGCCATAGACCGATTTTAGATTGTTTGTACGCGCTATGTCATTTTATATGTTGATTTACAGTCCGAAATTTTCGGTTTTGCGTCTGCCGAAAAACGCGAAACGTTTTTTCGGAGTTTTTGCATCGTCCGCTTTTTTATCGCTCGCATTATTTGTGTTATCACTCTTTGCAAGCTTCGGTTTTTTCGCTCTTACGAACAAAAGTTCGGAGCTTTTAGGGCTGTTGCGTTTTACATTGTTAATAACGCCTATACTCGACATAAAAACTATCAGTCCCGAACTGCCGCTGCTTATAAACGGGAGCGGCAAACCCGTAGGCGGTATACTGCCCGTAACGACCGCGATATTGACGATCACCTGTATCGCAATTATCGCGGCTATACCCGAGCAAAGCAGCGAACCGAATCTATCGCGCGCGCCGAGCGAGACTTTGAGCGCGCGACGGATCATAAACACGTATGCGGCAATGACCGCTATACAGCCGAAAAGCCCGAACTCCTCGCCTATCACGCTGAAAATAAAATCGCTTTCGGCAAACGGCAAAAACAGATATTTTTGACGGGAATTGAACAGTCCGACGCCGAAAAGTCCGCCGGCGCCCAATCCGTAATACGACTGTATCAACTGATACCCCTCGGATAACGGGCTTTCCCATGGATCGAGGAACGCCATGAGCCGAGCCATTCTGTACGGCTCTACTATTATGAGCAGTACCGCGGCGGCTACAAGCGGCAGGATTATGCACAGCAAGTGACGTATTTTTGCGCCGCCCAAAAACAGCATTACTATCATGAGCATTGCCATACACATAGTGACCGACATATTCGGCTCGAGTATTATCAACACGCATATCACGCCGCCGACGAGGATAACGGGAAGTATGCCTTTGAACTTGGTTATCTTATCCTCGCGCGTGCCTATGTACGATGCAGCAAAAACGATAAATCCGAACTTGCTCACCTCGCTCGCCTGTATCGTGAAAAACGGCAGGTTTATCCAACGCCTTGCGCCGTAGTTTTCTATGCCGACTCCCGGGATAAAAACTATCGCGAGCAGAACTATAGACACGCCGAGTATCACGTACCGTATTTTATACAGCACGTGATAGTTCACGCGCGACATCACTATCATTGCCGCCGTGCCCAACGCCGCGCCGAACAACTGTTTATACACGTAATAGAACTTTGTTCCGTACAGTCGTTCGCCCGTATACGAGCCTGCCGAGTATACCATGAGCACGCCGAACAGAACCAGTACGACGGTAACGATAATAAGCGGATAATCCGACTTTTTTATCGTTTCGTCGTTTGTTTTGACGAACATTTCGTTTACTTCTTTTTTTCTCGGTCTGCGTTTCATTTTTTATGTTTCCTGTCCGAATACAATGCCCGAACCGCCGAAGAAAACGCTTCGCCGCGCTCGGCGTAATTGTCGAACTCGTCAAAAGACGCGCACGCCGGCGAAAGCAGCACAGCATCGCATTCGATCTCCGCCGCCGCCGTCACGGCGTCGCTCAATCCGTTCACGACGGTTATCGCCCTTCCGTACTTTGCGCCGCTGTCGCGTATCGATTGCGCGCTCTCGCCCATTGCTATCACGTTTTCCACGCGCTCGTCGAGCGCGGCAAACAGCGTGTCGAAGTCGAGACCTTTATCGCGTCCGCCCGTTATCAAACACACTCTGCCGTCGGTCACGTTCACCGCGGCGAGCGTCGCGGCGATATTTGTACCTTTCGAGTCGTCTATCCAACGCTTGCCGCCGAAACTGCCTACGGGCGCGACCCTGTGCGGCGATAGCGTAGCGGATGCGAGCGCGGCGAGTATCTTGCGGTTGTCCGCGCCCATGACAGACGCCGCCGCGACCGAGCACAGCGCGTTTTCGAGGTTATGCTTGCCTTGAAGTCTGTAATAATCGACGGGACACACACGCCTGCCGCAAAACCAAAAATAACCCTTGTCTATGTACGCGCCGTCTACGTGCCGCTCTGTCGAGCAGCGCAAAACGTCCGCGTCGGTATTCAGCGTGTCGAGCGCGCGGAGCGGGATATTCTCGCCGAGAACAAGCACTTTAGCTTGACGGGCAATATTGCACTTGCATCTGAAGTATTCCGCTTCGCTGCCGTGCCAATCTATATGATCGCTCGCAATGTTGGTAATGACAGCCACGCGCGGCGCGATATGCTCGCTGTTGTATAACTGAAAACTCGACAGTTCGCATACGAGCGGCACGTTTTTTGCCGCGGCGGCAGACACCGGATACCCGATGTTCCCGCACGCGACTGCGCCGGTCATATCCGCAATCAAACGGGTCACGGTCGTTTTGCCGTTAGTGCCCGTAACGCCGACTATAGGCGTTTTGGCGAGCATAAAGCCAAGCTCCGCTTCGCTCAAAGTCTCTATGCCGTTCCTTGCGCAATAGTCGTAAACGGCATGCGTCGGACGTATGCCCGGGCTTATGACCGCGCCGTCGTAGTTTGCCTTTTGCGGCTCGGCGAACGCGCCGCACTCGTCGGTGTAAATTTTTGCCTTGCCGCCGTTCTTGCGCAACGCTCTGCACGCCGCTCTGCCGGACGCGCCGTCGCCGTAAACGAAATATCTTTTTCCGTCGAAAATACCCATACTCATACGGTATTGTATGCGAGCATTTCCGAGTTTAGAATTTTTTAATCGCCTTATGTGACGACAAACGCGATCAATACAGTACGAGCATTAAAACCGTCGTCACTATTCCGCAAACTATCGTAACGAGCGTATAGATCACCGTTATTTTGCCCTCGAACACGCCGCTGCGCTCGAAGTGATGGTGCAACGGCGCCATTTTGAGCACGCGCTTGCCCGTCAGCTTAAAAGCAATGACTTGCACTATCACCGACAAGCTCGTTATTATATACATCACGCCTATGAGCAGCATTGACAGCGACATTTTGCCGAGCACCGCTATGCACGCCAAAAATCCGCCGAGCGCCATCGAGCCGGTGTCGCCCATGAATATCTTTGCGGGGTGCGTATTATAGCACAAAAACGCGATCAGAGCGCCGCAGAGCGCGGCGCACAGTATCATCATTTCGGCAATGCTCTCGCCCGTAAGCACGCCTGCCGCGAACGCGATCGCCATGATCGCGCAACAAAACAGCGAATTCGACGCGGTAACGGACGCCGCCAGACCGTCAAGCCCGTCGGTAAGGTTTACCGAGTTGGTAAACGCGGAGAATATGAAAATGAAATATACGGGCGCGAACCGCCCAAGCTCTATCGGCACGGGCGCGAACGGCGCGTACACCACCGAGCCGACGTCGGGATCGTAATATGCGTATACCGATACGATCACCGCGAGCAGTACTTGAAATATTATCTTTTGCAGCGCGCTCAAGCCCTTATTGTTTTTATACTTTACCTTTATAAAATCGTCTATAAACCCTATGAGCGCATACCCTGCCGTAACCACGGCTATAACTATAGACGTTCTGCCTGCCTTGGTGTATGCGAGCGCCGTCAAAAGCGCGAGTACGATGCTCGCGCCGCCCATGGTCGGAGTTCCCGACTTGCTCTTGTGGTTGTCCACGTACGACAAAATCGGCTGTCCGGCATGAAGCTTGCCGGAAAGCTTGATATTCAGCGGCAGCAGGATCATAGCCACCGCAAACGCCGTAAGAAATCCGCAAAGTACCGAGATCAAAAGCCGAATTCTCCCGCAAGCTCCATTACGTAGTTCTCGTCGTTATACGGCTGTTTAACACCCATTATCTCTTGATATTTTTCCGCGCCCTTGCCCGCGATAAGAACTATGTCGTCCTTGCCCGCCATTTCTATCGCCTCTTTTATCGCTTCCTTGCGGTCCACTACGGGCTTATAGTTCGATTTGCCTATCTCGTCGATGCCGCTCGTTATCTGCATGATAATATCGACGGGCGGCTCGTATCTCGGGTTGTCGCTCGTCACGAAACAAAAATCGCTCATTTCCGACACTATTTTGCCCATAACGGCGCGCTTGGTTTTGTCGCGGTTTCCGCCGCAGCCGAATACCGTTATTATCTTTGCGGGCGCAAACTCGCGTATCGCGCGCAATATGTTGGCTATGCCGTCGTCGGTATGCGCAAAATCGATTATAACGTTGCACTTGGCGGTGTTGATGATATTGAATCTGCCGTCTATCTTTTTGACGTTGCGTATGCCTTGCGTGACAGCCGTTGCGGGAAGCTCGAGCGCGCAAGCCGCCGCGGCGGCGCAGAGCGTATTGTACATATTGAATCTGCCCGTAAGGTTGAACTTGATCTTGTCCACTTTGTCGAACATATTGATAACGTAGCTCAAACCGTACGCGCTCATCTCGAGATCTATACCGAACACGTCGGACGGATTGCTCACGCCGTACGATACAATCGGCAATCGCGATTCGCGCAGTATTTTTTCGCCCAACGCATCGTCGCTGTTTACTACCGCGATCTTGGCATGTTCTTTTGAAAACAGTGACGTTTTCGCCGCGGCGTACGCGCTCATATCCCCGAAAAAATCGAGATGATCGCGCGAGAAATTCGTAAACGCCATGACCTCGAACAGCACGCCGTCCACCTTTCTGAGCGCGGCGGCATGCGCGGATACTTCCATCACGGCATACTCCACTCCCGCCGCGACCATGTCCGAAAAAATGCGGTGCAGCTCTATCGGATCGGGCGTAGTCAGCTTTGACGGCAATGTTTTACCTGCGTACTCTATGCTGTTGGTGCCTATCAGTCCGCACGTTTTCCCCGCCGCCTCGATTATGCTTTTGACGATATACGTGGTAGTGGTCTTTCCGTTAGTGCCGGTAACGCCTATCAGTTTGAGCCGTTTTGCCGGATAACCGTAAAACCGTGCGGCGGCATGCGAGAGCGCGGAGCGGCTGTCCTCGACTTCTATCTGTATGCAATCGAGCGCAAGCTTACGTTCCACGACTATCGCGACCGCGCCGCGCGAAAGCGCGTCTGCGGCGTACGTATGCCCGTCGCTTTCCCCGCCTACGAGACAAAAGAAAACATACCCGCCGCGCACTTCGGAACTGTCGCAAGCAAGCCCCGCAACTTCGCATTCTTCGTCGACACCGTCGAACAATTCGCTTAACAGCATAATAAACCTCCGTTTCCCGACTGCGCAAAGAAAATGACGCTATCGGAGCAAAGAATCGATGACATGCGCCGCACGAACTTTATCATCGGCTCTTAAAAATAGTATATTCACATTGTAACGCGTAAATAGCAAAATCGGCGTTCGACGCAAAATAACCGATATTTCGACGGCTTGCGCGATCAAACCGTATTTTTCGACGGCAAGCCGCACTTTTCTCTCGCGTTTACTTCAAAATTTGTCACGTTATCCGATATATCCGCACCGCGCCTACGTCTGCGCGCGCTTAAAAATTTTGTCTGTTTTTAGTTTACGCGCATGCGTGACAGACCGAACGAGCGACTGCCGTTCGAGTTTGTTTACTATTCCGACGAGCGTATAAGCACCGTATCGGAAACCGCAATGCGCGTGCCCGCGATCGGCGTTTGCGCTATCACCTCGCCTTCGCCTATACATTCCACGTTGAGACCTGCCGCTTCAAGCTCCGCCGCGGCGTCCGCGATCGATTTACCTATCACGTCGGGCATAAGCACATATTGCTTATCCACGGCGAGCGTAGGCTCTATGCCCTCGTACTCGAATATGCTCTTAAACACTCTGCCCGCATACGGCGCGGCAACGAGACTGCCGTAGTACATATAGCCTTGCGGTTCGTCAACGATCATCAGAACGGCGTACTTGGGATCGTTTGCCGGCGCGAAACCGATAAACGACGAAACGTACTTGCCTTGAGCTATGCCGCCGTTGACGTACTTCTGCGCCGTGCCCGTTTTGCCGCCGATTGCGTAACCGTCGACGCCCGCTTTGCTTCCGCCGCCGCTCTGCACAACGCCGAGCAAGTATTCCCTCATTCTTGCGGACGTTGCCTCGGACACCGTGCGCCGCACAACCTCGGGCGCGCGCTCGGCAATTGTCATGCCGTCGTACGAACTGACTTTTTGCACCAAGTACGGCTTGTACAGCGTACCGCCGTTGACGATAGAACTTACTCCCGCTATAAGCTGAAGCGGAGTGACCGCTACAGCCTGACCGAACCCGATGCGCGCGAGATCGACTGTCTTGACGTTCGACTTGTTCATTAGCATGCCCGAGCTTTCGCCGGCAAAGTCGACGCCCGTTTTTTTACCGAGTCCGAAGTTATCGAGCGCGGAATAGAATCTATCCGTGCCCAGCCGCAACGCCAAGTCCATAAACACGCAGTTGCACGAGTTTTTGACGCCCTCGGCAAGGTGCTGACTGCCGTGCCCTATCGAACGCCAGCACCGAATACGCTGACCGTCGACGGTGCGCGAGCCGGCGCAATAAAAGCTGTCGTTATCGCTCACTACTCCCGCCTCTATCGCCGCCGCCGTGGTAAAGATCTTAAAAGTCGAGCCAGGCTCGTACATATCGACGATCATGGTGTTGCGCGATAGTTCGTTAAGCAGATCGAGATCGTTGCGCGGCGGATCGTTGAGATCGAAAGACGGGCTTTTTGCCATAGCGACTATTCCGCCCGTGTTTACGTCCATTACTACCATGGACGCCGAACGCGCCGAAAACTCCGTTGCGGCTGTTTCGACCGCGCTTTGCGCAAAGCTCTGAATATTCATATCCACTGACAGCGTAACGTCGCAGCCGGGGATACTCGGCACGTACCGCGTAACGCCGCCTTCCACTTCGCGTCCCGCCATGTCCGTAGTAGTGTACGCATAACCGTCGATACCGGTCAGGTATTTATCGTAATAGCTCTCAAGCCCCGACTGACCTACGTTGTCTATATTGGTAAAACCGAGTATTTGCGAACTTGTGCTGCCGAGCGGATAATTCCGTTCGGTATCGAGCGTATAGTACAGTCCGCCTATATTTTTTTCGCGTAGGGCGTATGCAGTCTCGGCGTCGATCTTGCGCTTTATCGTGACCTCGCCCACAGAAGACTCGAGCTTTTTAAGCACGCTTTCCGCATCCAACTCGAGCGCGGACGCAATCTCCGCCGCAACGTTCTCCTTATCCTTAACGGCGTTCGGGCGCGCGTACAGCGTAAATACGTCGCTGTTGCCCGCGAGCACGCTGCCGCCGCGATCGAGGATCTTTCCGCGCGACGCCTTGAGCGGCAGATCGCGATACCATTGTTCCGCGGCGCGCGACCGAAGCATTTTGCCGTCGACGATCTGCAAGTAAAAAAGCCTGCCGAACAGCGCGGCGAACACCACGCACAGCATTATAAACGCAATAAGTATCCTCTTTCGCATAGTGCAAGAACCCGTTTTCATTGCAACCTCCGATTTTCATGTATATGCTTTTTACGCGCACATTAAAACTCGAAACCGCCGATTGAGCGCGATATTGACCTCGGACGAAAAATATGTTATAATGTAGCGAGTAAAAACCTTCTCTCGTGCGTTATATATGTGAAGGCGGAAATATCATGAACGGTACCGACAGCTATTTGCGGTTTTTGCAAGGAGATACGAGCGCGCTCGAAGAACTCGTACGCGCGTACGGCGACAGTCTCACGGGCTACGCTTATTGTTTCTTGCGCGATATTGCCGCCGCCGAGGACGTTATGGAAGACACCTTCGCAACGCTCATATTCAAACGCAAACGGTTTACGGAACGCTCGCCTTTCGAGGCGTATCTGTTCCGCATAGCGCGAAACAAATGCGTCGATCTGCTGCGCAAGCGCAAGCGCGAAACGCCCATATCCGAGATTATCGGGTTCGACGTTCCGTCGCAAGAAGACACGGAAAAGAGCGCGCTGAAACGTAAGCGCGACGAAAAAATATTCGAGTGTCTGCAACGCTTGCCCGAAAACTACCGCGACGTGCTTTATCTTACATACTATCGCGGTTTTTCCGCCGACGAGGTCAAACGCGCTATCGGCAAGAGCAAAAAGCAGGTGTACAATCTCCTCGCAAGATCGAAAACCGCCCTCAAACAAATTCTCGTAAAGGAAGGTATCACCCATGAAGACTTGTGAGCAACGCACGCAAAGCATACTGCAAAAAGCGGCGGCGAAAAAAGCAAAACGAAACAGAACGATAAAAATAACCTCGGCGGTGTCCGGCGCACTCGCGCTCATGCTCGCCGTCAATCTCGTATTGTTCGTTCCGTATCAAACGGGCGGAGTCGATATTTCGGCGTATAAAAACGACGCGTATTATCCTATTATACAAAGACTGAACGACACTTTGTACGCACCGTACAAAACAAATAACTTCGTGCGACTTATGGACGCTATATTTGGCGGGTTGAACTTCGGCAGTTCCGCGCCCGACCTTACACCGCCCGACATGCCCGAAGACGACGGAAACTATGACGACGTTACGCTCAACCAGACCGAAAACGTTACCGAAGGCGATCTTTTCAAACGAACGCAGTCGCACATTTTCTATCTCGGTTTTACCCGCGGACAGTACGACGTGATGCTCGACGACAACGGTGATAAAATACAAATTTATACCGAGCCTGTCTATTTGCTCCGCGCCTACTCTCTCGACGGCGAATCGTCGCAAAAAGTCGCCGAATACGTTATCGAGCCGGAAAGCGGGACGTCATTTCTCGGCTATGCCGACGAGCGCGAAATGTTTGTCGGCGCGGACGGAAAGTCCGTCACCGTGCTCACGCCGTGTTTCGACAATGATTCCCGCTTGCTTTACACGGCGGCGATACGTCTCGATATTTCCGATATTTCCGACATAAAAGAGACCGGACGAATATACGTTTCGGGCAGGTACGTTTCTTCGCGCGCTACCGACGGCTCGCTGCTGCTCGTTTCCGATTTCTCCGTCAGCCGCCGTGAAACAGCATTTTCCGATGCGGCGACGTTCTTGCCGCAGATAGGCGCGCGCGGCGCGCTTAAAACGCTGCCCGTAGAAGACATAATAATGCCCGACGGAACGGTAGCCGCGCGATATACCGTTATATGCTCGCTCGACGAAGTTTCGCTCGAACCTACCGACGCGGTCGCGCTGTTGTCGTATTCCGACGACGTGTACGTTTCGCAAAACAATCTGTTCGCCATGCGCGGATTTACCGAAACATACCGAACGAACAACGAATACAAACTCGAGTATTCGCTCGATAAAACGGAGATCCGCATTGTGTCTTACGGCGGCGGCAAACTCGAAAACGAGGGCGCGGTCACCGTCGACGGCAACGTGCTCGATCGTTACAGTCTCGACGAATACGGCGGTAACTTGCGCGTATTTTCTACCGCGATCTACCGCGCGACAAGCTACAGCTACACTTACGGAAATACCGACCCGTATAAAGACAAGCTCCCCGCCGAGATATGCAATTTTTATTGTTTCGATATAAACTCGCGCGAAATGATCGCATCTGTCGAAAACTTCGCGCCCGTAGGCGAATCGGTCAAGTCCGCGCGTTTCTACGGCGATACGGCATACGTTTGCACGGCGGAGATAAAAACGATAATAACCGATCCCGTGTTTGCTTTCGATCTTTCGGATTACGCGAACATCAAGTACACAGACACGGGCACGATCCCCGGGTACTCGCTGTCGCTCAATGAGTTCGCGTTCGATTCTCTCATAGGCATAGGCTACGGCGACAGCTCCGTCACGCTGAAAATCGAACTTTACGAAAGCGACGATACAGCGGTTACCCCTATCGTCGCGTACGAGCTTGAAAACGTGTTGTTCTCCTCCATGCACAAAGCGCATTTTATAGATAAAAACAACGGGCTTGCAGGCTTGGCTGTTACCGATATTGCAAGCGGCGCGTTCGACTACAAATTATTGCGCTATGACGGTTACGAGCTTAAAGAAGTTCTTTCCGTCCCGCTCGATACCGAACATACAGATTCCGCAGACGACGTACGCGCGACGTATATTGACGGATACATGTATATATTCGACAACGGCGGACTTTCGGTAAAGCAAATTTAATACGACAATGTAATATCCGACCAAAAAAGAACAACGCCGTCGCAGTTTATGCGGCGGCGTTGTTCTTTGCCTGTAACGTTTACAGTAAATTATGCTTTATAGGTGAGGTTGATTGTGATATTGCCGTCTCTGCCCTGAAGCTCACACGGTATGGTATAGGTCTTGGTAGCCTCGTCGTAAGTGGAAGTAAGCGTTTGCTTTTTGTCGCCTTCGCCGAGCGTGACGGTGTATTTATTGTCCTTGAACTCGTAAGTTCCCGTGGCGCAGAAGCCTTTTTCCATTTGCTCCAATATGCCGCCCGGCTCTTTTTCGCCGTCGAACGAGAACGTGAAGTCTGCGGTTTTGTCGCCCTTAAGCGTCAATGTGACAGAAAAATCCGCCATCAGATTTCCGCTGCCCGTGAATACCACGTCTTTTTGAGCGCATGCCGCCATGGATACCGCGCCTATGCAGAACGCGAGCGCAAGCGCGACGGGTATCATTCTTTTGAAGAGCTTTTTCATCTTATATCTCCTTATTTTTGTTTTTTCCGTGCGGACGCAATATATTTTTTTCCGCAAGGATTATCAAGACCGCGCCGATAACGCTTGCCGCAAACAGCACGCCGAACAGGCAATCGAGTACTGTTACCGCTATACGCCAACCGGGGACGATTCTTACGATTTGAGTTTCCGCCGAGAACCCGTTCATGGCATTGCTCCGAACAGTGGCGTAAAGTATACGGTGAGCCGCTTCGCGCATCTGCCACGCCATATCGCCGTAGTTCTTTTTGAACGAGCGGAACGGCGCGCGGCTCGAAAGATCTCCGTCGGGAATGTCGCAGCCGGCTGCCGTAAATATAGGCATTTGCGCCGCTTTGTAGCCTATGCTGTACATATCCGAAACCACGAGACCTTTCATGCCCCACTCGCCGCGCAACAGGTCGGTAAGCAGAGCTTTGCTCGCGGGGCAATGCGTTGCGCCTATGCGGTTGAACGCAGCCATAGCGTTCATCGCGCCGCCGTCGGTCACGGCTATCTCGAACGACTTAAGATATATTTCGCGGAAGGTCTGTTCGTTTAGCCATACGCTTATACCCGAACGCTGCGCCTCTTGATCGTTGAGCGCGAAATGTTTAATATATGCGTTGCAGCCGTGCGATTGCAGCGCTTCCACCTGACGCGCCGCGGTATTTCCGGCGAGGAACGGGTCTTCGCTGTAATACTCGTACGCTCTGCCGCCGTAAGGATTGCGGTGGGTATTAAGCCCTATTCCGTAAAATCCGGCGTATCCCGTCCATATGGCGTCCTCGCCGAGCATATCGCCGTATTTGGCAGCGAGTTCCGTATCGAACGACGACGTGAGTATACCCACGCACGGATAATACGGCGGAGTCTTGTTCTTGTCGGGATCGTTTTTCCGCGCCGCAAGACCGAGCGGATTCTTGCCGTAGACCATTGTAACGCCCGTAGGTCCGTTTTGTTCGACCGTACCGGGCTTTGCGATAGACGGCACTTCCACGGTGCTCTGCAAACCGTTGCTTACTATAGCCGCGGTCTCGTCCCAAGTGAGCTGATCCAAAAGTTTGTCCCATAACGGGTCGTCATAGGCGATCGGATTGCCGTCTTTATCCGCGCGCAAATCAAACAGCTTCAATCCCGACTTTTTGCCGTATGCGGGATATGCCGTTTTATCTTTTGCTATAGCGGACGAATCATCCTGAGCCAACATATCGTCGGCAAGCTTTTGGGTCATTCTGAGCGATACGGCGCTCGTAGGCGTCGTACCCGCAAAGTCCGAACGCGTCATATACTTTACGCTGTTTTCGCTCGACGAAAAATACTTGTTGATATCCGCATCGTCGAAAAGATTGGTTATATCGGTTTTTCCGTCCACGGCTTTGGCGTAAGTCGTTTTGTCGAGCGCGAGCGTGAAACTCTTTACGAGCGCGCTGTCGCCCGCTTCGTCCATGCCGTCCGCTTCCGTCTTGCCGCGGTAAGCCAAAACGTTATTGACTGCGTCGTGCGCGTTTTGTCCTGCGGCGATCAGATACTCGCCTTCGGTGACGATATACGTTTTTGCATCGTTCGCATCATACACGGCGAAGTTTTTTCTGTCTACCGTGATCTCGTAACGCTCTGTCGTTTGAGGCGCGATGAGATCGGTTTTTACAAAACCCGCAAGCTCGACGGCGGGCTTTTCTATGCCGCGTTCCATGTCGTAATCGGTATACGGCTTGGACACGTATATCTGAACCGCGTCTTTACCCGCAACGCCGCCGTCGTTTGTCACGTCGAGCGAAACGGTATACGTTCCGTCGCCGTTATCCGTTACGTTATAATTATCGTACGAAAAGCTCGTATACGACAAGCCCGAGCCGAACGGGTGCGACACGACCGCGCCGTAATCGAAAGCGTCCGACTTATCGGCGCTCATTACTTTTTCGTAGTACCGCGTTTCCGTATAACGGTAGCCGACGTAGACGCCCTCTTGATATACGATATAGCTGTTGTACTTGTTATCGACTTTACCGTTTTTTGAAGGCAGCCCCATATTTTCGCTGCCCGTGTAATTGCTCTGACCTTTGTTTGCGATCACGGGATTATAGCTGTGCTTGAACCAATACGTATCCGACAAATGTCCGCTCGGATTGACCTTGCCAGCAATAATATCGCCTATGGCGTTAAAGCCCGCGATGCCGACGCTGCCTATCCAAAGCGCGGCGTCGATATCGTACGTCTCGTCGAATAAGAACCCCGTTTCGATCTGGTTTGCGGCATTGAACAACACTATTATCTTTTTTACTTTGCCGGCGGCTTTGAGCGACGCGAGTCCGCGCAACACGCCTTTTTCGATATCCGAAAGCGCGAGATAATTTCCGCCCTCGCCGTCCGTGCCAGTCATTGAAAGATCCATGCCTTCTCCGCCGCCCGGGCGCGACAGTATTATAACAGCCGCGTCGCCGTACGCCGCAACGCCGTTTTCGCCTACCGCATCGATAATATCCGTCCACGGCGCGCCGTTGATCTTGGCGTTTTCGCCGCGCGTGTTACCGCGCTTGTATTTTTCGGACGACGGCGCGGAATAAAAATCTATAAGCGCGCCGTTTACCTCGAATCCCGCTTGCGTAAAACCCTCTTTAGGCGTGACGGGCGGCAACGGCTGTCCCGTCTGCGCAGAGCCTTTTCCGCCGTATGCGGGATCGACCGAAGACGTACCGAAAAGGCTGATTTTCTTTTCGCCGCCGTCAACGTCGAGCGGCAACGCGCCGTTGTCGTTCTTTAGCAATACCGCGCCCTCCGCCTCGATAAGCTCGGCGTTGTCCTTGCCTGCCGCAATCAGATCGGCGAGATTGTCGTACTTGCTCTTGAAGTACTCTTTGTCTAAATCCTTCGTGCTCTCAGGCTCGACAATGGAAAACTCTTTGACGTTGAGATAGTTATTTACCGCCGTTCTGTTCTCGTTGGTTATCGCCGTTACGCACATCATGAACCCGAACAAGAACGTCGTGACCACGACCGCTATCTTTATCAACAATATACGCGTCTTTGATTTAAGCATCTTGCACCGCCTCGTCCGCAACCGCGGTCTTTTCTTTTTCCTGCCGCAAAAATACGTTGGCAATGCTTACGCCCAATGCCAAAACGAAAAATATCACGCAAACGATAAATTCGGGATCGAAGTGATCGAGATCGATACCGACGGCAACTACCGAAACGTAATAGTATATTCCGTAAATAAAGAAAAGCAACGACAGGAATATAAGCAAAGCCTGCGCATACGGCAAATATTTTACAAACTTATCGAGCGGAATAAGTACCGCCGAAACAATAAACGCCGCGAGCATAAGCGCAAACGACACCCAATTCATATTGTCCGTTCCCGCATAGCACGCAACGTAGACCACGGCGGTCACAAGCGCGAACGCGCCTATACCTACCGAAAACCAAAACCCTAAGGGCTTGTTCTTGAATGCTTCTCTGTTCATCATAACTCCCTTGAATTATTCCTTTACAATAGTTTTTCTATTACTTGTTAAGTAATAGAAAATGAGGGGCGCCCCTCATTGCAAACAAATAATTTCGCAACAAAAAGCGGCGCGCTTACTATATCGATATAATTATATCATACATTATTTAATTATACAATTGCATTTTTGTCACAAATAAGCAAAAATTATATAAAACTTTGCGTTTTTATCAGTTATCGACAAACATAAAAAAAGATGCGCTTTATAACGCATCTTTAAGTACGGTATATACGTTTGATCATATTTTCGACAGCCAATCGCAAAATTTGTCGAACGGGTTGGTATGCGGTTTGGCGTCGGGGTATTTTATCTTATCCACGCGATCCGCCGTTGCGCCGCCTTCGGCGTAAACCATGCCGGCGTTAATCGCCTCGTCGCGGATCGTAGCCTCGTCGGTGAGTTCCGCGATCGTGTTTTGCTGATTTACGATCAATTCTTGTTTTTGAGCTATCGAACTTGCGAGCGCCGCGGAATCGGCGTTTGCGGTCGATATAGATATGCCCGTTGCGATGACGGCTACGGCAAGCGCGAGAGCTACGGCTATGTACACGCAAAGCAAAACCTTCGTTTTGCCGTCCATACGCGTGCGCTTGCTCTTTTGCGGGATCGCGTCGAGATCGGCGCGCTTATCCGCATACTTGAGCGTTTGAAGCGTGGGCATTACGTCCGAATGATCGAGCTTTGCGCTTTCGCGTTCGGAGCTTTTGCCGAGCGTTTCGCGGGTGGTATAGAATCCGTCCGCTTGGGGCTTATCCGCCGTCGGCTTTTCTTGCTTTTTCTCGGTCTTTTCGTCGTATCCTATCTTATTGCTCGGCGCGCCGTATACAAGCTCGTTGAGAACGTCGCGCTTGGCGTTTTGGGGCGTTTGCACTTCGGTCTTAATTTCGGAAAGCGTATCGGAGCGCCCTATGTTAAGCTCGCTCGTTTCGGCAAATCCGCCGTAGCGGTCGTCTTGTGTTTTGATTTGACGTTTGGTGTAAATCATGATTCACCTTCCTAAAGTTTTTCGATGACCCGAAGCGTTGCGCTTTCGCTGCGCGGGTTATGCTTGATTTCCTCGTCCGAGGGTTTGATACGTGATATCTGCTTGCCTGTAGCGCGGTGATTGCACACGCATACGGGGAACGACGGAGGACAAACGCAGTCGGTCGCAAATTCCTTAAACGCGGCTTTTACTATCCTGTCCTCGAGCGAATGAAAGCTTATTACCGCGAGCCGTCCGCCTTTTTCTATCAGACCGAATACGCCGCATATCGCGTCGTACAGTCCTTTAAGCTCGCCGTTGACCTCTATGCGTATCGCTTGAAAAGTCTTTTTTGCGGGATGTCCGCTCTTGCGGTACGGTACGCTGTCGCAAACGATCTTGCCGAGTTCGCCCGTCGTTTCGATCTTGGCTTTCTCGCGCCGACGCACTATCGCGTCCGCTATTCGCTTTGCAAAACTTTCCTCGCCGTACTTGCGCAAAATGTCCGCAAGCTCGCGCGGTCCGTAACCGTTTACCACGTCCGCCGCCGTGAGCTTTTGGTTCTTATCCATGCGCATATCGAGCGGACTGTCGAACCGATAAGAGAATCCGCGCGACGGATCGTCCAACTGCTTTGACGACACGCCGAGGTCCATCATTGCGCCCGCAATGCGCTCTATGCCCGCTCCGCGCAACAATGATACCGCGTTTTCGTATTGACCTTTAATGTACGTGACGTTGCCAGTGATATGCGATTTGCAGTAATCTATCGCGTCGCTGTCGCGATCTATGGCTACGACGTTGCCGCCGAGCGCGATCACCGCGCCCGTGTGCCCGCCGCCGCCGAGCGTACAGTCGAGATATGTTTTGTCCCTTTCCACTCTCAACGCGCCGACGGTTTCGTCCTTCATAACGGGTATGTGATACATGGCTATTTCTTTTTGGTTCGCCCGATCCGTTCGTCGAGTTCCGCCATGTATTTGTCGAACGTCGCCTCGTCCCATATTTCCACGTGATCCATAGCCCCGATCGAAACTATGTTGCGCTCTATGCCGACGAGCTTGGCGAGATTGGTGTTTAGCAAAACTCTGCCCTGCTTGTCCACCTCGCCGTCTTGCGTGCGCGAAAAGATCAGGCGGCGCTGCTCTTCCATGTCGAGGTCAAGTATATCTATATCCTTGAACCGCTTTTCGACCACGTTGGCATAGTCCTTTTCGGGATACACCATGAGACAGTCCGCAACGTGCACGTACATCTTTACGTTCGCGCCCAATTCTTTGCGAAAACCGACGGGTATTCTTACCCGTCCCTTTTCGTCTAATTGATGTCTGAACGTACCGGTGAACATTTGCGCTCCTTTGCATACTCTTTAGCGTTCGATATTTCCATTATACACCATTTGCTGACCACTTTCAACCCTTTTTGCCCATTTTTTGAAAAAATTTTAATATTTTTTTACATATTCGTGTTCGAGACGCTCAAAATCTGTACTTTACTCGACGCGAGCGTCAAAGCATTGACATTTTCGCGGCTACAATATATAATATGTTAATGGAAATTAACGAGATAAAAAAAGCACGCGAGCGGCTGCTCGGCACTGTGCATCATACGCCTTTGGAACGGTCGGACACATTTTCGAGACTGACCGGAGGCGACGTATATCTTAAGTGCGAAAATCTGCAAAAGACGGGATCGTTCAAGGTGCGCGGCGCGTTCAATAAAATATCGAAGCTCGAGCTTAAAGAGGGCTGCAAAGTTTTCAGTTGCTCGGCGGGCAATCACGCGCAGGGCGTGGCGTACTCGGCGACGCGGCGCGGAATCGAGTCGGTTATATATATGCCGCTGTCCACGCCTATCGCCAAAATTTCCGCTACCGAAGGTTACGGCGCAAAAGTCGTGCTGCACGGCGACGTATTCGACGACGCGCAAGCGCGCGCAATATCCGATTGCAAAGCGCAGGGCGGCGTTTTTATCCCGCCTTTCGACGACGAGGATATCATTGCCGGTCAAGGCACGGTCGGGCTTGAATTGTTCGACGACCTGCCCGACGCCGACGCAGTGCTTGTTCCCGCGGGCGGCGGCGGACTTTTGGCGGGCGTCGCGCTTGCGGTAAAAAGCGTTATGCCGCACGCCAAAGTATACGGAGTGCAAGCGGAAGGCGCGGCGGCGATAGCTCGTTCGTTCAAGCGCGAAACGACCGAGCTAAACAAAATATTCACGATCGCCGACGGCATTGCCGTAAAACGCCCCGGCGATATAACCATGAAATATATAAACAAGTATGTCGACGATATGCTTACCGTTTCGGATAACGAGATAGCCTCGGCAATCATCGCGCTTATCGAGCGCGCAAAAGAGATAGTCGAACCCGCAGGCGCGGCGGGGCTTGCGGCGGCGATTTGCGGAAGGTACGATTTTACGGGCAAAAAAACGATATGCGTGCTATCCGGCGGAAACATAGACGTCAGTTTTATCCACAAGATAATAGAAAAAGGTCTTATCAGCCGAGGCAGACAGATACGACTGTCGGTCGTGCTTTCCGATAAACCCGGCTCGCTCGAGGACGTCAGCCGCATACTCGCCCGCAACGGTGCGAACGTTATAGCCATACAGTACGACCGCGTAAACGCAGAACTCTCTCTCAACGAGACCATACTGCATATCACATGCGAAGTATCGGGAGCAGAACACGGAGCGCGCGTATTCGACGCGTTCAAGACCGCGGGATATATTTTGTTGTAATTAAGAATCCCGAATTGAAAAGAGATAAAGCGTTTGGGGCTTTATCTCTTTTTATTTGTTGAGCTTTATTTCCACTGCTTTATTCTTGATTTGATCGCACGAAGTCAGATAATACGGTATTCCGTTCTTATACACTATCGGCGTAGAGCGCACGTCCTTGCCGTGAATATGTCCGTAAACCACGGCGTTGACGTCGTATCGTTTGAACAGTGCGGTCACTTCGCTATCCTCGTACCGCGCGTTGAACGGCGGATAGTGGATCATGAATATCACGCTGTCGGCATCGAGTCGCTGTTTTTGCGCGCACGCGAGCGACATTTCCATGCGGATCAGTTCTCGGGCGAACAAGCGTTTGCCGTCCTCGCTCTTGTCGTCCGCGCTCCAACCGCGGCTGCCGCAAACGAGCACGTCGCCGAAACGTATACAGTCGTTTTGCACTGCGAAAACGCCTTTCGGCAATACCTGACGCACCGCGCCTATTCCCTTCCACCAATAATCGTGGTTTCCGCGAATGATCACTTTTTTACCGGGCAATCGCCCTATGTATTCGAGATCGGGCACGGCGGCGTCGAGCGTCATCGCCCAGCTCGTATCGCCCGCCGAAAGCACAAGATCGTCATCGCTCAAGTCCGCAAGCGAATTTTCTATATCGTCCAAGTAATTATCCCAAACCGCACCGAAAACGTTCATCGGCTTAGGATTATTGATCGACAAATGCAGATCGGAAACGGCGTAAATTTTCATAGTCCGCACGTCTCCAACACGCTTTCTATTCTGTCGAGCAATTGCTGTTTGCCACCGCCGTTGTGCGAACTCGTTACTATGAGATTATCTCGCGCAAGCCCGAGCGCGGCGGCTATGCTCAAGCGCGCGGCAGCGGCTTTGGATTTGCTCAGTTTATCCGATTTGGTAAGTACGACCGTGAACGGCAGTCCGAGTTCGCGTAAAAAGTTTATCAGCGTTTTATCGAGTTCGGACGGATCGCGGCGAATATCCATTAAGCACAGTACTTGCGCTATATCGTTGCACACATGAAAATATTTTTCGGTACGCGCGCCGAACTCGTCGCCTATCGATTTTTGCGCGGCGTGAAACCCGTAGCCGGGAAGGTCTACGAAATAGAATGTTTTTTCGGCTATCACCGAAAAAACATTGATCAATCGGGTACGCCCGGGCGTTTGCGACGTTTTGCACAGCTTTGCACCCATGAGCATATTCAATAGCGACGATTTGCCGCAGTTCGATCTGCCCGCGACGCAAATCTGCGGCGCGTACCCTTCGAGCATATCCGCATTTTGAAAGCTCTTTACAAAGCTTGCCGATTTAACGATCATATCAATGCCGCCGCAAACACCTCGTCGATCGTGCCGACGGGGATTATTGCGAGTTTTTCCTTTACTTCCGCAGGAATGTCGGGAAGGTCTTTTTCGTTTTCGCGCGGAATGATCAAACGCTTAAATCCGGCACGGAACGCCGCAAGCGATTTTTCCTTAAGTCCTCCTATCGCGAGCACTTTGCCGCGCAAAGTGACCTCGCCCGTCATAGTGACGTCGTGCGCAACCTTTTTGCCCGAGAACGCAGACATCAACGCCGTAGCTACCGTAATGCCCGCGCTCGGTCCGTCCTTGGGCGTAGCGCCCTCGGGAAAATGCAAGTGCATATCGCTTTTGGTAAATACCTCGGGATCGATGCCGTATTCGTCGGCGCGCGAACGCACGAGCGTAAGCGCTGTCATGCACGATTCTTTCATAACGTCGCCGAGACTGCCCGTTAGCTTTATCTCGCCCTTGCCGTCTTTTATGATAGCCGCTTCAATGCTCAGCGTAACGCCGCCTACGCTCGTCCATGCAAGCCCCGTAGCCACGCCCACTTCGTCGTTTTCCACGACCGAAACGTCTTTGAATTTGGGCGGGCCCAAAAATTCCGCAACTTCTTTTTTCGTGACTTTGAACGAGGACATAGGCTCTTTTTGCTCTACCGCTTTCAATGCGATCTTGCGCATGACCGTAGCGATCTCCCGTTCGAGGTTACGCACGCCGCTCTCGCGCGTGTATGCGGATATTATATTCATGATCACGGCGTCGCTCATTTCCACTTTAACGCCGCCAAGCCCGTTCGCCTCGATCTCTTTGGGTTTTAAGTAGCGCTTCGCTATCTGCAATTTTTCGTCGTAGGTATAACCCGAAAGTTCTATCACCTCGAGCCTGTCCAACAACGCGGGGTGTATGGGATCGAGCGAGTTTGCCGTGGTAACGAACATGACGTTGCTCAGATCGAACGGCATGTCGAGATAGTTGTCTTTGAAATTATAGTTCTGATTCGGATCGAGAACCTCGAGCATCGCGCTCGACGGATCGCCGTGGATGTCGCTCGTCATCTTGTCTATTTCGTCGAGCAAGAACACGGGATTATTTACGCCGGCTTGACGTATGCCGTTTATTATTCTGCCCGGCATAGCCGCGACGTACGTTCTGCGGTGTCCGCGTATTTCCGCCTCGTCGTGTATGCCGCCGAGCGACATGGTGACGAGTTCTTTGCCGACGGCGCGCGCGATCGACCGCACTATCGACGTTTTACCTACGCCCGGAGGTCCGACAAAACAGAGTATCGGCGCTTTGAAATTGCGCGTCAGTTTGTAAACGGCAAGATACTCGAGTATACGCTCTTTAACTTTCTCAAGCCCGTAATGATCCTCGTTGAGGACCTTGCGCGCCTTGTCGAGCGCAATGTCGTCATCGGTCGATTTTTTCCACGGCATTTCGAGAATAAGCTCGATGTACGCGCGCGCGACGGTCGCCTCGGGCGTAGACGGGTTCATTTTCTCGAGCCGCGCTATTTCTTTTTCGGCTTTGGAATAAGCAAGCTCCGGCATGTCGGACTGCGCCGCTTTGAGCTTTTCGCGAAGCTCGGCTATCTCGTCGACGTCCTCGCCTATCTCTTGCTTTAACGCTTTGATCTGCTCGCGTACGTAGTATTCGCGCTGGTTCTTGTCTATGTTTTGACGCACCTTTGCCGAGACGCGTTTTTCTATTGCGCGGATCTCGCTCTCGTTTACGAGCACTTCGAGTATTTTTTCAAACTGCTCGGACAGCTTGCGCATTTGCAATACGTTTTGCTTTTCGGCGTCGGACGATATCACGTAATTAGCTATGGTCGATACGAACCGTTCGCCGTCGTCTACGGAAAGCGTGCTCAGCACATCGCCCGGCATCTTCATATCGATGCGGCGAAATTCCTTGTACTGTTCTTCCAAACGCCGCTTGACCGCCTCGAAATACAACGGATCGTCCGGTTCGTAGCCGTACTCGCGCAGCGTTACCTCGAAATACGGATTGAGCGACACGTATCTGTCTATTTCCATGCGCCTATCCGCTACGAACACAACGCGCAACGCGTCGCCCGGAAGCCGCTGCGCCTGCTTGATCGTGGCGAGCACGCCCACGCGATAAATATCCTGCGGCGCGGGGTTGGTCGCTGTGGCGCGCTTTTGCGAAACCAAAAACACGCTCTCGCCCGTTTCTATAGCTTGAGTGATGGCATTGTACGACTTATCGCGTGACAGATCGAAATGCACCGATTGTCCCGGGAATACGACGTTTCCGCGAAACGCTATCATTTTGTACGTTTTGACCGAACGAACGTCTTTACCTTCGTCGGGATTTGTAAATGCGCTGTTATCCATATTCATTCTCTTATTATCGACAGATCGGCAACCGATCTTTTCTGCTATCTATTATAGCACATTTGCGGAAAATTTTCAACTGTTTTAACCGTGAGTAGTTCCGATCGATAAAACGGCTTTTGTCGTTTAATCGCGCATAACGCATTACTTTCTCGCAACGCCGCTTTCGTGCGCGGCTTGCTCGACCGCCGCCGACACCGTGCTTACCACGCGCTTATCGAGCGGCGAAGGCAAAATGTAATCCGCATTCAGCTCCGCGTCCGTCACAAGCCCCGCAAGCGCATGCGCCGCCGCGCGCTGCATTTGCGCGTTGATGTCGCTCGCGCGCGCATCGAGCGCGCCGCGGAATATTCCGGGGAACATGAGCACGTTGTTTATCTGGTTGGGCTGATTGGACGCGCCCGTACCCACTACCGCCGCGCCCGCCTCTATCGCCTCCGCACGCGTTATCTCGGGAACGGGGTTTGCGAGCGGGAATACTATCGGATCTTTCGCCATCGAGCGTATCATGTCTTTCGTGACTATTTTCGGCGCGGAAACGCCCAAAAACACGTCCGCGCCGCGAATTGCGTCGGCGAGCGTGCCGCAGATCTTCGTCTTATTGGTAACCGCGGCTATTTCCTCATGCGCATGATTGGCGTAATTCTCGCCCGCGACGAGCACTCCGCATTTATCGACGCACACAACGTCGCCCGCGCCCATTTCCATAAAGAACTTGGCTATGGCTATGCCTGCGCTGCCCGCGCCGTTTATAACGACGCGTACGTCGCCTATGTTCTTTTTAACAACGCGCAACGCATTCAAAAGCGCAGCCGCCGCCACTATAGCCGTGCCGTGCTGATCGTCGTGGAATACGGGAATATCGCATTTTTCCTTGAGTCTGCGCTCTATCTCGAAGCAGCGCGGCGCGGATATATCCTCGAGATTTATACCGCCGTAACTTTTCGAGACCGCCGCGACTATGTTTACTATCTCGTCGGCGTCCTTGGTGTCGAGACAGAGCGGTACCGCATCGATGCCCGCAAACGCCTTGAACAGCGCGCACTTGCCTTCCATAACCGGCATCGCCGCTTCCGGTCCTATATCGCCCAAACCGAGCACCGCCGTACCGTCCGTAACGACGGCAACGGAATTGTGTCTGCCGGTGAGTTCGTACGACTTCGTTTTATCCTTGGCTATCTCGGTACAAGCGCGCGACACGCCGGGGGTATAGCATAACGCGAGATCGTCGAGAGAGTTTACGGGCGCGCGAAGCGTGACTTCGAGCTTGCCCGCCCATTCGTAATGCTTTTGCAGTGATTTTTCGTAAACGTCCATAGTATTTCCTCATAATATAGCGTGTTTTAATTTTCGTAAAAAACACGGTTTTGCTCAAACTTCGCTCTGTCGAGAACAGTGAAATGCTCGGTAACTATCTTGCCCGTAGCCTCCCACAGTTTGTCGTATTCGGTATGGCTGTATATAAAGCCGCACTTTTCCGAGACGCGCCGCGAATTGACGTTGCCGTCGAAATATCCGCAATACAATTTGTTTGCGCCGAGCACGTCGAACACGTACACGGCAACGCGTCTAACGGCTTCGGGGATCAGTCCCTGTCCCCAAAACGGCTTACCGAGCCAATACCCTATTTCGGGGGTTCCGTCATGGTTGATAAGCCCTATACTGCCTATCGCTTTGCCGTCCTTAAGACACACGGCACGGTTGTACTCGCACATAAGTCCTTTGCGCAGCAATACCTCGATAGTGTCTTCCACACTTTTATGCGGTACAAAACCCGTGCGCTCGCCGATAACGGGATCTTTTGCGTACTCGTATAAATCTTCGGCGTCGCTCTCGCGCCACGGTCGTAATATGAGCCGTTCCGTGACGAGAGTTTCTTTACCGAAACCTTTGAAACCGTTTTTGATCGAGTATTCCGACATATTAACATTATAACACTTAACCGCGCCCAATGTCAAAGAGATTATCGGGCGCGCCGATGATTTTCGCAAACAACAAATCTATATTTTACTCAACCGTTCGCGCAAATTTTTTATGCGCAGATCGCTTTTGCAAAACACGTCGCTCATAAAATCAACCCGATCACATTCGTTCCAAGCATAACAGCGTCTCGACGTTTGTGCTGTTATTCAAAAAGATTTCCCGTACCTCTTTCCCGTCTTTGTACACGGGAAAGTTGAATTTCATAGATTTTAAGGGCATTTCGCTCTCCCCTTCGGGATAAA
>CAJUNM010000008.1 GCA_910587805.1 uncultured Christensenellaceae bacterium | reverse complement strand
CATCGCGTTTTCCTCCTTATGCGAAAAGATTTAATAGTTATTCGGTTTTCTTTTTATCGATTTCCTCAAAACCGAAAAAATCGTCATACCCATCCATTAGTTTACCTAACGATAGGTTGTGTTCGGCGGCATCGTCTAATAATGCTTTGTAGCCCGCCTCGATTAACTGTACCTTTGTATAGCCGTATCTTTTCAAAAACTCATTTATCTGTTCGGCTTTCTCACGCGGTACGCTCGTTCCCCAAATCATACATTTGGCTTTACGTTCTTCTCTGTGTCGTTCTTCATAACGCTTGTCCTTAACCGATCTGTCTTTCTTTTCCATAATAACCTCCGTAAAATATATTCGTCGTATATATACGATTGAATAATTTTAGCACGATACGGCTTTGGAGTCAAGCGTTTATGAAAATTTAATCTGCTTTGCCGTAATTGTTCTTGCGTGGCGTAGGGCTATTTTGTTCTTGTTCCTTGCGGATTTCTTCTTCGATTTCTCGTAAACGGTTTCTACTAAACGGTGCAGGTTGTTCGCCGATGGGTAAGAAAGGTTGTAACACCGAAGTAGCACGGTAGAACACTCGCGCAAATGCTTCGGGTTCTTGCGTTCTGAATAGTGTAATAGCGCGTAGTGCTTTGTCGTGGTCGTTGTGTGTTTTCTTTTCCTTTTGGTAGGACTCGAATAGATAACTGTTGTCTTTCTTTAACCGCGTGTTTTCTTCGGTTAGACTTTTGTTCTCTACCGTGAGCGCAACAACTTGCGTTTTCAGTTCGCTCTTGCCGTGAGCGATTTCGCCGTTCTTTGCTTGTTCCAACGCTTGCGAATAGTCGGCTTCCGAATCGCGTTCCGCAACGATTTTATCTCGTTCGGCTTTGGCGGTATGTATCTGCCCAATAGTTTCGTCAAAGTGTTCTTCGGCTTTCTTCACGGCTTGGTTGATTTGCCGCAATTCAGACTGAGCTGTTTCCGTAATGTCCGCCGCTTCGGTGCAAGCGTTCAATACAATTTTCTTTGCTTTGTATTCCGCTGTGGACAAATGCTTTTTCGGACTGCCTTCGCGCCCTCGTTCTAAACCCCAACGCTTGCCGACAGCTTCGTGAAAATCCGTTTGCAATTTGGTAAGCTCGGCACGGTTGAACAGGTCTTTACAACACAGTCGCCAATTCCTTATGGGCATAAGATTTAAGTGCAAATGCGGCGTAGTTTCATCGTTGTGGACGACTGCGGATATTATATTTTCCTTGCCGTATTTGTCCGCAAAATACCTTGTGCATTGCGCAAAGAAATCTTCTTGTTCCGCCGGTGTTAGCCCTTTGAAAAACTCTCCATCTGAGCCGATTACAATCGACGCCATAAGCACAGCATCCTTTCTCGGTTTGGTCGGTAAATTCAATTCGGCTATTCGCTTATTGATAAACTCCGTGTAAGAACAGTATCTCGCAAAGGTATGATAGTTGTCTTTTGTTCTCTCGCTGTTTATCTGCGGATTGCTTGCTTCATAGTTTTCATCTCTCTCGTTTTCTTTTTCCACAGGGTAAATATCCGTCTTATGATACTTCTCCATATGGCACACTAAATAGCTAATGTTTTGTTCCTCCTTATAATGTATTCCGTCTTTGTGTAGTGGACAAAAAGCCTCGCAGAGCCCACACTTCGCTTGCGAAGTATAGTGGGCTATACTTTGTATCAAGTCTTCATTTCCTTACAGTCAAGCCTTTCAAAGTTTTTAGTCCACACGCGAACATTTATAGACCGTCCGCAAAGTCTTTTAATCGTCCATAATTACCACCTCCGAGCAACGAAAAACTCACGGCAGTTTGCCGTGAGCCTATCCGTTATTCTTTAATTTTTAGAGCGTAGAATTTAACCGCTCACTTATATACACTCCAAAACACCCGATATATTCCAATATCGCAAAAAAATTTTGAATTTTTTTATTTCGGATCTCCAAACAATTTTTTGAGTTCCGCTTCGATGTCGGCATCCTCGTCGAAAACGTAAATATTGTTTGCCTGTAAAAAATCGTCCGTTCGCTTTTTAAGTAGTGGCGCGACCTTCGGAATAAAGCGTTCTTCCATAAACTGTTCGCTTGTCATTTTAACGCGCTTTGCAGTTTTTTCTTGCTCGTCTAAAAGCTGTTCGTAGACTTCTTGATTAGGTTCGGGCGTTATCTTTTTGCGCCGTTCCATTTCCGTTACAAGACAGTAGTAGAGCCATATAAATACGTCCGCTTGTTCGTTCAACTTTTGGTAGTAGAATATCTTTCGGAAGATAAGCGGCAGTTCGTTTATACATCCTAAATTATCTTCGGCAGGGTTGTACTCGTAAAGATAAAGCAAGCGGTAAGCATAGTAATAATACTCACGAAAAGAGTAGAAGTAAATAAGCAATTCTTCCAACATTCTCTCGCCGATAAGGTAGTTAAATGTTTCAAAGATTACATCTATATCTTTCGGCATCTTATGAGAGTAGATAAACTTTTTCCACGCAAGCTCAAATTCGATTTCTTTCTTCGTGCGGCTTCCGTCGTTTAGCCGTTCTGCTTCAATTAGGTCTAACAACCGTTCCAATCGCTTTGATACATAGCTTTGTGTTTTGCCGATTTTCTTTGCAATATGCTTTTGACCGACACCCGCTTCGTATAGTTTGACGATTAGTCTATCCGATTTCGAGAAAGTAGAGAGTAACGCTTTTTTGTCTAATTCTTCTATAATATCGTTTTCAAAGTTTAGCGTTTTCTTGTCCGCAATGCATTCCCAAGCATTTGTTTCTCTGTCATCCTCGTCGATTTCACCGCGCTGACGGTAATATTTTTCCACATCCAAATAACGCCTGTCGTGCTTATGATTGTTATTGTGTTCTTTTTTATCCCGCTTCATCAGCTGGGCATAGACTTTTGGCGTTACCTTTACGGGAATGATATAGTAGTCCCGATTACGGTAATACGTTCCACCAAGCGGCTCAGATACGGAAGTGTAATAGTATGTAACAAGACAGTCCGCATTCGGCTTGCGCTTCGGATTGTTAAGATAGCGACTGCTTAACATTCCGTATTCGATATTCGGTTGTGCCTTGTTATAGTAGTATTTCATAGTGCCATGATAACACAGTATTGTTGACGAAAGCTGTCAACAATATTAAAAATTTTTTATTCATTCAAATAAAATTTTAGAATTAAACAAGTCGCGCAGGAAGGCTTTTGTATTTTCAAGAAATTGTTCCTTCCCGATAGATTGTTCGTGAAGGAGCAAATAGCGGATTAAAAAAGTCGCCGCGCCGGTTACAGCCGAAGTAAGAATATCCAAACGATATTTGAAGGTATGATGACGGCTGATACTTGCAAGCAATTCGTAAATGGATTTTTCTATCGTTGTCGAAATCATAGTAAGCACCATTTCGTCGTGAGAAATATCCATTAAAAACTGCTTTTGATTGAGGCACTCGTTGATTACTGCATCCAACACGCGAAACGTTAAGTCAAGTGCGGTATCATTCACGTTCTGCGTAGGGATGGCGGCTTCCGCATGGGCGATAATAGACTGCTTTATGTTCAAAAAAACGTCGTTCAAAAGCTCGTATTTATCGGCGTAATGCTTATAAAAAGTCATCTTGTTTATCATAGCGGTGGAACAAATATCGCCGACTGTAATTTTTTTGAAGGGCGTACTTTTCATAAGCTCTACCAAGGCGTTACATAAATCACGTTTACTTTTGGTTATCCTGATATCTTCCCGTTTTTCCATAATAATATAAATTTCCTTTTTTGTATAAGTAGCAATACTTTCCCGTTATTCTGTAATAGCACACAGCTTGCTTTATTAGACAGCATAACATATAATAATACGAAAGTCAAGATAATAATACACTTATATTATTAGTTGGAAGCGTTGAAAATGAAAAAGTTAACGAATTTTATTGTAAATAAAAAGAATTATATCATCGTTCTTTTTATAGCTCTTATTGCCTATTGCATATGGGGAATGGGACAAGTAAAAATAGAGTATGATATAACTTCGTATCTACCATCGAATACCGATACGAAGCAAGCCCTCGATATTATGGAAGAGGAATTTGTAACGTTCGGCACGACGAAAATTATGCTACGCAATATCTCTTTTGAGGACGCGCTTGTCTTGCACGACGAGATTGAACAGCTTGACGGTGTAAAGAGCTTCGACTTCCACAATACCGAAGATTATTATAAACAGTCCTGTGCGCTTTTCAATATTACGTTTGACGGCGATGCAGACGACGAATTATCCGTAGCCGCCTATAATAAAACGTTGGAGCTTCTCGACGGATATGATTTACTCGTTTCGGCTTCTTTGACAGATACATATGCCGAAGAGTTACAGCACGACGTTAATTTCGTTCTGATACTTGCGATTGTAATTATTATTGCCGTTCTTGCTTTTACCACGAAAAGCTTCGGGGAAATACCCGTATTTATTCTTACGTTCGGCGTAGCGGCTTTACTCAATATGGGAACGAATTATTGGTTGGGTACTATTTCGTTTATATCCAATTCCGTCTGCGTAATTTTACAGCTTGCGCTTGCCATCGACTATGCCATTATTCTCTGCCATAGATTTTCGGAAGAAAAGGCAAACGGGCTGTCGCCGAAGGAAGCTATGGCTGCGGCACTTGCAAAGGCTATTCCCGAAATAGCCGGTTCGTCCTTGACGACGATTGCGGGACTTCTTGCACTCACGACAATGGCTTTGGGGCTTGGCGCCGATTTGGGTATCGTGCTTGCAAAAAGCATTATTTGCAGTATGATTACCGTCTTCTTGTTTATGCCGTGCATAACGCTTTATTTCAGTAAAGCAATCGATAAAACCGCACATAAAAGCTTCGTCCCCAAAATTTCGGCTGTCGGCAAATTCGACGTCAAACTTCGTTACGTCATTCCTGCGGTATTTTTGGTCACAGTCATCGTATGCGGTTATTTTTCCTTTCAGACGGAGTACGTTTATTCGACGGGAAGTATCGATACTTCCCGCCCTTCGGCAACGCAGATAGCCCAGCGCGAAACGGAAGCCGTATTCGGTTATTCAAACCAGCTTGCGGTTCTCGTACCCAAAGGCGATTACAATTTGGAAAAGCGCGTTATAGATACCGTAAGCACCCACGAAGAAGTAAAGGAAGCGATAGGAATTTCAAACGTGGAAATTACCGCCAACGGTACAACGCATTATCTTACCGACAGACTTAATTACAGACAGTTTGCGCTGCTCCTCGGTACGGACGACTCAACCGCCGCGAGCATTTACCGAGCGTATGCTTATTTTTCGCAGAGCGACAGTCAGGACGGTGTTTCGGAAGTGGCACTGTTTGAAGCAAATAAAGATATTTATACCGCTTCCATTCTCGATATCTGCGACTGTGCTTTCGGGCATGACGATTTCATTTCGGCATTTTTAAACGGCAATGACGATTTACTTGATACCTACGAAACGTTACGCGATACGATTAACGACGCCGAAGCACAGCTTATAGGAACTAATTACACGCGCGTTCTGTTTATTCTGGATAGCGATATAGAGAGTAAGCAGACTTTCGCTATGATTGAAAATATGCGTGAAGAAGTAAAAGCCTTTTGTCCGCAAGCGATATTTGCCGGCGATTCTATGAGCTCTTACGATTTGGATAAATCGTTCAGTACCGATAATTTGAAAGTCAGTATTTTAACGGTGCTTTTTGTGTTCGTCATACTTATGTTTACGTTCCGTTCGTGGGGTACACCTATACCGCTTACCGCAACCATTCAGGGCGCAATTTTTATCAATTTCAGTATCAGCGCGTTTGCAGGAACAAACCTGTTCTTCTTCGTATATCTGATAGTCAGTGCGATACAGATGGGCGCAACTATCGACTACGCAATCGTAATAACCAACCGCTATCAGGAGCTGAAACAGACGACGGACAAAAAGACGGCGTTAATAGAATCGCTCAATCAATCTTTTCCCACGATATTAACGTCAGGCTCTATTCTTGCAATAGCGGGCTTCTTAATCGGTGGAGTCGTCGGCGATCCGCTGATTGCAACGTTAGGCTCGTGCTTGGGGCGCGGAGTTCTTATTTCGATAGCCAGCGTAATGCTCGTTCTGCCCGCGCTTTTAATGATATTTGATAAATGGTTGGATAAAACCAAATTCAAACCGAGAAAAAAGTTACAGCTGCCGCGCAGAAATAAACCGGCGAACGCTCAATCCGATACGGTGAACGGGGAGGTCAACAATGTACAGTAAAATCAGAAAATTAAGTTTGGTAACGGCACTTTGCTTATTTGCGGTGAGCCTATCGGGTGCAACCGTAATGCTTGCGTCTGCGGAAGAGCAAAATTATTATGTTTGCTTTTCAAATCAAAACTATTCCGTGCGCAACGCAAATAAAATGGAATACGCCGAAAACGAATACGTATTGAAAAACGTAGCACTTTCTTCTGCCGTTGATTTTTATGTTACGGACAATTCCGGTATGCGTTGGTATGCGCGGGATAACGCCCCTTTGAAGGTTGAAGAAACACAAATTCTCGATTATAACGTCTTGTTTTCACCAACTACAACTTACGAAAACGGCAGTCATATTTCTTACCGTTTTTACGAACCAGACACGTATTCCGTAAGTGTTGACGGCACGCCATTGCAGTTATCGTATAACCCCTATCACACGGCTTACGATTTGTATTACATATCTTCTGTAGAGCTTTCTGCGAATACAACCGTATCTTTTAACGGTGAAACCCATACAGTTACCGAAAGCGGCTTTTACAGAATTCTGTTTACACCCGAAAAGACAGTAAACGGGAACAAATATCTGTTTGACGAAAACGGTAATTACGGAAGTGGCGACGATTATAAGTATTCGGTATATATCGAAGATGCTCCACAGTATTACGCCGTATTCGAGAACGTAACGGCTCAAGAAGGTGATACGCAAATCAACGGCAAGTCTGCTTTCTTGCTTACGCGTTATGAGAACAACGTGGCGACGGCTGAATACCGTTCGGCAGAAGTTTTTGCACCCGAACGTGATTATGGGATTAAATACAGAATTTATGAACTTAACGTAGACGGCTCGTTCAGATTAATAGACGACGACAATAACGAGGACACCGAAATATCTAAAATTACCGTAAGCGATACGGGTTGGTATTGCCTTTCCCTGACGGACGTCGGTCCGGCAGCTATAAATTTACCGAAATCGAGAACGACGACGAAGATTACAATGAGGATTACCCCCAATATATAGCCTATCTAACGGTAAATGAAAGCGACTTGAAGGGCGGCTCGGTTGAATTTTATATAACCGACGGCAAGACGAAGTTCAAGGACGGCGGCGACTATATTGAAATAAGTATTGCGGGCACTTACAAAATTATATGTTCGGACGAGCACAACTACGGCAGGGGAAGAAATTTCCGCTATGTACTCCAAGACGAAAACAAGGACTCTACCGAATTATTGATAGGCTCTGCCGACGAGTTTATTGCGTTTGCCAAAAACTGTTCTAAGTCGGCAGATTATTCCGTAAACCTGAAAGTGTACTTAACTTCCGATATTGATTTTTCCGGAAAAGATTTTGTACCCGTAGGCACGTTTTCGGGAACGTTCTACGGCGGCTATCACAAACTTAAAAACGTGGTTTATACCGATGTCGATAGTTCGGCTTGCGTGTTTAAGACTTTAACGCATACTGCAACCGTTGAAAGGCTTACCGCCCAAAATATCACGTTGGGCGGCAAGAATACGGAAATTGCGGGAATTGTAGGCACGAACTACGGGAAAGTTTACGGCGTCAGCGTATCGGGTAAAATAACGGGTAAAAATAACGTCGGCGGAGTGGTTGCCGTAAACGGCAGAAGCGACACCGAAACAGGCAATTCAAGTGATACCGTAAATAAAGCAACAATAGAAAACTGCAAAAGCCTTGCTTCCGTTACGGGTGAAACTTTTGTCGGCGGCGTTTGCGGGCGCAATACGGGCAATATTTCTTCCTGTGAAAATTCAGGTACCGTCAACGGAAACAAGACGTATTCCTCTTCAATCGTTTCCGAAGTCGGGGGCGTTGCCGGTTACAGCTTCGGAAAGATTTACGACTGTGTGAACACGGGGAAAATCGAAGGCGGCAATTCCAGCCAATACGTCGGCGGTATCGCAGGCCTTTGCGTGGGGGAAGTTTATTTTTCAATCAATCGCGGCAACGTTTCCGCAGATAAATATGCGGGCGGTATCGTCGGCTTCTACGGCTTGCGTCAAAGCGAAAGCTCGTCAAACGGAATTATCGGCGGCACAGGCAATAATACACAAGACACGTTGGGCAATTATAATATCTTGAATTACAATACAAATTACGGCGACGTTTGCGCAAATTCTTACGTCGGCGGCGTTGTCGGTAATGTATCTGCATTGAGTAGCACGGCTGTTTCTTCCCGCGTTCTCAAAATTTATAACTGCGCATCCGTCGGCAATCTCGAAGCTGATGCAGGCTCGTACGTCGGTGGAATTGCAGGGAATGCCGTAGGTAGCCGCATTCAAAGCTGTCTGTCGTCGGGAACGATACAGGCAAAAGGTATGAACGGCGGAAAGTACGTCGGAGGTATCGTAGGTTACGGCGGAGACGTCTCCTATTCTATGAGTTCGGCAACGCTCAAAGGAGCGGATTATATCGGCGGTATTGCGGGATATGCTTCGTCTGCGGTTATCGGCTGCTATACGAACGTTGTACTGTTGCCGTCCACCGACGCCGAGTATATTGGCGGAATTGCAGGGTATGCTTCCAATTATAACGTTGCAACAAACGAGTTCACGGATATTACGGGCAATTACTATATCGGAACGCTCGGCGGAATATGCGGAACCGATTATGCGGCTTTGTTTGACAATGCGGCGGTATCCATTTCAAGCGACGCGCTTTCTTCTGTCGGAACGCTTTCACCCGTTCTTTGCGAAGAGTTTAGCCGTGAATATTGGCAAGGCGGAAAAGACGTGCCTTCTTATCCCATATTAAGAAATTTCGGGCAAGCGGAGGAAAGTTCGGAATTCGGTGACGAAGACTTGTTTAATAAGCTGTTTGATAAAAACGCGGAATTATTTGCTACGATTTCGCATAACGCTTCCGAAGTAACTTATACTGTTACTTTTATGGAATGGAATAAAGACAACGGCGACTTGTACGATGACGGACTGTTACAAAAAGACAATTTCGATATTGTATCGGTTGTCAGGGTAGCAAAAGGTGAAAACGCCCAAATTCCCGCTTTGATATTTGCGCAATTGAACGGTAACGGTAAGTACGTTTACGAAGGCAGCGAGGCAAGATATTTCGTTTGTTTCCCGACGGTGGAAAACGTAAACGATAATCTTACGGTGTATGCGGAATACCGTGAAATCGTAACTTCTTTGTCTGATTCCGAAAACCGTATATTTGCCGAAAGCGAGTTCGTCAAGGGAACGGAAATAGAACTTGTTAAAATCGGAGAATACTATACCGTAAAATTCACGCTTGACGGTGAAGAGATAACCGTACAGAATATTACTTTGAAATATTTTGTCGGGGATAATGCCGAAAATTTCAACGTTTCGGACGCCGAAGGACAGCTAATTGACTATTCCGTTTCAGGTAAGTACGTTAGCTTTGATTTTACAAGCGAAAACTATTTTACGGTAATCGAACAATCCAACGCCCTTCCGTTTTGGGCTTGGTTATTAATCGGAATCGGCGGAACAGTTGCTGTTGCCGGACTAACCGTATTAACGGTATATCTTGTAAAAAAGAAAGTTAAAAATAAAAAGGCTAAAAAAGTATAAATAAAGTTCATAGCAAAAAGCCACTTATTTGTGATTTGAGAATATATAAAAAATCCCACACGCAATTGCGTATGGGATTTTTTGATTAACTCTAACTTGCCTTATACGGTGTATTCATATAAAATTTAGTGTTTTTCCAAATTCCCTATGAAATACACCGTTTCGCTCGGTTTTTTGTTTTTGCGATAATAAATTGCACATAATATGCACGACTTTTGCACATAATTATGTTGACAAAAGCGGGTTTATGTAATATAATGACACTATAGGAGGATTATTATGTCTACCGTAAACGTAACGATAAGAATGGATGAAACATTAAAACAGCAAGCCGACGAACTGTTCGGTGATTTTGGGCTGTCTTTGAGCGCGGCTTTTACAATGTTCGCTAAGCAAGCCGTGCGCGAACAGCGCATTCCGTTTGAAATAACGCGCAACAGTATTTCGGTCGCGCCGGATGCCGCACTGAAAGCCGCATCGAAAAAGCTAATTGATCAAAATACAGAAGCATACGGAGAGCTTGCCAAATGATTTGGTTATCCCAAGATCAAGTTATATACTTGCATGACGAGATCATAAACGCCACGGGCGGAAGTCACGGGGTACGCGACGACGGCATTTTACAATCCGCCTTACTTGCGCCGATGCAAACATACGACGGAAATGAGCTGTTTCCGTCCGTTATAGAAAAAGCCGCGCGACTTGCGTGCGGACTCACTCAATTTCACCCGTTTACAGACGGAAACAAGCGCATCGGCGCGCACTCTATGCTCGTCGTATTGGAGTTGAACGGCATATCTTTATCATATTCGCAAAAAGAACTATACGATATATTCATGCGCCTTGCCGACGGTAACGCCGAGTACTCCGACTTAACCGAATGGGTAAAAAATCACATCATTCCGTAGTTTTTGTTTATCCCAACCGAAAACTCAAAAAATCGGGTCTGCCCTTGCCGTTGTACGTGAAGTACAACGGCTTTTTGCCTTGCGCAATGTTTAACTTCGACGCAAAGCTTTTTGTCTCGCCGCGGTTATTGTCTATTTCGATAACGGCGACGGTGTTGCCGTTCAAGCCGTCCCTTACCGTTATTTTTCCTTTAGCTTTTCCGCGCACTGTAACGGATATACCGTGCGCGCAGCCGTCGAAATCGAAATACTTAAACCCCGCAGTCGCGCCGTCGCAAAAGTTTTTGACGTACTGATCGGGATCTCGCTCTCTGTCCTCGCCGCTCTGCGTAAAGTACGGGTGACAGCCCGCGGGACGTTTGAACAGCATAAATCTCGTGCCTTTTTTGGAAAACAAATGACACGCAATATTCGCGCCGTACTCGCCTTTCGCCGCGAGCGGCTTATCGTTCAATCCGCACGACGTAAGCTCCGCCTGCAAGAACCGCCCGTCGTCGGTGCGCGTTATCCGCTCGGCGCACGCCTGACGCGAAAAACAGTGATTGTTTGTATGGCGGTGATAAAACACGTAATACTCGCCGTTTATAAATTCTATACTGCCGTGCGTGTTCCCCAAATAGTTGAGCGGTTTATCGCTCAAGCCCAGATCGCCTATGCTCACGAGCGTGCCGCCGTAACTAAAACTTCCGAGCGGCGCGTCGCCGACGGCATAGCACAGCTCGTGTCCGTTCACCGACGAATAGATAAAGTAATACTTGTCGCCGAACTTGCGCATGCTCGACGCCTCGAAAAACTCGTGTCCCTCGAAACCCGTGCCGCGCGAGTTATGCACCGACTTTGCGATGCGCGCCGTAGGAAGCTTTACCGTGAGCATATCCGGCTCAAGCTCCGCGCCCATCGCGCCGTTGACGTTGCCGCGTCTGAAATCGGTTATCGGGTTGGGAAAGCGCGGCGCGAATCCCGTATACAGATACACTCTGTCGCCGTCGCGAAAAACAGCGGGATCGAACTGGTGCAAGTCTTTCCCTGCGCCCAAAACGCGCCCGTCGGGATAGCGCACTCTTCCGAGATATTCGTATTCGCCCGCAGGCGTATCGCACACCGCGACGCCGATCGTGCTCGTCGTGCCTATAAAATAGTACAGATAGTATCTGCCGTCGAGACCTTGCACGACGTCGGGCGCGTACATTTGAAAAAGCAAACCGCGACCCTTTACGGGGTCGTTTTTCTTGCGCCAAATAACGCCCTCGTACTTCCAATCGGAAAGATCGGTCACGGGCGCGGACCAACAAACGTAATCGTTCATGCAGAACGCCATGCCGTTAAACCTGTCGTGACTGCCGTAGACGTACACTCTGTCGCCGAATACGTGCGGCTCGCCGTCGGGAACATACTCCCAGCTCGGCATATACGGATTAAACGCTTGTTTTTTCATTTTTTCGCTTATTGTTTCCCGCTTTTCGGATTTACGAACGCTTTAATTCTTTTACGAAAGTGCGCATGCGCTCGAACGCCGTATCGAGCGCTTTAATAGACGAAGCATAAGTGCATCGCACGTGTTTTTTTCCGCACGCGCCGAACGCACTGCCGGGGACTACCGCGACTTTTTGGCTTTTAAGCA
Source organism: uncultured Christensenellaceae bacterium (assembly GCA_910587805.1). Classification (GTDB taxonomy): domain Bacteria; phylum Bacillota; class Clostridia; order Christensenellales; family Pumilibacteraceae; genus Anaerocaecibacter. The sequence continues at coordinate 52,246 of CAJUNM010000008.1, read as the reverse complement.
ATTTTTCGGCGAACTCCTCGCCGTCGGCTGCGAACTTTTCGACGTTCGGGAACGCATAGAACGCACCGCACGGCGTCACGCATTCCAAACCCATATCGCAAAGCATGCCCACCGTGAACCTGCGCCGTCTGTCGTATTCGGCGCGCATAGACTCGACCTGTTCGTATTCGGTCTCACGCCCGTCCTTGAGCGCGGCGTACGCCGCTTCTTGGCTCGCGGTCGGCGCGCACATGATAGTGTACTGATGCACCTTTAACGCCGCGTCAGCCACGGGCTTGGGCGCGCACAGCCAGCCTATGCGCCATCCCGTCATGGCGAACGCTTTGGAAAATCCGTTGAGCGTTACGGTGCGCTCTTTCATTCCGTCTATGCTCGCCACGGCAATGTGCCGCCGCCCGTATGTAAGCTCGGCGTATATCTCGTCGGCAATGACGAACAGATTTTTACGCTTGATAACGGCGCAGATCTTTTCAAGCTCCTGCTTTTCGAGCGCCGCGCCCGTCGGATTGTTGGGATACGGCATGATTATGATCTTGCTCTTTTCGATCGCCGCGCGTTCCACGTCCTCGGCGGTGAGCTTGAATCCGTTTTCGCGCTTAAGCGGGATCGGACGGACTGCACCGCCGACAATTGCGACATTGGGCATATAGCTCACGTACGACGGATCGGGCACGAGCACTTCGTCGCCCGCGCTAACGAGCGTACGCAATGCGAGGTCGATACCTTCCGACGCGCCGACTGTAACTATCGTCTCGTTCTCGGCATAGTTTATGCCGAACCTGTCGCGATTGTAAATCGCTATCTCGCGCAAAAGCGCGGGATCGCCGCGGTTGGCGGTGTACCCCGTCCGCCCCGAGATCACCGACTTTATCGCGCTGTCGCGGTACAGCCACGGCGTGACAAAATCCGGCTCGCCCACGCCGAGTGAGATCGCGCCGTCCATCGTCGATACGAGATCGAAAAATTTGCGTATTCCGCTCGGCGGAATATCCCGAACGGTACGGTTTATAAAATCGTCGTAGTTCACGGCGTGACGGGCTGACGCTTCTCTTCGCTCGTCGCGGCGGTCACTCCGCCGATCTTGTACTTTTTAAGGATAAAATGCGTCGCGGTGGACAGCACCTTGTCCATGACCGACAGCTTTTCGCTGACGAACGCCGCCACTTCGCGCAGGTTTTTGCCTTCGATAAACACCGCGAGATCGTAGCCGCCGCTCATAAGATACAGGCTTTTTACCTGCTCGAACTTGTAAATATCCTCGGCGATCGCGTCGAATCCGCGGCCGTACATCGGGTTAACACGCACCTCTATGAGCGCTTCCACCGTGTCGCCGCCGAGCGCGTGCTCGTCCGTAAGCGCGGAATAACCCAAAATCACACCGCGTTTTTCAAGGTTCGTGATAGTCTTTTTTACGGTGTTCTCGTCGCTGCCTACGGCTTTGGCGATTTTATCCGCGGTAAGCCTGCAATCATGCTTGAGCAAAGCAAGTATTTCCGTTTCGATGTTGTTCATATTATTTCCTTTATGTAGCAGGCAACGCCTGATTTTTTTGATTGCTTTATTATCTTTTATTTTTTCAAAGTCGTTTCTTCACTTCGCGCTTACGCGCCCGTTCGGAACGACTAAATATATTTGTATGGTTTTGCACATTCTATTTTGTCATTCCGAGCGTTTTCTGCGTGCCGAAGAATCTTAACTTTATTGCGGCGAAGCCGCCGAATAATTCTTTATTCAAAATTCTTAATTATTTTTTACGGTCTCAAGCCCATGCCGCCCTCGAGCGTAATGGTCTCGCCCGACATATACTTAAAATCGGGCGCGGCTATCTGCACGCACACTCTGCCTATTTCAAGCTCGCTGTCGCCGTAATGCCCCATCGGCGGCATTTTTACGTTCGCTTTGAATGCGTCGGGGTACGCTTTTTCAAACTGCTCGAGCTGCGCCGTCCATGCGAGCGGACATATCACGTTTACATTGATCCCGTCCTTGCCCCATTCGGTGGCGGCGGCGCGAGAAAGTCCGCGTATGCCCTCTTTTGCGGCGGCGTACGAACTTTGCCCGTAATTTCCGAACAGCCCTGCGCCCGATGCGAAATTGATGACAGAGCCTTTGCTCTCTTTGAGATACGGATAGCAAGCTTTCATATAACAGAACGTGGAATACAGCCCCGAGTACAGAGCGAGATCGAACTGTTCCATACTGTGATCGGCGAGCGTTACTCCCGACGCCGACGCCTGCGCGTTGTTGACGAGCACTTGTATTCCGCCGAACGCCGTGACCGCCGCCTGCGCGACGCTCTCGGCAATTGCGAGGTTGTCCGCGCCCGCGCGTATATCAGCTTGCATTATCAATACCTTAACGCCGTACTTGCTCTCGAGTTCCGCTTTTGCGTCCTCGAGCTTTTTCACGTTGCGACCCGTGATAACTATGTTTGCGCCTTCTTTGGCGTACGCCGTGGCAATGCCGTAGCCTATCGACCCGCAACGCCCGTCGGACAATACCGCGCGTCCCGCGCCCGTAATAATAACTGTTTTACCGGTGAAAAATCCCATACTTCGCTCCTTTGCCGATCGTTTCCCGATGTTTATATTTTATATTTTACATTTTTATACGAATTTAGTCAAGCATACGCGCGACGTCGGCACAGACTTACGCACGCGCGTCAATCCGCATCGAATATGGGCGTAGACAAATACCGCTCGCCCGTGTCCGGCAAAACGACTACTACGGTCTTTCCCGCATTCTCTTCGCGCCGAGAAACCTCCGTTGCGGCAAACAACGCCGCGCCCGACGAGATACCTACAAGCAGCCCCTCGGTTTTTGCGAGCTTACGCGCGGCGGCGTACGCATCCGCCGTTTTTACGGGAATAATCTCGTCGTAAATATGCACGTCGAGCGTGTCGGGAACAAACCCCGCGCCGATTCCCATTATCCCGTGCGCGCCGCTCTCGCCTTTACATAGCGTTTGGGAGTCGAACGGCTCGACGGCGATGACTTTTATTCCCGCTTTTTTCTGCTTTAAGAACCTGCCCGCGCCCGACAGCGTTCCGCCCGTACCTACGCCGGCGACAAAAATATCCGCTTCGCCGTCGGTGTCTTCCCAAATTTCCGGACCGGTGGCTGCGTAGTGCGCCGACGGATTCGCGGCGTTCGTAAACTGCCCGAGCACGATCCCGCCCTCGGCGGCGGCTATCTCGTTCGCCTTTTCGATCGCGCCCGCCATGCCCGCCGCGCCGTCGGTCAATACGATTTCCGCGCCGTAAGCCTTGAGCAGTTTCCTGCGCTCCGCGCTCATCGTTTCGGGCATGGTGAGAATAACGCGGTAACCGCGCGCCGCGCCTATCGCCGCAAGCCCTATGCCCGTGTTTCCGCTCGTCGGCTCTACGATGACCGACCGCGGCTTAAGCAATCCGCGCTTTTCCGCATCGACTATCATGGCGAGCGCGGTTCTGTCCTTGACGCTGCCCGTGGGATTGAAAAACTCGAGCTTTGCTATTATCCTCGCCTTTGCTCCGCACTCCGCGCCGTACCGCTTAAGCTCCGCCGCGGGCGTTCCGCCCACAAGCCCGTCTATTCCGTCGTAAATATTCATTGTTATTACCTTGACCTCCTTATAATAAAATACTTTGAAAGCGCGGACGCGCCGTCGAACCTATAAAATGTCGAATCCCGCGATACTTCCGAACATAACGCCTCTATTTTGTCATTACATATATATAATAAGCGTTCCCGTCCCAAATGTCAATACCGTTGACAAAATTTTACTTTGTATTGTCATTCGCTTGACAAAATCCGCGCCCGATATTATAATTCATAGTAAGTTAGTATGATTTAGCTTTTCCGTGCATAACCGCGCGGAAAAACGGTCAAGACTATTTACGGAGAGACACATGAAAGTTTACGCAGACAACGCGGCAACAACAAAAATGTCGAAAACGGCGATTAAAGCGATGTTGCCGTACTTCGACGGCTGCTACGCCAATTCGTCGAGCTTGCACACCCCCGGGCAGCTCGCTAAAGACGCGCTCGCAAGCGCGCGCGCGGATATAGCGGCAACGCTCAACTGCAAGCCGAACGAGATATATTTCACATCGGGCGGCAGCGAGTCGGACAATCAAGCGATAATTTCGGCGGCTGCGGTCGGCGAGCGCAAGGGCAAAAAGCACATAATATCGAGCGCGATAGAACATCACGCGGTTTTGCATACTTTGGACAAGCTCAAAAAACGCGGGTTCGAGATCACGCTTTTGCCCGTTCACGAAAACGGGATCGTGCGTCCTGAGGATCTAAAAGCGGCGTTGCGCGACGACACCGCGCTCGTAACGATAATGTTCGCCAACAACGAGATCGGCACGATCCAACCGATCGCCGAACTCGGAAAGATCTGCCGCTCGCACGGCGTGTTATTCCATACCGACGCGGTGCAAGCCGTAGGGCATGTGAATATAGATATTCCGTCGTTGAACATCGACATGCTGTCGCTTTCGGCGCACAAGTTCCACGGACCTAAGGGTGTGGGCGCGCTGTACGTGCGTACGGGCGTTGCGCTGACCAACCTGATAGACGGCGGCGCGCAGGAACGCGGCAAGCGCGCGGGAACGGAAAATATCCCTGCGATCGTCGGTATGGCGGCGGCGCTCAAAGAATGCGCGGCGAAAATCGATGCGACGGCGAAAAAACTCGTTCCGCTGCGGGAACGGCTTATCGACGGACTGCTCGGCATACCGCACACTGCGCTCAACGGCGACAGAACCGAGCGCTTGCCGAACAACGTCAACGTCTGTTTCGAGGGGATCGAAGGCGAATCGCTTTTGCTCATGCTCGACGGCTGCGGAGTTTACGCCTCGAGCGGTTCGGCGTGCACGTCCGGCTCGCTCGATCCGAGCCACGTTCTGCTCGCTATCGGCAGACCGCACGACGTTGCGCACGGTTCGCTGCGTTTGACTTTTGCCGAGGACGCGACAGCCGAACAGATAGATTACATTATAGAACAAACCGAAAAAGTGGTGGCATACCTGCGCAATATGTCGCCCGTTTGGAAAGACCTTACGGAGGGCAAAAAGAATTATGTTATACAGTGAAAAAGTTATGGATCATTTCATGCACCCGCGCAACGTGGGCGTTATCGAAAACGCCGACGGCGTAGGCGAAGTGGGCAACGTCAAATGCGGCGACATCATGAAGATATATCTCAAAATAGAAAACGACGTTATAACGGACGTAAAATTCAACACGTTCGGCTGCGGCAGCGCGATCGCGTCGAGTTCGATGGCAACCGAAATGATAAAAGGCAAACCGATCGCCGAAGCGCTTACGCTCACGAACAAAGCCGTAGTCGAAGCGCTCGAAGGGCTGCCCGCGCATAAACTGCACTGCTCGGTGCTCGCCGAAGAAGCGGTAAAAGCGGCGGTCAAAGACTACTACGACCGCAACGGCATCGATTACGATAAATCGCTTTTTCCCGATGCGCCGTGCTGCACGCATTGCGGCTGATATTTTTTCCGTATAAATTCGATTTTTTTGCTTCGGAAATCAGACCGATACTAAATCGAAAACTCTCGTGTTTTTATCGATTTTTTGCGCTTTAGGTACTTGATCTTCGGAAAAATACGCATTTTAGGCAGATTTTATATTTTCTTGCACAAAAATATGCGCCGCCGCTGCGACGTATTTTTTTCCGTTATTTTAATTTATCACATAACTTGTAACGATGAACGGCGTTGTTCCCATATTCGTACAAACAATATCGCTCATCCGATCGGCGTTTGCGATTCCGCGATCTCGAGCGAAAAGAACGTTTCGGCGGTTTGCCCTGCGGCGATCTCGACCGTTACGCCCGTTAAATCGTTATTGCCGTTTTCGAGCAAACAAAAGGCACGCTATATACGGCTGCGAAGTATAATGCCGTTTTTTCTTTACCGCATTTTTAATAAAAATAATGTTACATGATTGCCGACGATAAAAAAGCAAGGAGCAAATCTGCCATATCTCCTTGCTTTTAATCCACGTAAATATGCCGCAACAATTGCGGAGTATATGCGAAATATTATTTCTTGTTTTTCGCGTTTTTCGCGTTTGCTTTTGCGCGAGCCTTGGCGTCGACGGCTTTCTTTATATAATCCACTCTGCGATGCGACGCATTGCGCGTGAGCAGCGATACGTTCATAGCGAACACAATCGACTTTTGCGCGTTGTCTATATCCGAACTTTTCACTTGCATCATAACGGGAAGTTCCGCATCGGACGATTTGCTCAGACCGAGCTGCGTCGGCGCGTCCTCGAACTTGAGCGCCAAATACAGTTCCAAACAATCCCCGTCGAGCTTGAAAGCCGCTTTTTTCTCCGCGCCGAACATGAACGATTCCTCGTCTTTCGTCAACTTCGCTTTCATTCCGGGATATGACAGCACCGTGTTTTTAAGTTCGTTGTATATGCCGTGAACTTCTTTTTCGGCAAGCAGCGTATCAATAAATGTTTTTGATTTTGTTTTCGGCTTGATCGGTTTTTTGGTTTCGGCGATCAACGGCATGACTTGCGTTATCTTTACCGTTTCTTTTTTCGTTTTTGCCTTTGCGGTCTTTTTCTCCGCTTCGGCGGTTTCGACTGTCTCGGTCTTTATTTCCGAAGTTTGATTTTCCGAGATTTGTTCTTCCGCCGCGCCGTCGTCGGTTTTGGTTTCCGTCTCGACATTTTCTTTGTTTTCGTTTTTCTCGTCTGTTTCGTCTTTACTTTTTATTTCGTCGTCTTGCGGATCGTTCGCATCTATCCCGCCGTCGTTTTCGGGCATTTCGGGACTTTCCTCTTTTTCCTCTTTCTCATTCGGTTCCGCAAATTCTCTTTTGTCCGACTCGACTTCATTCGGTTCGTTTTCGTCCGTTTTGGTCTTGTCGCCGTCGGTCTCGCTCGGGACTTCGCGTTTCTCAAGTTCCTTTTGAGCCTCGGCGTCCGCGCGCGCCTTTTCCTCGGCTTTCTTCGCTGCCTTCTTTTTATTCTTGTTATCGAGCACTATGAACATCGCCAACAGCCCGATTATAACGAGCAAGAACGCCGCGCCGACTACATAATACATAGGGCTGTTCGGATCCGTGAACCAATCCTTTACGGAATTACAAAAAACCATGATTACTCCTTTCTTTTGCTTTCTTATATTATATCAAACTTGCCCGCATATGTCAAGAGCCGCGTCATACGCTTTTTGCTCGATCTCTCGCTTTTCTTTCTTCGTCAAACCGTCCGAGTAGATTTTTGAGTTCGTCTTTTTTGCAAAAAATCTTGATTTACTAAACCGTCGGTTTAGTTACACGTGCGGGGTATCTGAATTATTCTATTCTCTTTTTTTATTCTGTGTGAGCGCGTCTTTTTTCGACACAAAAAAAACCGACTGATCTGTCGGTTCTGAATTTATCTGTAATTTGTAAGTTCACGCTCTGCGAATCGCTTTTCGTCTCTGTCTTTTATCACTTGTTTTTTCTCGTAATTTTTCTTTCCTTTAGCGAGCGCGATCTCTACTTTTACAAGCCTGCCGCTAAAATATATTTTTACGGGTACTATCGTGTATCCCTTTTCTCGCGCTTTGGCGCAAAGCCTTTCTATCTGTTCTTTGTGCAGCAGCAGTCTGCGCGAGCGCGTCGGATCGGGCGCGAAAGCTCCGACGTTTACATACGGAGCTATTCTGCAATTTTTGAGTTCGAGATTTCCGTTTTCGGCATGACAAAAGCTGTCGCGCAAATTGACGTCGCCCTTCTTTACCGACTTTACTTCCGAGCCTTCGAGAACAAGCCCCGCCTCGAACGTCTCCACAAAAAAGTAATCAAACGCCGCTTTCTTATTGACGGCTACTACCTTATTAACAGCCTTTTTTGACTGTTCTTTTTTTCTTTCTACTTTATTTTTCATTTACCTACGCAAAACCTTTGAAATACCGAGTCAAGCACCCGTTCGTCGGCGCTTCTGCCGAAAAGCTGTTCTATCGCGCTGTACGCTTCGTACAGCAATGCTGTTACTATTTCCAATCCGAACTGCTTGTTGCTTTCTTTTTTTGCCTGTTCGCATGCGTCGAGCGCGCGGCAAACGCAATCGTACTGACGATGATTGCATATTTGCCCGACTTCTTTAGGGCAAAGCGATAAAATTTTTTCTTTTAACGCCGTTATATTAACGTTGTTTTTTGCACTGATTCGCAATTTTCCGTTTACAACGGCTTTTTCGTAATCCGCGCCGACGTCTTTATCGTCGTCGCATTTATTCTCTACTTCTATTGTGACGCGCTCACACGGAATTTTTTTCGTCTTTTTTCCGTTTACTTCGACCGAAATCACAGCATCGGCGATCTCCGCCGCTCTCAGCGCGCGTGACACGCCTATTTTTTCCACTTCGTCGGTCGTTTCCGTTATTCCCGCCGTGTCGGTCACGACGAATTTTTTATTCTTATACACGTACGCGCCCTCGAGCGTGTCGCGCGTTGTTCCCGCGATCGGCGTTACTATCGCTCTGTCGCTCTCGGTAAGCGCATTGAGAAGGGTTGATTTTCCGGCATTCGGAACGCCGATAAGCGCCACTTTGAATCCTTCGTTTACGATCCGTCCGCCGCCGAATTTGTCTTTTTCGTTCTTCAGCGTTTTTATTATATCGTCCAGACTGCCGTAAATATCGTTTATTACCGCGTTATCGACTTCCCCGTCCTCCAGCTCGTCGCTATAGTGTATGACCGCCTCAGCCGAACTCAAGGCTTTATTCAGCATATTTTCGGTTCTGTTCAGCGCGTCCATTTCGCCGTCGTACCGCTTATTGCCGTAAACGAGCTGTTCCACGGTCTGTGCGTCTATAATATCCGCGAGCGCTTCACATGCGGTAAGATCTACTTTACCGTTGAAAAACGCGCGTTCGGTAAATTCTCCGCGCTCTGCCAGCCTTGCTCCGCCGCCGATCAGCGCTTTTATTATCCCGTCGCAGATTATCGGATTGCCGTGCGCAAACAGCTCGACGCTGTCCTCGCCCGTATACGAACGCGGCGCTTTGAAACTCACCGCCGTTAGATTCTCCTTAAACTCTCCGGCATCGAATACGTTAAATTCGAGCCTTCCCGTAACGAGCGGCTTTTTGAGAAATCGGTTTACTAGCTCCGCGCTGCCTTTACCGCTTATTCTTATCGCCGCGAGCGCCGATCTCCCGTACGGAGTGGCAAGCGCCGCTATAATATCGTTTTTGTAAACAATGTTCATAACTTTTTTTATTTTCGGTGAAATTGTCAATTTCTCTTTTGTTTTTTTCCTTTTATTGCTTTTTCGTTTTGCGATTTTTTCCTCTCGTCTTCGGTTATGCACGTTCGTTTTTTGTTTTCACTTTCTATTCACTTCTTTCGCTTATTTTCTTTTTCTACACCGTGTGTAACTTTTTGTAACCAAACGCTATATATTGTGCTTTTTTCTTACTTCACATTTTGACATTCTTTACTATATATTCTTACTGTATAAAATAAATATAAAACACAACACACGCATTACCGAAATCATTTTTTATAGACGAGCAAGCGACGCTTGATGTCGGTTTCAGGCAAAACGTAATCGATAATTGTTTCGAGAGAAACGCCGTATTTGACAAGAGTTTTATCAGTCGCTGGTTTGTCGTTTTGATTTTGCGTTCTGTATAAAACAATTTTTCCGCCGTCTTTTGCGAGCGGCGCACAGAACGCGAGCGCTTTATCTGTTTCGGCGAGCGCTCGAGCGCAGACCGTGTCGTATCTTTTTTCGAGTTTTGCGAGATCTTCCGATCGCGAGTAAATCGAATCGAGATTTTTTAAGCCGAGTTCGGTGACGCTTTTTTTTATAAGAACGAGCTTTTTACCTACGCAGTCCACGCCCGTTATCTTGTTTTTGTTTATAACGGCGAGCGGGATAGTGGGAAAACCGCCGCCGCAACCGACGTCGCAGCAGTCGCCGGAAAAGTATTTATGCGGATATATACTGTCCAAATAGTGCTTAATGTAAACGTCGTCTACAGTGCGCAGCGCGGAAATATTGACGATTGAGTTTATCTCGAAATACAGTTTTGTAAGTATGTCGAATTTTTCGAGGATAGATTTACTGTCGTCGAATTCGTTGCGAATAAAGCGAGCGAAAATTTTTCGTCCTTCGGAATTGTCGAGTTCTGTGTTTATGTCAATCATTTTTGTTTCCGTCGTTTATGTAGAGTATGCCGAGCGTGCTTTTTCCGCAATGACTTGTGATAGTAGAGCCGGCGATCGTTTCGTGAATGTTCTCCGGAGCGAACCCGTATTCGATAAGTTTTGTTCTGATCGCTTTTACAGTGTCTGCGGATGCGGACGTGTGAGTAATGAAAATTCGCGTCATATCAGGCGTATCGTAAGCCGCGAGAGTGTTGTCGACGTACTTTAAGATGTTCTTTTCAAAGCTTCCCAAGTACTTGCGCACGACTTTGATATTTCCGTCCAATAGCTGAAGCGACGGTTTTATAGAAAGAGCTTTCCCGAAAAAAGCCGCCAAGCCGCTGCATCTGCCGCCTTTGTAAAGATAATCGAGAGTGTTCACAACGAACGATGCCTGAACGCAGGTTTTGCGTTTTTCTATAGTTTCGGCAATGGTTTGAGCGTCCGCTCCGCCGTCGCGCATGTCTGCCGCTGCGAGAGCCAACAAGCCCGTGCCCGACGACAGCGATCTTCCGTCTACAACGTGCACGTTATCGAGCCGCTTTGCCGCATCGAGCGCGTGTTCGTAAGTGGACGAGATCTGCGACGAGATGGAAATGTAAACTACCGAATCGCCGTTATCCGTAAAAGATTTGAAAAAATCGAAAAAGTCTTCGGGCGAACGCGCCGCGGTGATCGGCAGTTTTTTGTTTTTGTCATAGTATTCGTAAATATCGGAAGGCGAAATGTCCTCTCCGTCGAGATGTTGTTCGTCACCGAGCATGACGTACAGCGGCAATTGCTTTATGTCGCGCTCCTCGAATAACGAGTTGAGATCGGATGCGCTGTCCGTTGCGATCATAACTTTGTTCATAATATCCTCCGTTTTGTTTTATCCAAGAATATTATCTTTAGTACATTATAAAAATATAAAACGTTTATTCTCTGTTAGACAAGCCGTATAAGAAAGAAAGTAATTTATCGAAAAATCCGCCTCGCTTTATGAATTTGTATGCTTTGCCGATTATTCTGTCGGTGCTTTGCGTGCCGTAAAATCGGGAGTCTTGAGAAATGTTACGATTGTCGCCGAGGAAGTAAAAATGATCTTCGGGGATATGAATGGAGTAATCGTCAAAGTACGAATACGGCTTTTCGTCTGCGTTTTCCGAATACGGCGCGATGTTTACGTCGTGATATTCGGCGTTGCGCGACATCTTTTGTCGAATGTACGGCTCGTCGAGTAAGGAGTAAGAATTTTCGCCGCTTTTGCAAAGATACAATTCCACGTCGTTGCCGTCTGCGCTGTACATAAACATCAATCTGTCGTTTTCGACGGCGATCACGCGCTTTATAAGAGTCTTATCGTATCCGCTCGGAGTTAATGTTACTATATCGCTGCGTTTTACCGTGATTGCGTTTGTGCGGAACAGCACAAATTGTTTGTCCTCGAGCGTGTCGAGCATGCTCGGCCCGGATACGCGGATCACTGCGAAGAAATAGTTGTAAAGCGATAGCAGAATAGCAAGAACGAGGACGAAAATCAAAATTGCCGAATATCCGCTGTCATCTTTTTTGCCTAATAATCGGTCGGGCACGTATCTTCCGTTCATTTTACACCCATATAACCGAGCTGACCAAAAACTCGTCCGTGCCTTCGAGAATAAATACCATAACGTTCTTCCAGCTCGATAAATGGCGTTCGTTCATGAGATTTTTCGGCGAAAGCGTGAACTTCGTCCAATCGTTCGGATCGGTAAGGTCAAGTTCGCAGCTAAACACACCGCTTTCGTCAACGACCGAAAGCTTGAGTTTTTGAGGTTTACCGTTGATTATTATCTGCAACAGCGAGTCCTCGTCGACCTTGTAAAGAAAATCGCTCGGCTTGAACGTTGCGAGCGAAAAACAATCGCTCGTGATGCCGTCTATGCCGAAAGGACCGCTTTTCATAAACAGATTTCCGCCGCGCGGCGCCGCCCAAAGATCTTTGCCCATGCTGCTCTCGTAAATAAGTCTGCGCCGTGACGAAAGCGGGATCTGCGCCTTTAACCCGAGCGTTTTCGGAATGACGGTAATAAGCTCCGACGACATAACGTTTCCGTCGTTATCGGATACCGCCGCAAACACGTATATCGGCTTGTCGCTGTCCAATACGAACACATGTGCCAAGTATTTGCCCGCGCCCATACTTACGAGTTCTACGTTCGTCCAATTGCGGTGCATCGGATTTTCGACGCGAAAAGCGCAATAAAATCTAACTTCGTCGTACGGCGCACGATTTTCCGCATCATCTAATGTTATATTAAAGTATAACTTATTATTTGAATTAGACGGCGCTATGATCGGTATGGGTAAGAGAGGCGCGTTTGTCGATTTTGCGGTAAAGAAATGTTCGCACTGATTGTATGTTACGCGTATTCCCTTTGAAAATGCGCGTTCTACTATTCGGAACGATTCGAGCGAGCTTGTGATGCCGGCAAGTTCCGACATTTCGTCAAACGATTTATCCTCATCGTTGGATGATATCGCCATAAATAACGGTATTTTGCAAAGCGACGCATATGCCGTGTTATCGAGTGCTGCGCGGTAATTTATCAGTTGATTGCCGCTGCCTCTGATAGTCGGCAAGATATTAAGCATGGTTGCGCAAGCGATCAAGCCGTCGTTGAACGTTGCGAGCTTATATACCGTACTTCCTCCTAATCCTTTGCCGAGCGCAAACATATTGCTTTCGGGATATAGCTTGCGGAGAAAGTGAACGGCGCGTCGGGCAATGCATGTCCAAATATACCAGCGACTCTTAAAAGCATCGCTCGGCGCGTTAAATTGTTGTACGCCGCGGCTGTTGCAGTTTGAGATAGATTTGGGATAGAGCGTGAAGCGTGCCGAAGTTTCCGATTGTCCGAGATAATCGAGAACGGCTACCGTGTAACCCGCTTTGAGAAAATACTCCGGAATCTCGTCCGGATCGTCGCTGTTTGCGGGCATGTACAGCAAAACTCGTTTCGTGTCGGGATTTTCGGATATACGTATAAAAGCGCGCACTTTTCCGTCCGAAGCCGAATGACCGTCGAAATAGTATTCGCGCACACGCACACCGTTGATGTTTTTTTCCGTCAAAGCGCGCTCGTTGAGCGGAGCCGCCGTAACGTCGTAGTCCTTCCAAAGACCGCTCGGGCTTGAAATTTCCATCGTCACCTTCCACAGCGATATAGGAACTCTATTTGCCGTTCCTTCGCTGTATTATATACCGATTAGACCTATTTGTCAAGCAAACTGCGCCGAAAACGAAATCGACACGATTATTCGCGATTCGTCATTTGCAAAAGTTTCCGTACGAGTTTAGCGGCGCTACGCACGAATGCGAAAATCACTTGACTTTTTCGCAGTGTGTGTATATAATAATTGAAAATAACCAAACGGAGAAGATATTATGGCACCTATCAGAAAAGGCGGATTAGGCAGAGGACTCGGCGCGTTGCTCGGCGACATCGAAGAAGAATCCGTTATGAATTCCGCGCCCGAGAGCACGAGCGAGATCATGCTCGCCGATATATATCCCAATCCCGACCAACCGCGTAAAAATTTCGATAAGGATGCGCTTTCCGCGCTCACCGAGAGCATAAAAAAGCACGGCGTCATAACGCCGCTTGTGGTCACGCCCGATTCGGACGGCAGATACATGATAATAGCCGGCGAACGCCGTTATCGCGCCGCAAAAGAAGCGGGTTTGATATCCGTGCCCGTGTTTGTGCGCGAGTGTTCCGAGATAGAAGTCGACGAGCTGTCTCTGATAGAAAACATACAGCGCGAAAACCTTAATCCGATCGAAGAAGCTATTGCTATCAAAAAGCTGATGAACGACTACGGCTACACGCAAGAGCGTGTTGCGGAGCGTATAGGCAGAGCGCGTCCCACTGTAGCAAACCTGTTGCGTTTGATAGACCTATCAGAGCCTGTAAAACGCCTTGTTGCCGACGGAAGATTATCCGCAGGGCATGCTCGCTGTCTCGCTGTGATCACAAGCCCCGCTTTACAGCTCGAACTTGCCGAAAAAGGCAGTGACGATAAAATGAGCGTGCGCGAATTTGAAAAGCTCGTCAAAGCAACTCTCAGTCCTAAAAAATCCGCGCCGCCCGTACAGCAGAGTCTTGAATTAAAAGATTTGATAACGCGTCTGCAGCGCAAGCTCGGCACAAAAGTGACGGTACTCGGAAACGACAACAAAGGACGCATATTTATCGATTACTACACCACCGACGATCTTAACAGATTGGAAAGCATGCTTGCATATCTCGAAGAAAACTTTAATGAATAAATAAAAACGCGCTATTCGGCGCGTCTTTTGTTTCACGTGAAACAAAAGATCACTGACAACTATAATGTTTCACGTGAAACAACGATAAAATAATACATATGTTGTTCCACGTGGAACATTATCATTAATAACAGAAAAAGTTTCACGTGAAACATATGTAAAGCGGCAATTGCCGCTTTTCTTTTAATCCTCTTTGATCCTGCCTAAGTCCACGTTGTCCTCTTTGCGATTGCGCAGAGTTTTTACGGGGTGGTCGGACACGGTAAAGCGATAGTCTTCGCCGAACTCGTTTATATAGCAGTCTATAACTTTATGGCTTGCTACGGCGGAAGGATTTTTGTTTACCGCTTTGTTGTACTTAAAGTATTGATAATCGTCGGGAACGTTGTTTATGTTTGCGTATTCCTCGAGCACCGAAGTATTGCTGACCGTATTTTTGAGTACGTTCCTAATATAGTGCTTGTTCTTTTCGCAGTTGTCGTTAAACGACAGCAGCGGCGGGAACTCCGCATCGGGTATGATTTGCTGCCATTCTTTCTTTTCGTACTTTTTGAGCAAGTCGGCTGCGTAATGCAGATGCGAAAGTTCTTGCTCGAAGTGCGCGCTCCATATCTTTCTCGCGGTGTCGTGAGTTTCCTCGTTCATTGCGGAATAGTACAAATAACATTCCGCATATTCGTGCATCAGCAAACATTCGAGCCACGTAGTGCCGGTGTCCATGAGCGACTCATATTGCGTGACGTGTTCTTCCTCGACCGAGCCGATCTCCAAGAACAAACGTCTGCCGATGTCCGAAGTTTGATAGAACGTTCCGACGTTCATGTAGTAGTTCATGGTTTGCTGCTCCGCGGCGGTGATAGTCATTGTGTGGAGCTTTGTCGCAAGCGGTGCGTCGTGAGGAATGGGCTTTCTCACGTTGTCGAAGGGGTGACGGTGTTCGGCTATCGTGGGTCTCCCCGGCATTATCTCGGTGTAGCTGCAAACAAGCTTTTCGCCGGAAATACCGTGTTCCATCTCGAGCAAATCGCTGAATCTGTAAAGATGGTCGAAGTCTTCAAGCAAAGCAAAGTCGAGCGCCGCTTTGACCGACTTGTTCTTTTCGGTTTGAGCAAGCACGGCTGTAAGATCGACTGCGAGCTGCTCGTAAGAAATGGTCGTTTCCAAAATAGTCTCGTCTTTCGGCTTGAAAAACGAAATTCTTTTTTGCTGTTGTTGCTCGAGCGCGCGAAGCAGAGCGACGTCGCGGCGAAGATTGTTATCCGCAGTGTGGCGGCAAAGCTGATGCATAAACCAGTTTTCTTCAAACTCGGTTCCGTTGAGCAATATCGTGCGTACTTTGGTATACGCATCGGTAGCATTTTTGTCGTATGCGGCAGGGTAAAGCTTACGCCAATCGCAAACGCACTTGTCGATTTTAACTGATTTTTCGTTAAAAGGGTTCATGAAAAATTCCTCCGTTAAAAACAATTTTTGACATCTTGAAAGAAAATAAACAATAAACTCGATCGAATTTAATAATTATGATAATATAATATAGTGGCAAATGTACGTTGCAATTAGAAGTTATCGAAACTTTCGCAAATGCACAGCCGAACATAATATCGATACGGACGGCGAGCATAACGTTGTTTTCCGCGGCATATCGTCAGTCGGCTTAAGTATATCCGTGTAATATAGATCGCATGCGCTCGCCAATAATAGCAATTTTTTTGCATATGTGCGGAAAGCGCGAATCTACTTTAACTTTAATTCAAGTTCTGTATTTATAACTATATGGCGTTGTGAGACAGAATTTATCGTTGCGAGCAATAATTTTCGTATACCTTAACGTATGCCTAAACCGACGGTTCAGTAAATCATGATTTTAAGCAAAAAGCTCAGCGCGCATTTTTTATGCGGGTGTGGCGACGGCGCGGGATTTTGTCTCGCGCATTACACACTGTTCCAAAATTTGTGAAATTCGGAAGCGCGAACTTAACAGCATAATTCGATCGTGTCGGCTCCGCCGATCCGTCGACGATCGCCGTTCCGTTAAATTTAGCAATTTCGCGACGCGCTGACGCAGAATTTTACATTAGGAAAAGAAAAGTTCGCATACCCCGACGTATAGCTAAACCGACGGTTTAGTAAATCGAGATTTTTACGAAAATTAAAACGCCGTAATTTCGGCGCATTGCGGCATGAACATAGATTTTTATAGCTCGGACAAACGGCGCGTAAAGTTTGTTTGTGTCGGAGCGTATAAAATCCTCGGATCGGCAAATACTATACTTGCGTAAATAATCAAGGAGGAAATTACAAATGGCAACTCAAAAGAAAACGAGCTCGAAGAAGACCACGGGTCGTACCTCTTCCAAGAGCACGAGCAAGGCTTGCTCGAGCAAGAAAAACGAAACGAAATAAGTTTTACTACATTGTCCGAAACGGCGAACCGAGAAATCGGGTTCGCCGTTTTGCATTTTTGCATTGACATTCGGTGCATGGTATTATATACTGTTTGCATGGACAATTACGAACAGATAAAAAGCGCGCTTGCGAGCGAAAACATAAAGCGCGTGCGATCGGACTTTTATTCGCGTCACAAAGCGATAATCAACAGCGGGTATAAGCTGCTCGGCGTATGCATACCTGAAATCAAAAAAATCGTTAAATCGGTCGACGCGTCGGCTCGCGAGAAAATAATCGACGAAATTTTTGCGGACGGCGAAAAAACGTTCGAGGGCGTTTTGATCGCGGGCTGCCTTGCCGCGCGGAAAAATGATTACGATTTTACTTCGCGGCAGCTCAAGCGCGTGATCGAATTGTTCGACAGTTGGGCGCATGTCGATACGGTAGTACCGTGGTTGCGATGGGTGGAGACCGAAAAATTTTTGAGCGATTTCGATTATTTACTGCGGGAAAATAATCAGTACGCCGTTCGGTTTTATATAATATTTATGATGAATAATTGTATCACAGCCGAACGAATAAATATTATCGAAGACAAATTAAAACAAATAAATTACGGCGATTATTACGTGGATATGGGTGCGGCATGGTTGCTTGCCGAGGTGTTGGTTAAAGATTATGCAAGCGGGCTGAAATTGCTCGAAAAAATCGATTTTCCCAAGTTTGTACACAACAAAGCTCTGCAAAAAGCGCGAGAATCGTTCCGTATTTCTCAAGAACAAAAACAATATCTTAAAACGCTGAAAAAATAAATTTCAATAAAACACCGCGCGTCTTTTCAAACGAAATGCGCGGTATTTTATTGAAAAATTTATAGTCGTTCGTATTTGCGGTTCTTGAGTTTATATTGTTATGCGCCGTTACAGATCTTTTTTCAAATAAATCATATCGACGAGCGTTACGCCCGCCTCGACGATAATATGATCGTAATTATCCTTGAAAAAATCTTTAACGACGCGAGACTTGACGAATCCGCACTTTTCGTAAAACGGTATCGTCAACGGACTGTCGCCCGTACCGACTTGAACGGATGAAAAATCGTTTTTATATTTTCCGCATATATGATCTATAAGCAAACGCCCGTATCCGCGCCGCCGATATTGCGGAAAAACCGCCAAATTTTTTATTTCGATTATACCGTTTCCGACGTCAGAAACGACGATTTCGCCTTTGACTCCGCAGTCGTCGATTACGTACATTTCTCCGTCGTTCAAGTAGCGATCGATCATATCTTTTTGCTCGTCGGCGAGCAAAAGCAGCGGCATATATTTTTCTTTTTCGTGAATTTTATAAATGCATGGTTTCATGTTTGTACGCCTCGGTTTTCATGCGAAAATTATAACATTATGCGCCGAATAAGTCAATAAACGTTAATAAAATTATGCGTTTTATATAATCGTTTAACCGAATTATTTTTCGGAAAAAATAATTAAAAATCGCATAAAAATATTATTATATCACAAAAATCCAACTATTTGTCGCTATAATGCGTCTATATTGTAGAGTCTCGAGGAGGGCTTGCAAATGAAAAGATTTTTATGCTTGACGTTGAGCGCGCTGTGCTTGGCTTATCTCCCCGCGTTCGGTATATGAATGGGCATATTGTCCGCACGAACCGATCGCTATGCGGAGGAAATTATTCGCGGCGGCGCGGATGGAAGCGCAACGCGCAGTGTATATTACACGAGCAAGACCATAGAGGATTATGTCAATCCATATAAAGCCCCCTCGTTTATAACGTCAAAATCTAATGCCTGCGCGGTCGAAGCGGGCGGGAACGTTATGGTATACTACGACCGCATATTCGACGATTTGATTCCGGACTACACGCATAAATACATTTTCGGTAAATTTACATACGGCACGCAGAACGAGGCTATAGATAATATGTTCGATACGTTGTACGATATGATGGGAACGGACTATCGCGGAACGAGTATCCCCGGGTTCAAAAGCGGAATGAAAGCATATGCCGCATCCAGAGGTCACGACATAAATCTCACGCAGTTTACGGGCAGTTATTACAATGTGAATTTTGAGAGCTTGAAAAAGCAATTGAAAGCCGAAAAGCCGGCGGTCATATTCCTTAATACTTACTCGATAACGGCTACGGAAGATATAATTCAACACGACGGCTATGATACTATAAAACATTATACATATAAAGGCATGCACGCGATGATGATATACGGATTCAAGGATATTTTTTACTACGACGAGGATGCGCGGTTAAAACAGAGAGACACGTTTTTATACGCTTCGACAGGAAGTGAAAGTTTGCCGCTGGCGTTGCTCGATATAACGCGGCTGTGCACAGTGGACGATATATATATTACGGAGGTGGTATGATGTCTTGGGACAGAAAATTAAGGAAATTGATAGCAGAGCAAACTAAACCGAGAATAACGTTCAAGGAGTTCTGCGAAAAGCACGGGATAGAATTGCCGGCAAACTACGTTGCGCAAACGAACACGAACGAGAAGGTAAACGTATTTGCACTGCGCGTAACGTCGCTGTGCGTTTTGGGTGTTGCCGCAATAATCGCGTTAATGTTCCTGTTTATTCCCAAAAACAATTTTCAGTATTACCATGACGAAATGGTAAAGAAAGAAAGAATAAAATACGAAGAGCTGCTCGAGTCGGAAGTGCCGACGCTTATAAATTTCGATAGAGTAGAGTTGAGTAGTACTACAATATTAAAAGTAACCACGAATAACGATAACATATTTTTAGGCTACGTATTGAGGAATATAATATACGGCGATGAAAGCTATGCGTTTACCATGACTCTGATAATAAGAAGTTATAAAGGTTATTTGTTTGCCGGTTATGATCATTTCGACGGAATGCTTGAAAATAGCACAAATTCCGTTTCTCATAAGATTTCGGAAAGTCAATTAGCGGCATATATTGCTGCCGAACGCAACGGCTACGAGTATTTTATCACGGTAACCGAGTTTGGGGGTATAACGCCTATAACAAAGGAAAATATAGAGCGGCTCGTGCAAGAAATTCTGTAATACCGAAATAAAGGGAAATGTCTTGACTTGTCGACTTTTGTTGAATGTTGAGGATTATTGTATCTTATTTGAACTGCGTACACATAGTTTGCTGTTTGTGATAAATTTAATATATAGATAACATCGGAGAAAAATTTATGCCGAACCTACAATGTATTATAAAAAGTTATCTTATACGATTAAATGTCGATCCGACGCATATAGGTTATCGGCAAATGATAGATTGTATCGAGATCAGGATAACGGAACAACTGCCCACGATGGGCGCGATATACGCCGTGGCTGCGATCAAGTACGGCGTCAAACCGAAGTCGGTCATGCGCAATATCACGTACGCGCTCGACCATGTTACTGATTTGGCAAGCAGATTGTCCGAAATCTTGGGTTTTACCGTAGACGATAATTCATTACATAACGGCAGAGTGATTTTTTATATCGCCGATCTAATCACCGAACCGTCGCTATTCGATTTTTCGGCATAACGTCTAAACCGTAGAGTATGACAAAGAGCGGAAACAATCCCGTTTCGGGATTGTTTCCGTATCTTTTTGTATCGAATTCAATGTAAAATATACTAACAACAAGGAAATATATAGTAACAATAATGCAAATAATGATACAAAATCAAAATTGCGATGTATAATATAAAATTTAATAGCGGAGCGTATAACTTAAACGGTATAATGTGTTCCGATATAATGCGACGAAAGTAGAAAACGACCGCATGGCGCAACCCGTAACTCCGCTTGCCCAAAACAAAAAACCGCCCAATGGCGGATTTTCGTTTTGGTCGAAGCGGCGAGACTCGAACTCGCGGCCTCATGGTCCCTAAGCTTATTAGCTATGGGATTTTTTTGTTGCGTATATAAAGAAAGCATATTGGTAGGTTCGTTATTGCTAACGACTACGGATTTGACCACATAATGTCCGGCTAAAAATCAAGAGGATTTTTTCTCGGATTATATCTCGTTGATGTTTTAGAAAATTACATTTTTCTATTGCAAGTATCACATTTTCCATCATGATTGTTATCTTTGCAGTTTAATGTTGGATCAACATATCGAGTTTCTTTTATAGCGCAATATGTACAAATATATTCATCTTCTCCTACGTACATACATTGTGGCGCTTTTATGGTTTTGTTAAAGATCATATTATGTTCTGTTTTTGCTATAATGTGAGTTTCCGTATAGTTGCAATTTTTACATGAGGTTATGCGTTCTCCCGCAATATTACAAGTAGGTTGTTTTGAAATAAAGCCTTCATCAAATTTGTGTTTGAAGCAAATTCCTTTTTTGTTTTGGTTCACTTTTATTTTTCCGCGTAAGAAACCCGGAGTATACTTTTTTATTCTTGAAGCTTCACTTAAAGTTAATTCATTTAAGAATGAGAAATCTATAGTATATAAATTACCCTTTGTTACATTGCCGAGTTCACGAGATTTCATTGTTATCGCTTTATTATTTTCATCATAAAAAGAAAATTCAATAAGTAAATCTGTTATGTCTACTTGTGGTCTAACACTAAATGACAAAGAAAAAATCTCGTTTTTGTTTTGTTCGATAATGACATCATTCGATGTAACAGCTCTTAGATAAAAATCCTTATCTCCGTAATTGCAACCTATAAGTAAACCCGAAGTAAGTATTACAAAAATTGTTGAGATACTGATTAAAAGATTGTAAAATTTTTTCATAACGGTATCCTTTAGTTATTAATAATCTTTTTTTGTTGAATTACGTCTTCATCAAGATCGAGCATGTTGAAAAGCGCTTTTTTCTTTCCCTGCGACATAGCGCGATAAGCTTGGAGCAATAGTAACTCGTCTCGAGGTTGTTTTGACGTAGCGGTAGCGGTATCGTTGTTTTCAATTTCGCGCCCGAGTAGGTAGTCTGTCGTTACGTTGAAAATTTTGCACAGTGAAATTAGGTACGGCGTGTTTGGTATGCGTCGTCCTTTTTCCCAGAGCGAAATGCTGTCTTGCGTCATGCCGATCATTTCTGCTAATTCGGCTTGCGTAATTTGCTTTTCCTCTCGAAGCTCTTTAATTCTGTCTCCGATCGTCATGCAAATATTTTACTACAAATTGTCGTAAAAGTCTTGACTTATGATAAATTGTCGTTTATAATGTACAAAACGACGATTTGTCGTAAATCTAAAAAAGGAGACAAGGAAATGGAAAACAAGGGACAAGGGCAGCCGACTGTCGAGGAGCTTCAAGTGGAAGTCGACATGAAGTTGGAAATGAGCAAGCTCGATAACATGTTCACGGACATGGCGAGGGAGCTTGCGGACGAGGCGGAATGGTATGACAGCGAACATTGTCCGAGTTTAGCGGAGTTGTGCCGATACAGTCAGCGAAGCGTACATCATTTCATAGATTTATTTCGCTCGGAATGCAAGACTCTTGACGACGTGGATGAGTTGTTGGATTCGTTCAGGTATGACGCATGGAATTACTATAAGCTTATGCAGTCGGAGCATTTCGAGCATTTGGCGGAGCTTGCAATGGCGCGCTATTTGACTTTCGGCGAGCTTGTTACGGCAGTCGAGCGGAATAAGTGAGGTGCGGCATGAAGCTTCGAGTAATGGGAACAAAAGATGAGTGTAGACAAGTAATGAAAACGCCTACAAAGTTATCGGGTATAGCTACGCCTGAACAAATGGTAGCAAGAGCTGCGACGCTCCTTGAAACAATGGATATTGTTGTGCCTTACATAAAGGATTATTTCGCAAACGGCACGGTCTATCTGTATAAAGGTTTTGAGGGTGAAAAGGTAAATCCGGATAGCCCTCTTGGCAAGAAGCTGCACGAGATTGAGAAAGAATTCGGCTGTAAAGTGTATGCTGTAACGTTCGAGCGGTATAGTTGGGGTCGAGTGTATTCATTCCTGCTCGTAAGCAAGTACATGGAAGATTGGGATGTAATGTTCCGATTAACGGGTGATCCTTACAAGTATATCGCGTATGCGTATTGTTGGAATCTGGATAGACCGGAGTGCAGCGAACCCGGCTCGGTAATTCTCGAAAGCGCAATCGGCGGGATACGGCGCGTGGGGTGAGTTATGACTGAGGACGAATTACTTAAGCAGTTTGATAACGACTTCGAGCGCGATTGTTGCGACTATTCATGCGAAGCTCGGGATTGCTGTGAGTGCTTAACGTATAAAGATTGTTTCGAGGAATACAAACAGAGTTTAGGATACATGCCGAGCATTGGGGTGACGGAATGATAGCAAAAATTCAAAAGACATATTACGTCTGCAAATGCGATAAATGCGGTAAGGTATCGGATCATATTGAAAAAACGCCCAATATCTATAACGCTGCACAAGCTACGCGGTCAATCGGTTGGTCGTACGGTAAAAAGTGTGAAGTGCTTTGCTCGGATTGCAGGTGGTTTAACAATAATGACCGACATATCAATCGCTATGCTTTTCGCTGTGGCTATAGTTGTAGACAATTGGATACTCCTTAACCTTTAGGCAGAGTAGTATTATATATTTCACTTTGTAACGTTTCAAAGTAGTAAATCGAAATGCTACTTTGTAACTTAAAATCGCCGGAGACGGCAAAGGAGGTAAAAATGGCAAAATATAATGACGCACAGAACCGAGCATACGGTGCGGGTATCGGATATGCGAGTGCAAAAGCCGGTAAGCGTGTGCCTGTGCAAGAGGAAAACAAAGAGTCTTTCCGCGCCGGGTTGGAAAAGATCCGCGGAAAGAAAGCGGCAAAATCGACTGCCCCGAAAAGTGCAAGTTTTTCCAAGGCGGATAAGATCAAGTATTATTCCGGGCGTGTAGACGATCAGAAGCTTCGTGAAGGTCAGCGTACGCATGCTTTGTGTCGCTTGCAGGAGCTCGCAAAATAAGTAGACAACCGGTCTGAAGAGTCGTGTCGGCGACGAAACAGCGGCGGTGCGGTTATTTGTCCTTTTTCTATCGCGCCGCTGTCTGTCACCGGGGAAGTAACCGGAATAAAAATGCTGCCCTGCCGGAGGCAAAGAGAATTTCCGAGCTAAGGAGTAAATCATGGAAAAGACACAAGTGCAAAAGCCGGTCGAAAAGATCGAGACGAAAGCGGTAGTACTCATGCGCGAGTTTACCGACGAGAACAAAGAAAAGCGCGAGTACGTGAGCGTCGAGATTCCGGACCTGTTCGGCGACGCGGACTATACCGACGTGAGCATATGCCCGAAATGGGACGACGCAAATTCGGTATTCAAGTTCTATGCGAAAAAGGCGCTTCGGACCACGGACAAAATCGAGTTTCCGATCGAGCTGCGCGTCGGATCGTATCACAGCGACAAAAAGCGCAAGGACGTTACATATCCGGCGCTTTTCGGCATAAGCCCGTTCAACGGCAATGAGATCGAGTTCAAGATCAAAGGCAAAGACAAAGCCGCTGTATTCAACGAGCTCGCGCGCAAAGTATTAGGCATAAGCTTTGACGACGTGGGCACTCGCAAAGAGACCGCCGACGACGATCTGCTGCTATAACATAGCCTTGTCTCGGAGCGTATTGGTCCTATCGACGCTATATAAACAGAGGACTACCAAAATTAAAATCCAAAAGGAAGGTGAAAAAAAGAATATGAGTGAACTCAAAAGACACAAAAGAAGCGACGCGATCAAGTGGACGGCGACAGCCATAGCGTTTGCGTTCGTGGCGATCGTGCTCGTAGGCGTATGCTTGCAGGCTTTCGGCAAAGGCAAGGTCAAGCCGAGCGAGTGGTTCAAAAAGGACGAACAGACCGAGCAGACAACGCCCGATGACCCAAGCGACGCGGGGCTTATAGTCACGCCGAGCGAGGATAAAACGGGGATCAAGCTCAATGTGCGGAAAGCCGCGGCGAACGCCGACGGCAACGAAGCAGATACATACACTGTGACGGCGACGGTGCTGCCGAGTTATGCCGACGATAAGTCCGTCGATTGGAGCTTGGCGTACGCGCCTGTAACGTTCAAGGACAGGGATACGAATACCGATCGCGAAGTGGTATTAACCGACGACGAGAATAGATTTTATTTTGTCGGCGAGGATCCGAGCGATTCGGTAAATCTCATGTACGATTCGGTAATAATGGCAAAGCTCAAGTGGATAAAAGCAAATTCAGACCCGTCGGCGTTCGTCACTGTCACGCCGATGTCCGACGGCGCGGCTACAGCTACGGTTAAGTGCTTGGACGGTTTTCGTCAACAAATGCTGTTGACGGTAACGTTGAGAAGCAATGCGTCGTTAAAAGCCGTATGTACGCTCGATCATTATGCGTATGTGTTCGGTGCAATTTTCAGTATAAACAATACCATATACGAAGCGTCAGATATAACTGCTTCTAAAGGTTTGACGTATGAATATCCCGACAATAGCACGACAAGAGCCGTAAAAGTTTCGGTAGAGCCGAATACAACTTTGTTTACGGATATAGCTTACGAATTACAGTTTGCTACTGTGACCGAAGTAAAGGTTTCGGAAACAGCCGAGTACGTCGCCGAGCTTAACAAGACCGATCTGTTCACGTCCGCAGCAACGGCACATACCAAAAAGCTGTCGTATAGTCCGGACGGATTTTCGTTCGTGTCATCGGGTCAAGGTTTTCCGCTCTCTCTGGCGGATAGTGCTTTGTACAATCTTACAACGGTAGCGGCACGGCGAAGCGCAATGTGCTTGGCGTTGCGCAATCTCGGAGATAAGCCGTTTTTCGTGTTTCACGTTACGTTTGCATATCCGGATAAAGCAGTTGAACGATTAGGGCTTGAGAAAACGTTAGTAATGGACATTCCCGTATATGCGGATATAGACAGCCTCAGTGTGTCCACTACGGGCGTAGAATTGGACACGACGGAAATAGTCTTTTAGGCGGTGAGGTATGAAAAGAAGCCGAAATATAAGTCTTAAAGACGTAATTTCATGGGTAATGCTAAGCATTACCCTTTTGGCTATACTCGCGGGCGTGTTGTTTTTCGCAGTGTTCACCAACGGATTCAAAGGCGATTTCAAGGAGTTCTATGTAACCGTGCGGGGCGAGAACGAACGCGCGGAGCTTGTGACGGAAAGCAAGGACCTCGACGTGTATCTGTGCCGGAAATACCGTATAGAGCCTAAGTACGTAATGAACCTGTTGAGCAAGAATAAAAAGCTCGATTATTCCGTAACGATCGCGCCGAACATAACCGAGCATACCGACTTCGAGTTCACCGTCGGCGATCAAAGCGTAACGTATTCGCAGGTCAAGGATCTGAGCGAGGTTATAAGCATAGAAAAACACGACGGCTATTTCGTGCTCGAGATCGACGACGATCTGCCGGCAATGTTGAAAAAGCTGTACCGCACAGACAACGTGCAAGGCGTTCCGAGCGCAGTGGACAGCTACGAACCGTACATATCCGTAAAGATATACTCGGACGGAAACAAGGCGTGTGTGACGCTGCGGCTGCTGCTGTGCGCCAAAGACATTAAGCCGACGGAAATAACGACCGATCCGTCGCAAATAGTATTTTGAGAGGTAAATCATGACCGAGAGAATAAGAGAATTACAACGCAGGACAATAAGCCTTGCGCTTGCCGGAATAGTGGTGCTGCTGTTTATGCTACAGTGCTTTTGCATAACCGCATATGCCGATGAAGCGCCGAGCATACTCGACGACTTTAAGGATACCGAGTTTAACATAGCGGATTATCCCGAGATAGCCGACGAGGAAGTAACCGAGGATAATTTTTACAATGTGTTTCAAATTGCCGAAACGAACAACGGCGAGCTGTTCGTGTACGTGTATCACCCGAATACCGGTCGGAAATTTTTGGCAACGACAATACGCCTGTCCACTGCTATAAACGAGAGTGCAAAGTTCGACGATTACGAGCTTGAGTTTATAGGCTCCGAAAAAACGATTTATAAATACAAGGTCAAAAACTTTGCCGTAAGGCAAGATAGATTGCGATATTATCTTGTAGCCGCAATACACAGGAAATGGGACGCGGTATTGGATCAAGACAGCGGCGGGCGCGAGGGTGACGAAAAGGCTTATGCCGTCGGTAAGCTGTGGACGGCAAGCACAGTAAACGGCGAAGTGACTTACGAAGTCGAGGAAAAGGACGTAGTTGTAGTGACGGCAAAGTCCGCGCCTTCGCTTATACGTTGTAACAGCGGAATTAGTTGGACGGCGTTACATGCTTGTGACAGTCATTACGTCGGGTTCAAGTTCGATCGCAGTATGGACGAGATTTTGTCTGCAGATATAGCTTTTTCGGAAGTTCCGTATACGGGTAAAGTAATAGATAAAGACGTTATGCTCGACGAGGGCGCAATAGAGAAAAAGAAAGTACATATAACGAGCGATCAGGTCGTAACTAACGAACAGGATTTGTATTGGTTTGGCAAAAAGTTTGAATGGCAGAGAATAAGCCGAACGGAGGAATTTCTGTCGGTGCATTCAGAAGAATTGCCTGCTGCCGCTAAGAAAAATCTTGACGGAACAGATTGGGTGTTTCAGTTTTACGAAACGCCGTTCAAAGCTCCGCAAGGCGGGGGTTTGACAATCCTTTTGGGTACTCTTATTCCTCTCGTCGGTCTCGGCATTAGTCTTGGAGCCGAGGCAAAAGGTGTAGAAGTAAGAGAGGTATCTTTATTGCAGCTCACGTTTAAGAAAGCGGGCGTGACGTATACGCTCGGTGTTGTTGACGATAAGAATGCGGAGGTATGGTTTCCGGGTTCCATTGTCGGTGCGAACATTCCCGTATGGGTGTATTTCGTGGCAATAGTAGTAGTGATTCTCGTCGTGCTCGTAGTGCTGTCGATCGTTTGTCCGCAGGTCCTGCCGCCGTTATTTCACGGTGTAGGCGTTGTGGTTTCCGCCCCGTTCAAGCTGATCGGCGCCGCGGCGAACAGCGCCAAGAAAGCAAACGCCGCACGGAAAGAACGCAAAGAGGAGCTTGAAGCGGAAAAGGACCGCGAGGAATCTCGGAAAGAACGCCGGGAACGTCGGAAACAGCGCGAGGCGGAGCGAGCAGAACGGGAGAGGGAGACTGATCATGAAAAACTCTAACGGGAATAACAACGGCAATCGTCCGCGGCGTAAATGCACGAGCGAAACGCAGGCTTTTATGATCAAGAAAACTTACGCTATACGTGGGAAGAAGCAAAAGCCGGAACAGCCCCGGCAGCGTCCGAACGGACAAAAGTCTCCGTCAAAGCCTATAAGCACGGTGCCGTCAAAGAACGTTCAACGCGCTCGGCAGCAATCGCGCAATATGCCCAAAGCTCGGACAGAAACGGGAAAAATCCCTCAAGGCAGAACATTAAGCACTTCGGATAAATATCTCCCGGGCAAAGACACCGGATCGGAAAAGGAACGTCCCGTTGTGGTGATCGAAGCGAACGAGGCTAACGAGCTTGCCGTAGTTCCGCTGTCTTCAAGCGACGGTAACAATAAAACTCCGTTGCCGGACTACCAACAAGGACAGTCGTATTTCAAACACTTTGTGGAAATCGAGGACGACGAGGGCGAACCTATCGTTATCGGTGAAAAGTTCAGAGAGAATCATCCGAATATGGACGTGTCAAGAGACGATGTTAATTTTATTAAAGATACGGTATTTAATCACTCGAAGCCGATGCAGGCTAACCGTAAGAAAATGGATAAGTTTCGAGGCAAAAAAAAACCCCAAGATTAACCACTTGGGGCAATGTCGGGACAGTCGCCGACCGGTGTAAGCTTTGCTTACCTACATACATTCTACACTAACACCGGATATAAAGTCAAGCGAAAAAGGAGAGTATTATGAAAACTTATTTATTGAATATTAGGCGATATTCTATTTGTGCAAACGATTATGTATTGTGTGTCTACAAAGTTGTAACCGATAATATTTATCGTGTAATCGGAAAGATATACTGTTCTTCGCTTGAAAAAATAGAGCGAATAGATTATAGTCTTTGGACGGTGGAGCGCGAAACTTTTTGGAAAGAGAATGGTTATGAGATTTTTAATTACGTTGAGCCCCATTTGAGCGAGGACAATTAATGTGTAGTATGCGAAAAATAGTAAAGTATATCTTAATAGCGATCGGAGTAGCGGTAGTAACGGTCCTTGCCGGCTATTGCGTATTCACATGGGCGGGTGCGGCATGAGCAAGAGAACAAAAGCCATGCACGCGCTCTGCGCCATTATGCTCGCCGGCTCCGCTCTGCTCGGCGGACTGCTGCTCACCGAGAGCTATGTGCGGTTCGGTTTCGCTTGTAAATCGTTCGGACTCTCCGTCGCGTATTTTTTTGTCAAGCTGTTCGGCTATGCCCCGAGCTTTGCTGTAGACACCAACAAGCTCCCGGACAAACTCGACGTTAGTGTGCTGCCGAGTACGACTGCCGGCTTCGGAGAACGCTGGGAGCGCTTTTGGATAACTTTCGTCACGCCGAGAAATGCAAGGATCTATTTCTCCGACGTCGGCGATCTTTTACTTTATTTATTGATCGCTGTTGCCGTTGTTATCTGTCTGTGGCTCGTTTTCAAAGCCGTACTGACGCATAGCGGCAAGAAAGTAATAACGGACAAGCTCACCGAAAGTAAGCCGCTACAGGCATATAAACGCTTCAGAGACATGGCGATCACGCCGACGGTGCGCTTCGTAAAGGATCTGTGGCAGTTCCTTAAGGATCATAAGGCGTATCATATCCCGATCATAGTTATTTGGATGTTCAACTTAAATCTTCCGACGATCGTTTTTAATGCTGTAGCGTTCGCAGCGTATTTTGCCGTCACGTTCGACGCAGCGGCGATCTACCCGAATATAGTGAGACTGACATACGACCTTAAACCGACGTTTACCGCGCTGCCGCCGTGGCTGTATGTGATCGTCGGGCTTTACATATACGATCTCATAGCAAAACGCAATGCCGTACGTTACTTGCGCAGCATGGAATGGAATAACCAAGCTTTTCTCGACGAACTGCCGGTTGCCGTGATGTTGGTGGGAACAATGGGCAAAGGTAAAACAATGCTGCTTACGGACATGAGCTTGAGCCGGCAAGCCATGTTCAGAGACAAAGCTCGAGAGGGTCTGAAAGAACTGCAAATGTGCTTTCCGGATTTTTCGTGGCTAAGGTTCGAGCTTGAGTTTAAGGACAAGATAGAAAGTCGAGAGATATATAACCTCGTGATGTGCCGACGGTATATCCGAGCGAAAAAGCGTGAGTGGGAAGCTCACGCCGGGAATACCGCCGAGATATGGTTCTACGACGGTTCTATATACTTCGACAACGCCTTATACGATCGCAGTATCTGGGAGATCCTCGAGGTTTATGCGCAATTGTACTACATATACACGGTAAGCTCGAGCGTGATCGTAGGGAATTATTCCGTACGCGACGACGCTGTACTCATGGATCTCGGCAACTTTCCCGAATGGGACAGCGACTTTTTGAGCCGTACTGCCGACGACGTGGAGAACAGCGAGTACAGTCATATTATAGACTTCGACGCAATGCGCCCATGCAAGACCGTCGAGAAAAACAACCCGCGCGCGGGGAGTTTCGAGTTCGGCGTGATCGGAATAACGGAGATCGGCAAGGAACGGGGGAATCAGAACGACACGAAGGGCGTAGCTCGGACCGCCGAGGAAGCGAACCGTCTGAACGACGGATTCAATCGTTGGCTCAAGCTCTGCCGGCACTTGTCTACCGTCGAATACTTTCCGTACGTCAGCGTGTATATGGACGACCAACGCCCGGAGAGCTTGGCAGCCGACGCGAAAGAGCTGTGCATGCTCTTGCACGTCGGAAGCAAGACAGAGACCGGGAACGCGCTGCCGTTTTACGGGCTTAGGAATTGGCTGTATAACAAGCTGTATACGGTCCTATCCGAAAGGTACATGACGCACCGGTTCATGCGCAGCGACGATACGCTTTTTTCTCACTTGATTCACGCAGCTGCGTCAATGCTGTACAAGCATAAGAAACGCATGGATAACCTCTACGGGTATAGCGTGATCGAGCTGGGCATGGAAAACGGCACGCAGGACGGATCCATACGGAAACAGGAATATTACATAGTCAATAAAAAGATCTATGCCAAGAGATACGACACGGCATGCTTTGCGGACATATTCGCTCGAGCCGCGGCGAAAACATCGGGCGGCGTAGATACGTACCAGACGTACAAAGATGTCAGAGCGAGCTTAACGGAGTTAAGAGAGCAGAACAGCTATTTCGTGCGAGAAATAGCGCCGACACCGACACCGAAGCCGAAGGCGGAGAACAGCCGAACAGAACAGCGGTAACAGAGAGTACCCGAGGCGGAACGCGGAGCATTGGCGAAGCCCTTGCCGCCGAGGTGCCACTGCAGAACGCAGTACAGAGTGGAGCGGACGATAGCTACACGGTAGCAGCGCCCGAGCCGGACAAGCGGACCACCGCTTTGTCAAGAAAGCGCGGCGCGTAAGCGCCGCAATACTGAATCCGCGGGCGGAACGCCCGCACCTTAGACAACAGCAGAACGCGAGGGGGCGGCTTGCCGCCCCGCGCGGATAGACAGCCTGCCGGCATTGGCAGGTTCGACGAGCGGCGCGCAAGCGCCGCGAGGCGAACCTCTTGACATATAGAAATAAGCTTACGTGGACAAGGAGAACAGCATGGGTAGAAAGTCAGAAAAACAGTCGGAGTTCGTCCCTGTATTTGACGTTTCACCGGATATAGAAATAACGCCGAGAGAGGTAGATAAGCTCGACCGTAACACCTTATTCAACGACGTTTATGCCGAGTATTACAATCAGCTTGCAGACGAGCTTGGCGAGGAACAGTACAAGCTTAATTCCCAACGCATGCTTAATTGCCACAAGCGTTGGTGGGGAGATTTTTACAACCTTCAAGAGGTATTCGACGTTAAGCAAATTTTATTGTGTCATGACCGCTTTTGCGTAAATTGCCAGCACCTCAAGCAAGCGGCGCAAATGCAGCGCTTTACCCGGATACTTGAGGACGCGGCAAAGGATTATGACTTGTATCTGATGACGCTTTCGGTTCCCAATTGCCCGATTACAGGTATAAAGGATTCGCTCGACCGCTTCGCTACCGCGTTCTCGAGCATTATACGTTATTTTACCGGTAATTCTACGGTTGCCGGGATAGACTTTACGTCGTACGGTTTTCATGCGTGCTACCGGAATATAGAGATAGTGATTAACCCGACGAGCTTCCACCCGCATTACCACTGCGTCTTGGCGCTCAAGAAGGACCTCGACGAGCAAAAGCTATATACCAACGATTTCAGTTACAGCTATGGTGTATTTAAGCGCAAGTTTTCCGACCTCGAGATACTCATACAAAAAGTGCTTGCGCTGAAATACAACGGCATACGGTTGGACAGGATAGTAGTGGACTACGTTCTGAACGGAATCGCCGTAGACGATAAGAAGCTTGAGGTTTGGTGCAAAAAGTACAAGGTTAGTAAATCTATGCTCAAGGCTTTCCGGCGTGAGGGCTACAGCTGCGTTATAGACAAGATAGAGGGTAATCATTGGCACGAGGCTTTCAAGTACGTTACGAAGCTTACGAAGGACGGTTCGGCGCTTATGGCGTACTACCAATTCAAGGTCCTCGTGCCGCTCTTAAAGAACATGCACTTTGGGCAGGGCTACGGCGCTTGGTACAAGCTGCCAAAGGACGAGTGGGAAATAGATCCCGACGTTCTCGCTGCGTATGAGTACGTCGTTAGCCGGTTGAAAGAGGTAGAGGACCCCGTCGGTCTAACGTTCGAGCTTCTCAAGCTTACGGAGCAAATGCGAAATAAGTCGCTTCGGTGCATCTCGCGTAAGAAGGCGTATAAGTTCGTGCAGGAATGGCTCAAGACACGCGATCCCGACGACGAGCCTGTAGCGCCGGCTGCTAACGAGCCTGCCGAGCCTGAACCGACGTATGAGCAGCTGCGGTTCGATTTGGATATAGGGTTGACTGAGGACGAGTGGAATCCGTTCTGATTAGTGCTATATTGATTTTTATTTGATATGCGATATTGTGTACCTATGGAGGTACACAAATATGACAAAAGAACAACAAATTCGGCATTATGCCGAGCAGCTCAACAAAGTGGCGTTCAAGCTTGTAACGCTACTCAACGACATTGACATCGAAGTACAAGAACGGAGGAATCTTATACAAATCATGTCACCGAAAAGAAAGAAGCCGAGAGAGGGACATATACGCGAGCGCAGCGACGGCAGATTCGAGGGGCGGTATATGCAGAACGGCAAGCCGCGCTCGGTCTATGCTCGGACGTATAACGACTGCTTGAAAAAGCTCGAAGCCGCATTGGAGCTTCGTGACAATCGTCCGGCGGACATAGCTTTGCTTGCGTGGCTGACCGAGTATATCGACGTTTACAAAAAAGGCGAAGTCGGAGCGGAAACGTATAAGGCAATGCAAAGAAATATCCGTTTGCATATTGCGCCGCAAGCGTCGGACGCGCTCAAGCTCGCCGACGTGCGTCCTATAGATTTGCAAAGGATCCTCAAATCCGTCGAGTCCGATCGCGTGCGCGAGGACGTTTATAACATTCTGTCCGGAGCGTTCCGTCAAGCTGTAGCCGAGCGGCTCATAACGTATAACCCTATGCTCGCGGTAAAGCGCGTAAAAGCCAAGCGTGAAAAGGGCATAGCTCTCACTGTCGAGGAGCAGTCGGTTTTCCTCGAGACGATCCGCGGCAGTAAGCTCGAGCTGTATTACCGGTTTGTGTTGTACAGCGGGTGCAGGCGTAACGAGGCGTTGACCGTATGCCGTGAGGACGTGGATGAGACAGAGCAATTCGTACATATCCGCGGCACCAAGACCGAAGGCTCGGATAGATACATTCCGTTGTTTGCCGGCATAAAGGAATTGCTTAAACTCCTGCCGAGCTCCGGACCGTTGTTTGATTTCAAGCCGGATTATGTTTCCAAGCATTTCAAAAAGTACAGCCCTGCTCACGTTTTGCACGACCTTAGGCACACGTTCGCTACTCGAGCATTGGAAGCCGGCGTGCCGATCAAGGTGGTGCAAGTGTGGCTCGGGCATAGCGAGCTTTCCACCACTGCGGATATATACAGCGACGTTAGCCGGGAGTTCTCATTATCCGAGGCGAAAAAGCTCGACGATATATTCAATCCGGACTCTCAAGACTGACTACAAATTTGACCACAATTCGCCGTTTTATACGGTAAATCCCTGTTGCCGGCATAAATACCCGGCATGAAATAAGCCGCTTCCGATATGGAGACGGCTTATTTTGTGGGCAAAATCCCCCGATTTAAGCAAAAACTCCCGCCGCGAAACGCGACGAGAGCTTTATGGTCGAAGCGGCGAGACTCGAACTCGCGGCCTCATGGTCCCTAACCATGCGCGCTACCAACTGCGCTACGCCTCGACGGTAGATATATTATAGACCGTTTGATCGCATTTGTCAATCGTTTTTTTGCTTTTGCGTCAAAGCAATAAGCATGATGATATAGTTGCGCCGAAAATCGTTTTGATTGCGAAATTTACAAAAGTATTGACAAACGCGCGGCGGTATGGTATTTTGAATATATGCGACGAAACGGTTACGCGTGTTTATTTGAGACAAATGCCCGTACCGTGTAATAATCGATGGGAGATATGATGATACGAATCGCAATAGTCGAAGACGAAAAATCGGCGGCAGACGAACTGTCCGAAATGCTGTCGAGATACGCCGCCGCCAATCTCGGGGGGGGGGGGACGCATTTTTTCGATATTGTTCGGTTCGATAACGCGGTAAGCTTCCTTGCTAATTACCGACCCGTTTACGACATAATTTTTATGGACATAGAGATGCCGGATATAAACGGTTTCGACGCGTCGGTCAAATTGCGTTCGATAGATCCCGACGTTATTTTGATCTTTGTGACCAATCTTTCGCAGTTCGCGGTGCGCGGGTACGAGGTGGATGCGCTCGATTTCGTCGTTAAGCCGCTCAAGTACGGAGTGCTCGATCTCAAGCTGCGCCGAGCGCTGTCTCGGCTCGAGCGGGCGCGAGACGCGGAGACCGAAATACAGTTTAACGATTCCGTCGTTAAAGTAAAACTGTCCGAAATAATTTACGTGGAGATACTCGCGCACAAAATAATGTATCACACGACGCGCGGGGATTTCAAGGCGTATGGCACGCTCAAAAAGGTGGAAGAAAAACTCGATGCGAGCCGTTTTGCGCGGTGCAACAGCTGTTACCTTGTAAATCTCGCGCACGTAAAGGGCATAAACGGATATTCCGTCGATTTGGGCGGCACGGAGCTTGCGATAAGTCATGCCAAGCGCAAGGAGTTTGTGCAAGCCGTCAACAACTATATGGGGCGGTAGCATGTTCGGGTCGCAGCTTTTTTGGTATAAACTGATTTTCATGACCGAGCTGTTGTCGAGCGAAGCGTTATTTGTGCACAGGCTGAAACGCAGACGGTTTTTTGCCGCGCGTGCGGTCGGCGCGACAGCGATCTGTTATTCGGCGGCGTTGCTGTTTCCGGTGCCCGTATACAATGCGGCGTATTCGTCGTTTTTGTTTATCGCGCTCTTCGCGGTAACCGCGCTTTGCATCAAGCTGTGTTTCGACGAGCCGTTCGTCAATATAATTTTCTGCGGCGTGGCGGCGTATTCCGTGCAGCACATCGCCTTTCAGTGCTACAATATAATTATCGTAGCTACGGGCATTGCGCGCGATACGCCGCTCGGTATATACGGAGATTCGGAACCGTACTACACGGTGACGACGGGGCTGGTTTACGCCATGACTTATATATTTTGCTATTGGATAGCGTATTTATGTTTTGCGCGGCGCATAGAGCGCAACGGCAATCTTCGCATAAAAAGCGTCGCGTTGCTGCTTATACTTGCGGCGGTCGTGCTCGTCAGTATAGTTATAAACGCCGTTGTCACATATAACAGTTATTCCGATTACAACAAAACGTTCATTCTTTGCGCGGGCGCGGGAATTACGATCAGCTGCGTGCTCGCGCTGTGCTTGCAGTTCGGACTGCTGTCTAACAAGAATTTGGAGACCGAGCTGAACAAAGTGTATCATCTTTGGCGCGAGGAGCAAAAGCAGTTCGCCGCGTCCAAGGCGAATATCGATCTTATCAATCTGAAGTGCCACGATCTTAAACATCAAATCCGCAAGATAGGCAGCGGACAGGTGAACGAGCGCGCGCTCAAAGAGATAGAGGACACGGTCAATATTTACGATTGCACGGTCAAAACGGGCAACAGCGCGCTCGACATAATACTTACCGAAAAAAGTTTGCTTTGCGGCAGTAACCACGTGAGCTTTACTGCGATCGCCGACGGCGAAAAGCTCGGGTTTATCGCCGACGTCGATATATACACGCTTTTCGGTAACGCGCTCGACAACGCGATAGAAGCGGTCATGCGCTTGCCCGAGGACAGGCGCGTAGTGAGCCTTACCACCAAACAAAGCGGCAAGCTGTTTTCGGTCAGTCTGCGCAATTTTTACGACGGCGAAGTGCGTTTGGCGAACGGTTTGCCCGTCACCACCAAATCGGACAGCGGGTATCACGGTTTCGGCGTAAAGAGCATAAAGGAAATCGCGGAGAGATACGGCGGCGACGTTTCGGTCGTTGCCGAAGACGGGGTTTTCACGCTCAATGTGCTGTTCACACTCGGCGACGGTTTGCCCGCGTGAGCGAGTGTATTTAAGCAGCAATGATTATTTGCATATTCGCACGCGCACGGCAATGCGGAACGGAAAATTCAATCATTATAAGCATGGCATGCTAACAAAAAGCAACGAATGTGTTGCGTAAACGTCGGGTTATGTTCTTTTTGTTGAGGGATCGTACGAGAGGTGTTATAACGGAAGTACGATAAATACGGCTTTTCGGCGGTATTCGCACGAACTCAAAAGGAGAAAAATGTATGACAAAACGCGTAAGAAACACAATATGCTTTGCGGCAATGGGGCTGATATTCGCAGTCGTGCTTGCCGCAAACGTTTTGTGCGCGGTATTCGACGAGGTGATAACCGGCTATCTTTACGGCTCCGGCATCACGTACGACAGCGAACAGCAGCAGCACGCGCTCGCTTTTTCGGACAATCTCTGCAAAGAGATGACAGAGGAAGGCGTTGTGCTGTTAAAGAACGACAAAATCGACGGCGGCGAAAAAGCGTTGCCGCTCGCGGGAGTAGACAAGGTCAATATTTTCGGCTGGGCGGGGAGCAAGCCCGGCTGGATATTCGGCAGCGACGGGTCTGTGAACAGCAACAGCGGAAACAGCAAGCTCAAAGTCAAATCGCTTACCGACGTGCTCGTCGAGTCGGGTATAGAATACAATACCGAGCTTACCGACATGTACAAGGCGTTTCGCGACAAGCGAGCCGACGGGCGCGCGTTGAGCGGACGCATGCAGTTCTACATGCTCATAGAACCCGCGGTATCGGCATACTCCGCAGCGGGCGAAAACGGCAAAAGCATACTCGAAAACGCCAAGGAATATTCGGATACCGCGCTCGTCGTGCTCGGCCGCATGGGCGGCGAGGGCACGGATCTGCCGTTCATTCAGTATAAAAACACGACGGGCAAGTACGGCATAAACAGCAACGATATGCCTACCGACACGTCGCGGCATTATTTGCAGACCTCGACAGAGGAAGACGAACTGCTCGAAATGGTAATGACCGCGGGTTTTAAGCGCGTTATCGTAATAGTGAACACGTGCAACGCGATGGAACTCGGGTTTTTGGACGACGCGCGCATAAACGGCGCGATGTACGTGAACGGCACGGGTCAAAGCGGAGCATACGCCGTAGCCAAAGTTCTCAAGGGCGACGTCAATCCGTCGGGCAGGCTTACCGGCACGCAGCCGTATAACATGAAGGACGATCCGTCGTATGTGAATGCGGGCGGACAGACCGCGGGCGCCGGCTACATAGTCTACGCCGAGGATATCTACGTCGGGTACAAATGGTACGAGACTGCGGACGCGGAAGGGCATTGGGACGAACGCACGCGCGGCGAAAAGACGGGTTACGACGCGGTCGTGCAGTACCCGTTCGGTTACGGGCTGTCGTATACCGACTTCAAATGGGAGATAACGGATATTTCGCCCGCGCCCGATTCGACGATAACCGCGAACACCGAGATTTCGGTAAAAGTACGCGTGACGAATATCGGCGCGACTGCGGGCAAAGACGTGGTGCAATTGTATTACACCCCGCCGTACTATACGGGCGGCATAGAAAAAGCCGCGGTTAATCTCGTGAGTTTTGCTAAGACGGCAACGCTAAAGCCCGCAAATATGACCGAGGACGGTATAGCGGAAAGTCAAGAGCTTACGCTTGTATTCAAGCCTTACGATATGGCGAGCTACGACTGTTACGACAAAAACACCAACCGTTTCGTCGGGTACGAACTCGAGCGCGGCGAGTACGGAATATCGGTGCGCACAGACGCGCATACCGTCGCCGATTGCGAAAACGCGAGCTTCCGTTACGGCGTGGAAAAAACGATAAGATTCGCGTCCGATCCCGTCACGGGCGAGCGCGTAACCAACCGTTTCACCACTTATTCCATGATAGCAAAGCAAGAGGACGGGAGCTTCGCCGAGCAGGAGATCAAGGCTTACGGCGGTTGCGCAATCGACGGCAGCGACGCCGATCAAGCGGACGTTGTGTATCTCACGCGGCGCGACTTTGCCAACACGTTCCCGAAAACCTCGGCGGCGGTGCGCACGGGCGCGGCGGTCTCTCAAAGCGCGTCGTACCGATATAACGGCTACGACAGCGAAGAAATGCCGAACCAAGGCAATCCCGAAGGCGAAAAGCTGTATTTATACGTTACCGAGAACGGCGGCAAACCGTCCGCAACACAGTTAAAAACGGGCGAAGGCATAAAGATCAATTCCGAGCTTATGCTTGCGCTCGGCAAAGACTATGATGCGCCGCAGTGGAAGCAATTGCTCGATCAGATGTCTACCGACGATCTCAGCAAGCTTATAGAGCTGGGCGGCTACCGCACGCATTTAATAGAATCGATAGGCAAAAAATATTTGCTCGAAAACGACGGACCGGCGGGGCTTAACCGTCACATCATGGAAAACGACAAGAACGAAAACATTTCGCTCGACCGCAGCGGCTGGACGACGTTCCCGATGCCGAGCCTTATTGCGGCGTCGTTCAATCCGTCGCTCGCGTATGCGTTCGGACTTTCCGTAGGAAACGAGGGGATAGCGACGGGCGTTACGGGTTGGTATGCCCCGGGCGCGAACCTGCAGCGCAGTCCGTTCGGCGGCAGAAACTCGGAGTATTACAGCGAAGACGCGCTGCTTTCGGGCATTATGGCGGCGGAGACCGCGCGCGGCGCGATTGCCAACGGCATGAATGTATATATCAAACATTTCGCGGTCAACGAGACCGAAACGCACCGAACGGGCTTGCAAACGTGGCTTACCGAGCAAGCGCTCCGCGAGCTGTATCTGCGCCCGTTCGAGATAAGCGTCAAGCGCGGCGGCGCGAACGGAATGATGAGTTCGTTCAATAAGCTGGGCAACATGTGGACGGGCGCGAATCACGCGCTAATGACCGAGGTTCTGCGCGATGAGTGGGGATTCCGCGGTGCGGTGGTGACCGATTATTACGACGGCGGAATAATGCACCTCGAGCGCGGGCTGTTGGGCGGCAACGATCTGTGGCTTACGGGCACGGGCAACAAGGCGGGCGGATTCAAGGCGAACGACAGCGCCTTCGTATACGCGGCGCGTCAAGCGGCGCACAATATTCTTTACGCGCATTGCAATTCGTATTACGTATCCCAAACTCACGATAAGAGCCAAGACGTTATTTCCGCCGACGTGAACAAGATACAGGTCGTAGAGCCGCCGTTCCCCGCATGGGTGTTTGCGCCGATCGCGCTCGATATCGTTGCGGTAGCGGGCATAATCGTATGGACGATGTATTTGCTAAAGCCCGAGCTTTTCAAGAAAAAAGGTAAAAAAGTCGATAAAAACAAGGAGGAGGCATTATGAAAAAGTCAAGCAGATTCGTAGCCGTATTATCGGCGGTGATGCTTTCGGTATGTATGTGCGTTCCTTTTGCCGGCTGCGATAAGCGAGGCGGAGGCGGAGACGAGGAAGACGGTCGGCTGCCCGTCGATTCTGTCGAGGAATATTACGTAACGGGTATAGAGATCGAGACTGACGAAAGATTCAAAACGAGCTATGCCGACGGCGAGCCGTTCGACACTACGGGCATGACCGTAAAGGCTACGTGGAACGACGGTTATGTGGAAGAAAACGTGTCGTCGAGCAAGTATTACGTAGTGCCGAGTATAATCACCGACGGAGTTACGAGCGTTACCGTCCACTACGGCGACGCCTCGAAATTATTGGAGATAAATCCCGTCAAGATAACGGGCGTCGCGGTATTGCGTCCGCCCGCAATGACCACGTATTTCGTGGGCGAAACGTTCAGAATAGACGGGCTGGAATTGGGCTGGACGCTGGACGACGGCACGACGCGGAGCATACCGAATTTCGATGTGACAGATGTAGTTTTCGATGCCGAACACGTGTTCGCGTCGGGCGAAAAGAGCGTGTCGTTGGAATATGCGGGATATACCTTTGATATATCGGTGACCGTGCGCGGCAGAGGCGTCAAAATGGAAGTGACGGACGAATCCGAATACGTAGTGATGTCGAGAGAGGACGGCAAGGATCCCAAGTGCGTAATGGGCACGAACGCAACGCTAAAAGCGATGGCGTCCAACGGCGACTTTATGCAAAACTTCGCCGAGGGCGACGTTATGACGTTTACTTTCGATTCGGACACTGCGCAGGTAAATCTTTTGTTCCAAGGCTCGTCTACTTATGTGACGGAATACGGAAAGGTCACGACATGGGCGCCGCTCGTAGTAGAGGATATGCAGGTAAGCCGAATATTCGATCTGGAAGTGAACGGCAGATCCGCGCCGATATCAAATCACGCGATTTTACCCGGTGCGCGCGCGATGGACGGCAAAGAGGACGTGAAGTATCTCGCAAACTGGACGGAAGTCGATCTCGGGATAGTAAACGTATATACCGATAAGCCGAACGTCGTTAAACTCAAGTTCAAAGACAACGGTTACCGCAATCAAGACGGTAATACGGGTACGGTCGGAACGATGATGCCCGCGCCGTATATCGATTACCTTATGATAGGCGTTGTCGAGGACGGCGATACCGTTACGGGCATAGAGATAACTACCGAGCCTGCAAAGAAAGAGTATGTGGAAGGTCAGAGTTTCGACGCTGCCGGTATGACGGTCGTTGCAACGCACAAGGACGGGCACAAGTCCGAATTGCCGCGCACGGCGTATAACGTATCGCCTAACGTCATGACCGAACTCGGCGAGAACGTGCTCACGATCTCGCATGCAGAGCGCACCGACACCGTCACGGTCTACGTTATAGAGCGCATTATGACGGGTATAACTATAACGTCGCAGCCCGCAAGAACGGAATACGGCATAGGGCAGGCGTTCGACCCGACGGGCATGGTCGTTTCCGCCGAATACAACGACGGATCGATCGAACCTATAACCGATTATACGTTTTCTCCCGACGGTGTGTTGACCGATTTGGATACCGTAGTAACGATATCTGCATACGGATTCAAAGCGACCGTAAACGTTACGGTCAGCAATGTCGAGATCGTGGAAAGTTATACCGTAACGGGCGTGCCGGCGGATGCGCTTTCGGTGGGCGATCCTTTGCCGTCGATCGACGCTTCCGCAATAACCGTCACGGCGCACTATTACAGCGGCAACACAAAAACGTTTTCGGCAAGCGAGTACGAGTTATCCGTGCCGACGGGCAATGCCGAACTCGGTTCGGCGGTGGTGATAACGCTCAAAGACGAGAGCGGAACGAAGATAGCGCGCTGTTTCAACGTGTCGCGCAAGATCGAGATATTGCCGAGCGACGCGGGCGGGATAGGAGAAAACGGCGGAAATGCGACAATAGAAACGAG
Source organism: uncultured Christensenellaceae bacterium (assembly GCA_910587805.1). Lineage (GTDB taxonomy): Bacteria > Bacillota > Clostridia > Christensenellales > Pumilibacteraceae > Anaerocaecibacter. The sequence goes on along the minus strand of CAJUNM010000008.1, from coordinate 10,321 downwards.
TACAAACCCGTCGGGCGGCAAGTATGTGAAAAACGTAAACGGTCAAACGCTCAAGATCGAATTCGACGCGCAAGAGACGAATACGGGGAGACTTGTGCTGCGCGGATCTTCTACCCGCGTCACCGCGGATAACTTCGGCGAGATAGGCGAAATGCTCGCGAAAAAATGTATGAAACTCAAGGTGAACGGCAATGAGATAGTAATAGCCGACAATATCCGATTTATAGGTAAATCCAAAGAGGACTGTAACGGCAAAGGCGTCGTGAACCTCGGGAATTGGTGTGATCTCGTGTTCGATAATATACAATTCGTATCGGGGAAAAACACGGTGGAATTTTCGTTTATCAAGGACGCATACCCGAACAATCCGTCGCCGTATCTCGATACGCTCACCGTCGCGGTCGTTTGATAAAACAAAAGCATATCGCATATTATAACGCAAAGACGGATCTTTACGCCGTTCTCGCGTCGAGCGGCGATATGTACGTGCTTAACGGCGACGGAACGACGGAGGTCGCGGCGTTAAAACGTTCGTACGGCAGCGGTCGGGCGGCGTCGTACGTTTGGACAATACTCCGCGCGTAAAGATCCGATTAAAAAATGATGAAAAAATCGCTCGGTCGGTGTTCGCTCGGGCGATTTTTTGCAGGTCGCGAATGCGGACTCGTCGTCAACAGTCGATCATTCGCAAGAGCTTTCGGCGCAGCAACGGGGAAAAGTCGGTGTCGATGAGCGTGCAGTCGCGGAACGTGTCGCATACCGAAAACCCTTTTTCGTGCTCGAAAAACGGCGCGTCGCAAAATCGCGGCAAGCGGTGTACGGGCGTTATGCGCATCGTTTTGAACGGCGCGAGCGGTTTGCCTAATGTTCTTGCGAGCACATACGCGCCCGCGTCGCCGTCTGCGCGCGGCAGTATGCGTTCGCTGTGCGCGCATAAATATTTTGCGTTAGCCGAGCAGCGTGCGGCGATCTTGTCGAACGCGGCGAGCAGCCCGTAATCGAGCGCGGCTATTACGTTGTGCATTTTGCAGTTGCGGTTTTCGCCGTCCGAATACTCGGCGCGCACATATGCTTTGGCTTTTTGCACGTCCGCTTTATCGCACAATAGCGCGCCGCCTCCGCCGTGTATGCGCTTGACAAAACTTATCACGCCGTAGTCGCAGTTTGTGCCGCACGCCGCGGTCTTGTGCCGTCCGCCGAGCGCGTCGCAAGCAAGCTCGATCGTCGGAATGCCGCGGCTCGAGCACAGCGGCAGAAGTCGGTCGTAGTCGGGGATAGACCCGAATGCGTCGTCTATGACCGCCGCCGCGGGCGGCTTGCCCTGTAATTCCGTCCAGAGCAGCGCGGTTTCGAGCGCGCTTTCGGATACGCATCGCGTTACCGGCTCGCAGTCGATAAACACGGGCACAAAACCCGAGTATTCCACCGTTGCGGCGATCGAATAGAAAGAGAACGTCGGCAAAAACACGTAGTCGCCCTCGCGCGCCCCGACAAGATGCAACGCCGCAAGCAGCGCGTCGTCCGCCGCGGAAGTGAGCACGGCGTGCTTGCCGAGCTTTGCTTTTATCTCGCGCTCCAACCGCGGCGCATAGTCGCTTCCGCCGAGCGCATCGCATACGCAGTCGGTCGCCTCGCTTGTTCTGTCAATGTATATCATATATGTATTATGCGCAATAAGCGCAATAATTCGTAGATCGGCGCGTATAAATTTTTGAGATATTCCTAAAAATCGCTTGACAAACCGCTCATAAAGGTATTATAATACTAACATTGGTTGCTTAAAGCGAACTAAAGTTGCATATCGCGAACAGCTGCCGAATATATATTGTCTAAGGAGTTACGTATGTCTCTCGACACTGCGCCGCAAGGCGAATCGATGCTTGTTATCCGTGTCGCCGCGGATGGTAAAACGCGTCGACATCTCGAAAATCTCGGAATAATGTCGGGCGCGGAAGTCACGCCCGTCGCTCGAAACGACGGCAACACCATTGTGCGCGTTCATGATTCGCGTATAGCTTTGAACAGAGAAACGGCAAACGGGATTCTCGTCCGTAAAATGCCGAATTTCGGCAATTGAAAATTTTTTGGCATGCGGTTCGCAATTGCGAACTCATTGACGGAGGTGTGTTTATGGAAAAATTATTGAGCGAGCTTAAGCCGCAAGACAGCGGCACGGTCAAGCGCGTGACGGGCGCGGGCGCGCTCAGGCGCAGACTGTTCGATATGGGCGTAACGCCGAGCGCGAACGTCGTAATGCGCAAAGCCGCGCCGCTCGGCGATCCTATCGAGGTGACGTTGCGCGGGTACGAGCTTACGTTGCGCAAGACGGAAGCGGAATGCGTGATAGTGGAGATAATTCCTAATTAAATATAAGGAGCATATATGAAGATAGCGTTGATCGGAAATCCCAATTGCGGGAAAACGACGTTGTTCAACAGACTGACGGGCAGCACGGCGCACGTGGGCAATTGGCCGGGCGTCACCGTGGAAAAGCGCGAAGGGTGTTATCGCGGGCTTAAAAAGCAGAGCGCCGAGCGGATAGATATAGTAGATTTGCCGGGGATATATTCGCTTTCGCCGTACACGCCCGAGGAGATAGTTTCGCGTAATTACATGATCGACGAGACCCCAGATCTCGTCATAAACATTGTGGACGCGACCAATCTCGAGCGCAATCTGTATCTTACTACGCAGATACTCGAGGCGGACTTGCCCGTGATAGTCGCGCTCAATATGATGGATGCGGTAAAGAGAAACGGCGACGTTATAGACGCGGAGCTTTTGCAAACCGCGCTCGGCGTGCCCGTCATGCCCGTATCGGCGTTAAAAGGCACGGGCGTAAAAGAACTGATGCTGCGCGCGCTCGAGGTCGGTAAAACCGCGCGCAAGGGCGCGAGCGTACTCGATGGCGAGAGCTTTTATCCGTTCGTCGAGCGCATAAAAGAAACGCTCGTCGGCGCAGGCATAACAAATCCGCTGTTTCATGCGGTAAAGCTCGTCGAGGGCGACAGCGAGGAGTGCGCGATGTTTCCGAATATAGCGTCGGCGTTCGACGCGGCAAAAGCGCATATCGACGACGGTTACGACGGGGATTACGAGGCGTGCGTTGCGGACGCGCGGTACAGATACATAGCCGAGCATTATTCGCCGTGCATAAAACGCGCCGTGCGCGAAAAAAGGCCGTCGCGGTCGGACAAGGCGGATAAAATACTGACGCACCGCATATTCGCTATTCCGATATTTATAGTTATAATGTTTGCAGTGTTTCATATCACGTTCAGCGAGGATATACTCTTTCTCAATTCGTGGTACGGGGTGACGGTAGACAACGAGCTTTTCGCCAAGTGTCTCTTGATAGAAGCGGGAGAATCGGGCGTGCCGAGCTTGGGCGTATGGCTGCAAAGCTTGCTCGGTTGGGGTACGGGCAGTCTTATAGACGCAACGGCGGCAGGGCTTGCCCGCGCTGGATACGAGGGAACTTGGGTTTCGGGATTTTTGTGCGACGGATTGTTGAGCGGACTTGATTCGGTCTTGAGCTTCATACCGCAAGTAATGCTGTTGTACTTGTTTTTGTCTATCATGGAAGACACGGGGTACATGGCGCGAGTCGCGTTCATACTCGACCGCGCGTGCAGAAGATTCGGGCTTTCCGGCAGAGCGTTCATGCCGCTTCTGATGTGCTTCGGCTGCGCCGTGCCCGGGATAATCGCCACCAAAGCGCTCGAGAGCGACAAGGAAAGACGGCTTGCGATCATGCTTTCGCCATTCTTTTCATGCGGCGCGAAACTGCCGATATGGGCGACGTTTGCGAGTGTTATGGCAAACACGTATTGGAGCGGTTACGGCGATCTCGTAGTGTTCATCATATACTTTATGGGCATAGCGGTAGCGGTGCTTTCGGCGTTCCTGCTCAATTCGACGCTGCTCAAAGGCGATCCGCCGCCGTTTATCATGGAGTTGCCGTCCTATCATGCGCCGCAATTCAAATCGACGGTACTGCATCTTTGGGATAAACTCAAACACTTTTTGACGCGCGCGGGTACTGTCATTGCCGCGTCGATAATCGTCATATGGTTCTTAAGCTCGTTCGGCAAGGGCGGATACTGCGATATCGACGTCAGCATACTCGGATATATAGGGCGCGGACTGCAATACCTGTTCTATCCGATATTCGCCGCGCCGAACGGTTTTACGTCGAACGCCGCGCAAGCCGCATACGCATGGCGGTTCGCCGTTGCGGCAATTACGGGACTGATCGCCAAAGAAATGGTGGTGGCAACGCTCGGCACAATGGCGGGGCTTGACGGCGACGCGATACTCGACGGCTCTGCCGACGCGGGCGATCAAGCCGCTTTCGAGGCGATGCTCGGCACTATGACGCCCGCCGCAATGTTCGCGTACATGGCGTTCAACCTGTTCTGTGTGCCGTGCATGGCGGCGGTAGGCGCGGCGATAGGCGAACTGAACTCGCCCAAAAAGTCCGCGGTTGCGATCGGGTTTTGGCTGATCACGGCGTACGTTGTGAGCTTCACCGTGTTCTGGTTGGGCAACTTCAATACGTACATGTTCCCGTTGAGCATTTGCGTTGTGGTCGCGCTCGTCGCGCTTACGGCTTTTCTGATAACGCGCCGCGTATTGAACGATAAAAAAACCAAAGCGGCGTTGCAGGCGGCTCAAACCGCGGCAACCGTCGACGGGTCCGACGAAAACGAAAAAGACTTTACGGAGGCTGATAAATGAGACCGCTCGAAATAATACTTATCATACTTATAATACTGTTTTTGGGCGCGATGATCGCGTGGCAGATAGTCAAGCGCGTGCGCAAAAAGCAAGGTAAAACCACGAAAAGTTTTTCCGGCAGTTGCGGTTGCTGCGACGGCTGCGCCGCAAAAGGCGGATGTCCCGCCGCAAAAAAAGCCGAGACGTCAACCGATTTGCCGAAGCTCGAGATAAAGTCGGAAGTATCGTGCGATTTTTCGGATCTGACTCAGACCGATAAAAAATAAAAGTTAAACGTAAAAGTCGAACATAAAGGGTGTTTGTATAGACTTTTTCGTGGATAAACAGCACACTGTCTTTGTTGCCGAAGTATAGTGTGCTATACTTTATTTTTTTGTATTTGCATCGGAAAATTGAAATTTAATAGTTAAGTAATCGCCCGTTATCGTTCCATTCGCCGTACATTTTTCCTTGTCCGGATAACAAAATTGCAACAAAAAATCAAGGCAACGGTATACTCGATCCTTGCTTTTTATCCCGGTGAAATATATCGCAAAAGCGCGGCTTTTTGCATTATGTGCCGCAAACTATTGATTTTTCGCACGGTTGGTGTTATCATATGAATAGTGAACGATTACTTTGAAAATCAAATGCGCGCGCTCTTGGGCGCGCGGTATACCGAGTTTGCGGATGCGGTGCAAAACAAACCGAGGCACAAGGCGTTGCGCGTAAACACGCTCAAAATTTCCGTCGAAGATCTCGTCGGACTGAAAGGCGAAATGCGGCAAAATGCTTTGTGCGAGCAGTCGTTTTATTATAACGGCAAGCCGTCGCTCGATCCGTATTACCACGCGGGGCTGTATTACATGCAAGAACCGTCTGCCGCCGCCGCAGTGGCCGCGCTGTCACCGTATATAGGCGAGCGAGTGCTCGATCTTTGCGCCGCGCCCGGCGGCAAAAGCACGCAAGCGGCGGCGTTTATGCGCGGCGGCGTTATATTTTGCAACGACGTCGAATACAAACGCATTTCCGCGCTTTGCGAAAACGTATCGCGGCTCGGCGCGACAAACGCCGTAATTACGTGCTCGAGCGCGCAAGGCTATCGCGCTGCGGGATTCGACGGATATTTCGATACTCTTATCGTGGATGCGCCGTGCAGCGGCGGCGGCATGATGCGGTATGAAACGGTGCCGTACAGCGAGGATATAGTGCGCGGCTGCGCCGCACGGCAAAAAAAGATTTTGGATAATGCGGTCGAATTGTTATGTCGCGGCGGATATATGCTGTACAGCACTTGCACGTTTTCGCGCGAGGAGAACGAGGACAACGTAAACTACATTCTGCAAAAGGGCTTCGAGACTGTGGATATACCGCTCGTATCGGGCACGGAGCGCGGCGTAGGCGTTGCGGACGCGCGGCGCATTTATCCGCATAACTTCGACGGCGAAGGGCATTTTTATTGCGTGCTTAAAAAGATCGGCGGTAAAACTCGGAACGAACTGCCCGCGCAAAAATTCAAGAGCAAGCTTTACCGATTGGGCGACGTGCATTTAGACGCGAAAATAACAGAACGCGGGCTTGAGTCGATCGAGTTCGTATTACCGAAAACGCAGTTCGCGCGCGGGTTTAATATAATTTCCGCAGGCGTGCGCGTCGAGATCAACGGCGAACCGAGCTACGCGCTGTCGCACGCTTTGACGCGCGAGCAAGCCGAAAAAGTAGGGGTTGCGGAACTCGGCGAGCTGGCGGAACGGTATATCCGCGGCGAACAGATCGATATGGATTTGCCGCGCGGATTGAGGGTCGCGACCGTCGGCGGATACGCGCTCGGCTTTGCGCGGTCGGCGGCGTCCGGCGACGGATCGAGCGCGCTCAAAAATTTATACCCTAAATCATTGCGAATATAATTCGATATGGCTTGGGCAATGCAAGCGCATTAGGGCGGAAAACCGGAGACGGTCAACGTAGGCGTCGGTCAAAGCATAACGAATAGCTATGGGTAAAGTATATTTTTTCCGAATTGTATATTGCGCGATAGCGCGATGCGCCGATATGTGAAATTTACGTGAAAAATATTTCAAAATCGATTGACAAGATGTTCAAAATATTATATCATGTATGTATAATATCAATATATACAAGGAGATAATTATGGCAAAGGAATATTCGTCTCATTCCAAGTTTACCGCGGGCGCGTTTGCCAACTATTTCGCGACGTTGCTCGTCGGTTTGGTGTCGTCGATCACTTGCGGAATAGCAACGCCGTGGATATTGTGTTGGTATATGCGCTTTATTGCGAACCACACGTTCATCAACGGCAAACAGGTGATTTTCGAGGGTTCGGGCGGTTCGTTGTTCGGCAATTACATAAAATGGCTATTGCTTTCGTTTATCACTTTCGGCATATATTGGCTTGTCGCGGGTCAGGTCAACCTCGCGCAGTGGCTGGCTAAAAACACGCACCTCGAGGGCTACGATCCGACCGCGGAGAGCAAGTCCGAGTTCACGGGCAAGTGGTATCAAATGTGGGGCGTGAGCTGGCTCGTCAACCTTTTGATAAGCTGCACGCTCGGAATAGGTTTTCCTTGGGCGGCTTGCTATCTCGTAAAATGGTATGCGTCCAAAATAGTTATCGACGGACACGAAATGGAGTTCGACGGCAGAGGCGGTCAGCTCATAGGCAAAGCGATTTTGTGGTCGTTACTCACGTTGATCACGTTCGGTATTTATTCGTTCTGGCTCGAAGTTAAGATCATAAAATGGCTCGTTTCGCATATTCACCTCGCGCATCCCGAAGAGCTTGCGAGCAGCGAAGACGTCGCGGGCGGGGGTACTGATTGCTCGGAGGCGGCGGCGACCGCCGACGCAACGGCGGCGCCCGTGCCGCAACAATCCAATACCGTCGGTATCGTAGGGTTCGTATTGTCTTTGATAGGTATTTTCCTGCCCGGTCTGATTTGCTGCGCGATAGGGTTGAGTAAGAGCAAACAGCTCGACGGCAGCGGCAAAGGTCTATCCATTGCGGGAATTATAATAAGCGTGTTGGGAATATTGTTCTATATCGGCTATATCGGTTTTGCGGTTATAATGATGTTGAAAGGATCGAATGTAGAAATAGGAAGTTTTGCAATGCTTGCGGGAACTGTACAAGCCTCCGCCGCATTGTTGTCGGTTTGATCGGGCGTTCCGCATAACGCGTCGCACTATATACTAAAGATAAAAGAAAAAATCGGACGCAAGTGCGCCCGATTTTTTATGCGGTAAATTATTCGGCGGAGTTTTCGGCTTTTTTCGATTTTCGCTTTTTTCGCGTAATGTAGTATGTGAAAATGTATCCCGAAAACAGCGCCGCGAACATGTACGGCGCGATTTCCGCGCCCGTAAGTATCACGTACGCCGTGAACGAGCCGCCTATGAGCAGTACGAACAGCGTGTCGAGAACGATTGTCACGGGCAGGATATTCGTTCGCTTACACAGCGCGCTTACGCCTATGAACAAAAACCGCGCCGTAAGCCCAAGCCCGAGACAGAATAAAAAAGAATACAGCTCTGTCATTTGAATATTCGTTTGAGCAGAGGCGGCTTGTTTTGCGCGTACTTGATCGAATCGACGTGACCGGTAATGACCATGTTCCCGTCGGCGGCGTCGTATTTATCGATCTTGAGTTCGCTGCCAGTGATAACGAGCCGACCGAGACACGACATTGCGACTATCTCGGACGCATTGCTGCTCTCGGCTTTGCCGATGCCCGTCAGTACAATGCGTTTGCGGTCGGTCATGTTGAGCGAATGCGACGTGAACTTGCCGCACGTGTTTTCTTGATTTACCGTTTCTTTCATATACAATGTATATGCGTCGGACTTGAAAAAATTACCCGAATTTATTAGGGGAATTTCGGGGCGGAAGTTGCCAGACGGCAATTTCGAGTCAAGCTGTTGCAAAATCGGAGCGAATGTATTATAATTATATTAAATAAAACTCGAAAAGGAGAAAGCGATGAAAAACGACGATACGCAAAACGTCATAAAAATCCTGACGCTAAACGACGGCAATACGATCCCGATGCTCGGCTACGGAGTTTTTCAAATTCCCGATAGCGAATGTGCGAAGTTCGTTTTAAGCGCGCTCGATTGCGGTTACAGACATATCGATACGGCGCAGATCTACGGCAACGAAAGCGGCGTTGGCAGCGCCGTAGCCGAGTGCGGCATAGCGCGCGACGAGTTGTTTATAACGTCGAAGATCTGGGTCAAGCATTACGGCTACGAAAAAGCGTTGAAAAGCATAGACGATTCGCTCGAACGATTGCAAACCGATTATATCGATCTGATGCTGTTGCACCGACCGTACTTCGATTATGCGGGCGCGTGGAAAGCGCTCGAAAAGGCGCAAGCGGACGGCAAGGTCAGGTCGATAGGCTTGAGCAATTTTTCAATCGCGCAAACCGAAGAGATATTGCGCTCGGCAAGCGTCATGCCCGCGGTCAATCAAATAGAACTGCACCCGTACTTTGCGCAGAGTAAATTGCGCGAATATCTTGCGGGGAAGGGGATAGCCGTCGAGGCGTGGTATCCGCTCGGGCACGGGAACAAAAAACTGCTTAAGGATAAGACGATAAGCGCGCTCGCGGGAAAATACGGCAAAACGCCGTCGCAAATAATTTTGCGTTGGCACGTGCAAAGCGCGAATATAGTTTTTCCGAAAACGCGCAGCGTTTCGCATATGCGCGAGAACGCCGAAATCTTCGAGTTCGAGCTTGAAAGCGAAGATATGGCGGCGATAAGCGCGCTCGATAAGGGCAAGCCGTTGTTCAACGTTCCCGATTGGTGGCAGAAGTTTATAATAAAGCTCTGTAAATAATTGCAATGTAAAACGACCGCCGCCGGGCGGTCGTTCGGCTTGATTGTGTACTATTTATTTGGTTTCCGTTTGATTTTCAGCAGACGAATAAAATCTTGAATAAAGAATCGTCTATAGGCTCAAACATGAGCCATTTTCCGTCATGATAAGTTTGCGCGTTGTCGTAAGCTCGGCGCACCTTGCTTGCGAAGAAGCCTCGATCTTTTTCAAAACTCGCTCGCTCGTCTTTTCCCAATATGACCATAAACCCGATGCGGCTTTCTTTTGCGTATAAAGCGCATAATGTTTTGCCCCTGCGGCGGAATTTGTATTCATAAGTCCACGCTTTACCTCCGTTGTTCCAAGTCAGGTCCATGTCATAGTGTTCGTCGATCAAAGCGCATAATTTGTTCCATACTCCGTATAAAGATTTGCCGACCAATGCCGTCAGTTCTTTTTCTTCAGGTGCGGGGATAAGCATATTCGTACTCCTTGCATTATTGTTTATTGTCCGCTGTGACGGATAAAACGAGTATCATATTTCAAACGTTTCAGACTCGCCGTCTATATAATGTTGCTTTTCGTGCGTCGCAGTTTTCGCACTCGATTCCGCAATACATTATAAGTTCTTTTCATTGTATTTATCTCCGGTGTGCGTGTTTATATTTCGCATATTCGTAAGCCTGTCGTATTTGTTTCTTCCATAATTTACCGCTTGACTTTTAATTTTAACAGTAAAGCAATAACGCCGCAAAGTAAAAT